>NZ_CP088149.1:5090000-5390000 GCF_002845275.2 Pseudomonas sp. S06B 330 | reverse complement strand
GCTCGCGCCGCTTCAATGGCTGCGTTCAGGGCCAGCAGGTTGGTTTGCTCGGAGACTGACTTGATCACATCAAGAATGCTGCCGATGCGCAGGCTTTCGCCGGCCAACTGATGCATGGCATCGATCGAATGGTCCACCTGCCTGGCCAGCTGTTCGATCTGTTCTACCGCCTCTGCGACGACTTGATCACCGAGCTGCGCCTGTTCGTCCGCCGCAGTGGTGGCCAGGGAGGCTTGTTCGGCATTCTGTGCGACTTCATGAACCGTTGCGCTCATCTGGTTCATGGCCGTGGCCACCTGATCGGTTTCATCCTTTTGCTGCGCTACCCGGACCTTGGTCTGCTCGCTGACCTCAGCCAATTGTTCTACCGCTGCAGACAACTGGCCGATACCCTGGTCAATTCCTCCGATCAATTCGCGCAGGCTGAGGGTCATGGCTTGCATGCTGTTCTGCAACTGGCCCAATTCGTCGCGCCGCTGGACCGTTTCGGTCAGTTGCAGGTCGCCCTTGGCAATGCGTGCAGCCAGCGCCAGGGTCTGCTTGAGTGGGGTGGTGATCTGTCGGGTAATCAACCCGGCCGCCAGCATGCCCAGCACTAAGGCCAGAAGCGCTTCGCTGGTCAGTACTGCTTGTGCTTCAACGGCTTCGAAATCTCGCTTCTCGATCTGTTTTTCACTCAATTTGGCACTGGCATCACGAAGTTCAATGCCCAGCTGCTCCAGTGCATTTTGCGTGGTTTCCACGGCGATGGCTGCGCGTCGAAATTGATCCAGGCTGTCCTGGTAGCGGCTCAGTGCTGAGCCTAGGGAGGGCTCGTTGTGGCCGGACGGTTCCAGAATCTGCAGCAACTGCGCAAGCGCCTGTTTGGCATTGTCGAGCGCGACCTGGCCGACACCGGCAAATTGTTCAACTGGCGCAAAGGTATAAGCCGGAACGAGGCTTTGCTGGTTGGCGACTTCAATCTGCCGGGCCAATGCTTGGGTGAGGTTCAGAACACGGTCCTGGCTACTCTGCAGTGCTTGGTTCTCTACCTCGTCAACTAGCTCGGCTAGGTGCTGCTCTGCGCCTTGCATGGCTTGCTGGCGTGCCTGACGCAACGCTACCGCTTGCTGCAATTGCTCAAAGGCCTGTCGAAAACGCTGCACTGTTTGCAGCATGGCGGCGATCATCTGCCGATCCTCAGGTTCATCATAACGATCTAGCATCGCTGCCAGCAGCTCATGCAGTACCCTCAATGACTGTTCGAGCTGGGTCTTGCTCTGGGCGTCGTTGAGTACCCGGAAGGTAATGCGTTCGGCTCTGAGGTCTTTGCCGATGTCATTGAGACGAGCGATTTCCTGGAGTTTTTCTGAGCGAAGGATGGCGTCGTCCAATGCACGCCAACCACTGAAAGTGATCAATAGGGTCAGTAACAGCACCAAGGCAAAGGCCAGGGTCAGCTTCAGTCTGACGCTCATGTTGCCTAGCATCCGATTCACAGGTCCGAACATGGGTGTCTCCAGTAGTTGAGGGATAACCGACGCCTGGAAGGGGAGGCGCCGCACCTTGCTCATCGGCTGGTCGGAGACAAGCTGGACCTGTAATGGGTGTAGGAAATTTCGGTGATTGGCCTAGGGGAAATGCCAGTGAACGTGAGGGGAGTAGGACGCTGCCCAAGGGCAAATAGCGGTTAAGTCGGCGCGGCCGCGTCTGTGCTGCCGGAGCTGGCAGCACAGGTTGTTTAATCTCAGAGCTGGAACTTGCCTACCAGGCCCTGCAGGTGGGTGCCCAAGCGTGCCAGCTCGACGCTGGAGGCGGCCGTTTCTTCGCTGGCGGCGGACGTTTGATCCGACACATCGCGCACATTCATCACGCTACGGTTGATCTCTTCAGCCACTGCGCTTTGTTGCTCAGCCGCTGCGGCGATCTGCTGGTTCATCGCCTGGATCGAGGAAACCGTGCGGGTAATGGTGTCCAGCGAGGTACCAGCACGACGGGTCAGCTCGACGCTGCTGTCGGTCAGGTTGCGGCTGGCGTCCATGGTGCTGACTACCTGTTGGGTGCCATTTTGCAGGCTGGCAATCAGAGCCTCGATCTCTTCGGTCGATTGTTGAGTACGTTGCGCCAGGCTGCGCACTTCATCGGCCACCACGGCGAAACCACGTCCGGCCTCCCCGGCACGGGCGGCTTCGATCGCTGCGTTGAGGGCTAACAGGTTAGTCTGCTGGGCTACCGACTTGATCACATCGAGGACGCTGCCAATTTTGTCGCTTTCGCCCTTGAGCTGGCCCATGGCCTCACTGGAGTGGTTCATCTCATGTGCCAGGCGCTCGATCTGGGCGATGGCTTCGCCAACCACCCGATCACCCTCACGCGCCTGCTGGTCGGCCACCAGGGCGGCTTCTGAGGCCTCTTCGGCATTGCGCGCGACTTCCTGCACAGTGGCAGCCATCTCGTTCATGGCGGTTGCCACCTGGTCGGTCTCGACCTTTTGATTGTTGACCCCAGCACTGGTCTGCTCCGTCACTGCCGACAGCTCTTCGGCGGCGCTGGCGATCTGGGTGACGCCGTCGCCAATGCCACCAATGAGCTCACGTAGGCTGACAGTCATGCGCTGCATGCTGCGTTGCAGTTGGCCAAGCTCGTCACGACGCTCGACCTTCAGGTCCTGGCGCAGGTCGCCGCTGGCGATGCGGTCGGCAGCGTTGAGGGTCTGGCGCAGGGGGATGACGATCTGGCGGGTGATGGCCCAGGCGGCAAGCAGGCCAAACAGCAGGGCCAGGGCGGTGGCCAGGGTGAGCATCGACTTGGCGTGCTGCGATTCGGCATCGCGCACCTGGGTCAGGTTGATAATCAACTGCTGGCTTTGCTCAAGGAGAATATCGCCTTGCGCGGCGACTTGCTGTGTTGCCTGGTCAGCGGCAGCTTGTGACACACCGAACTGAATGACCGCCGCACGGTAGCTGTCCAGCGCGCGAGTCGCTTGCTGGAAGCTGCTGGTGAAGTTTGCCGGTAAGACTTCTGCCAGGGTCTTCAGTTGCGTGCTTGCCTGGTCGATGGCATCAAGCGCTGTCTGTTGGAACTCGGCTTTGCCGCTGTAGGTGTAACCCCGGACCTGGAATCGCGCCTGCTGCAGCAGTTTTCCGGCCTCGACGACGCTGTTGAAAAGGTTCAGATCGCTGCCGCTGAGCAATTGTTTTTCGACTTCGGCAATCAATGTTGTGGCTTGGTCTGCGCTGCTGCCAAGTATTTGGCGACTGGCTTGACGTTGCTGGGCAGCCTTCTCCACTTCAGCCAGCCCTTGACGGTACTGTCGGGCGGCGTCCTTCTGCTGTTCGATGCGCCGTTGGTTGTCCGGGAGGACGATGCGTTGATCAACCTGTTGCAGTTGTCGATCAAGAGCCGCCAAGGCGTTGTTGAGGTTCTGCGCTGAGGCTTCATCACCCTTGAGCTGGTAGGCCTGGCGAGCGACGCGCAGTTCGAGGGTAGCCTCAAGCAGTTGGGAGATGCTGCCCAGGGTATCGCCGCGATTGGTGACGCCACTGATGCCCTGCCAGCCTGTCAGGGTAATGCTCAGGGTTAGCAACAGGACCAGGCCGAAGCCGATGCCGAGCTTGCGATTGACGCTCACGTTACCCAGGTGCTGGGCTAACCAACGATACATGGTGGGACTCCATTGCGTTCAGCAGAGGCGATTTTTTGTTCTGGTGCCTATGCATCGGCGCCGGAGCGCAAAACTGAAGTCAGAACAGGCGAGCGAGCAGGGCGGTGACCGCCGTCTCCACGCGCAGGATGCGCTCACCCAGTTGCACTGGGCTAAGCCCGGCCTTGCCCAGCAGATCAATCTCGTAGGGGATCCAGCCGCCTTCCGGGCCGATGGCCAGGGTTACCGGCTGGTCCAGGCCGCGCGGGCAAGGAGGGAAGGGGCCAGGGTGGCCGACCAGGCCAAGCGTGTCTTGGGCAATGGCTGGCAACCGGTCTTCGACGAAGGGTTTGAAACGCTTCTCGATGACGACTTCGGGCAGGATCGTGTCGCGAGTCTGTTCCAGGCCGAGGATCAATTGTTCACGGATGGCCTCGGGCTCCAGGAAAGGGGTTTGCCAGAAGCTTTTTTCGACCCGGTAGCTGTTGACCAGAATCAGTTTGGGCACACCCATGGTGGCGACGGTCTGGAACACCCGGCGTAGCATCTTCGGGCGTGGGAGGGCCAGCACCAGGGTCAGCGGCAGCTTGGCCGGCGGATCGCGGTCGAAGCTGACGGAAAGTTCCGCCTCATGGCCTTCCAGGCGCACTACCTGAGCTTCGCCCATCAGCCCGCCAATGCGTCCGACACGCAGGTTGTCGCCAACCGCCACGCGGTGGATTTCCTGCATGTGGGTAAAGCGCCGGTCGGCCAGAATGACGCGATCAGCCGCGATGAAGTCGGCTTCTTCGAGCAGCAGCAGGTTCACGGTTGAGTCGCTGGCGGCTGGTCGTTGTGGTCGTCGGCAGTGTCGTCGCGGTGTTCGCTGCGTTTACGGATCAGTGAGCCAAACAGAATACCGATCTCGAACAGCAGCCACATAGGCACGGCTAGCAGGGTTTGCGAGAAGATGTCCGGCGGAGTCAGGACCATCCCGACAACAAAGCAGCCGATGATCACGTACGGGCGGATCTTCTTCAGGTACTTCACATCGACCACGCCGATCCACACCAGCAGGACCACGGCCACCGGGATTTCGAAAGCCACGCCGAAGGCGAAGAACAAGGTCATGACGAAGTCCAGGTAGCTGGAAATGTCCGTCATCATCGACACCCCTTCGGGGGTGGCACTGGCGAAGAAGCCGAAGATTAGCGGGAACACCAGGAAGTAGGCGAAGGCCATCCCGGCATAGAACAGAATGATGCTGGAGATCAGCAGCGGAATTGCGATGCGTTTTTCGTGGCGGTACAGACCCGGCGCGATGAAGCCCCAGATCTGCTGGAGAATCAGCGGAATGGCCAGGAACAGCGAGACGATCATGGTCAGCTTGAACGGCGTCAGGAACGGCGAGGCGACATCTGTGGCGATCATCGTCGCATTGGCCGGCAGGTGCTCACGCAGCGGCGCCGAAACCAGGGTGTAGATCTGCTGTGCGAAGGAAAACAGCCCGGCGAAGATCAGGAAGATGGCTGCGACGCAGCGCAGCAGGCGAGTACGCAGCTCGGTGAGGTGCGAAACCAGCGGCATCGGCTGGTCGTTTTCCGGAATTTCGCTCATGGGACTCGCGGTGGCTGTGTCGGTTCTGGGGTGGCGCTGGCGGCCGGAGTGGCCTCGGCGCTGGCGGCAGCCGTTGGCACGCTGGCTTCGCTACTGGTCGCTGCAGCCGCAGGGGGCTGAGGCGTTACGCTCTGTGGGTTGAGGATCTTGCGCGCTTCCTGCTCCATGGAGAGGATGTGCTCGTTATGCAGCTGGCGGCGAATGTCATCGGCACCGATCTCACGCTCCACTTCCTGCTTGATCGCATTGAAGCTGCGTTTGAGACGACCGATCCACAGCCCGGCCGTACGCGCAGCGCCCGGTAGGCGCTCAGGGCCGAGCACCAGCAGGGCCACCAGGCCTACGAGCAGTAGTTCGCTGAAGCTGATCCCGAACATTGATCAATCTTTCCTGATCGGTTCTTCGACCTTGTGTGCCTGGCCGTCGATGGTGTGCGGCTGGTTCAACGGCGAAGCGGCCTGCGGTTGAACGGGTTGCACTGGAGGTGGGGTCTGCTCGTCGGGCTTGGACTCTTCTTCGTTCATGGCTTTCTTGAAGCCTTTGATCGATTCACCCAGGTCGCTACCGAAGTTCTTCAGTTTCTTGGTGCCGAACACCAGTACCACAACGACCAGCAGGACGATCCAGTGTTTCCAGTCAAAAATACCCATGGTGCAATCCCTCGAAATAATTCAGTTAGGCCGACGGCTGACGCGCTGCTTTCTCAGCGTGCCCGGACAGGCCGAAACGGCGGTCCAACTCATCCAGCACAGCCTGCGGGTGCTGGCCCAGTTCAGCGAGCATGACCAGGCTATGGAACCACAGATCGGCGGTCTCGTAGATGACATCGCTGTAATCTCCGCTGTGTGCGGCATCCTTGGCAGCAATGATGGTCTCGATCGATTCTTCGCCGAGCTTTTCCAAAATCTTGTTCAGACCCTTATGGTACAGGCTAGCCACGTAGGAGCTGTCAGGTTCGGCGCCTTTGCGCGCTTCCAGCACTTCGGCCAGGCGGGTGAGGGTGTCGCTCATGTCAGTGTCCTGCGTTGTAGATGGCGTTGGGGTCTTTGAGGACAGGGTCGACGGTCTGCCACTCACCGTTCTGGTAAACACGGTAGAAGCAGCTTTCACGACCGGTATGGCAAGCAATATGCCCCAGTTGCTCGACCATCAGGATGATCACGTCGGCGTCGCAGTCCAGGCGCATTTCATGCAGTTTTTGCACGTGCCCTGATTCTTCGCCCTTACGCCACAGTTTGCCACGCGAACGCGACCAGTAGATGGCTCGCTGCTCGGCGGCGGTCAGCGCCAGCGACTCGCGGTTCATCCAGGCCATCATCAGCACGCGCCCGGTTTTGTGGTCCTGGGCGATAGCCGGTACCAGGCCATCGCTGTTCCAGTTGATCTCGTCCAGCCAGTCTTTCATGTACGACTCCAAAACGAGAGGCTCGATCCTCTGCCGGCCCCTTGCGCTAGTGTGCCAGTCAGCGACGCGGCTGGCTATCGACGCACGATCAGGTAAAGGCCGGCGGCCAGCATCAACCAGGCGGGCCAGGCGGCCGGGGCGCTGAGGCTGACCGCACCGGCGGCCAGGGTCGCTCCACCGCCGAGCAACCCGGCACCGAGCAGGCGTAAGGCCCAGCCATCACCCTTCTGCTGCCAGGGGCTAGGCGGGTCAGCCAAATGCGGCTGTGACATGCGTTCGAGCAGGTCGCGGGTCATACCGGCCAGGTGTGGGATCTGTTCGACCTGGCCGTGCAGGTTCTGCAGCAGGGTCTTGGGGCTGACCCGCTCGCGCATCCAACGCTCCAGGAAGGGCTGGGCGGTGCTCCACAGGTCCAGCTCGGGGTAGAGCTGACGACCCAGGCCTTCGATGTTGAGCAGGGTCTTTTGCAGCAGCACCAGTTGAGGCTGAACTTCCATGTTGAAGCGGCGCGCGGTCTGGAACAGGCGCATCAGTACCTGGCCGAAAGAAATATCTTTTAACGGTTTTTCGAAGATCGGCTCGCAAACGGTACGGATCGCCGCCTCGAACTCATTGAGCTTGGTGTGCGCCGGCACCCAGCCCGAATCAATGTGCAGCTGGGCTACGCGGCGGTAGTCGCGTTTGAAGAAGGCAAAGAGGTTGCGCGCCAGGTAGTCCTGGTCTTCAGGGGTGAGGCTACCGACGATGCCGCAGTCGATCGCAATGTATTGCGGGCTCCACGGTTTGACAGTGCTGACGAAGATGTTGCCCGGGTGCATGTCGGCATGAAAGAAGCTGTCACGGAACACCTGGGTGAAGAAAATCTCCACACCACGCTCGGCGAGCATTTTCATGTCGGTACGCTGGTCGGCCAGGGTGACCAGGTCGGTGACCTGAATGCCATAGATGCGCTCCATCACCAGCACTTTGGGACGGCACCAGTCCCAGTACACCTGGGGCACGTACATCATCTCCGAGCCCTCGAAGTTACGCTTGAGTTGGCTGGCATTGGCCGCCTCACGCAACAGATCGAGTTCGTCGTAGATGGTTTTCTCGTAGTCGTTGACCACTTCCACCGGGTGCAGCAAGCGGGCGTCGGCCGAGACGCGCTCGGCACCGCGGGCAATCAGGAACAACCAGGCCAGGTCCTGAGCGATGACCGGTTTGAGGCCAGGGCGCACGACCTTGACCACCACTTCTTCACCACTCTTGAGTTTGGCGGCATGAACCTGAGCTACCGAGGCCGAGGCCAGTGGCTCGACGTCGAAGCGGCTGAATACGTCGCTGATTTTCGCCCCGAGCTGTTCTTCGATCAGGGCGATGGCCTGCTGTGGATCGAAGGACGGCACCCGGTCCTGCAGCAGCATCAGCTCATCCGCGATGTCTTCGGGCAGCAGGTCGCGACGGGTCGACAACAGTTGGCCGAACTTGATGAAGATCGGCCCCAAGTCCTGCAGGGCCAGGCGCAGACGTGCGCCGCGACTGAGCTCCAGGGTCTTGCGTGGGAACCAGCGCCAAGGCATCAGATGCCGCAGGGCCATCAGCCACCAGGGTAGTGGCAGTTCGAACAGCAGGTCATCGAGGCGGTAGCGGATGACCACGCTCTGGATGCGCAACAGACGGCGGACGGCAAGCAGCTTCATGCGTTATCGCTGGTATCAAGGGATCGGGCAAGGCGCTCAATGCGCGCCTCAAGGCGTTCGATATCGACTTTGAGTGTGTCGAGTTCGCTGAAACGGGCCTCGGCTTCGCGTTGACCAACCAAGGTGCGGGCTTCTTCGGCCAGGTACTCGGAGAGGTTCTGATTGAGATTGGCCAGGCCTTGGCGAGTCCAGCTGGCGCGGCTGCGCAAGTGGCCGCTGAGCAACTGTGTGGCCACGGGACCAAGCCAGCGCGAGACTTCGTATTCCCAGTCAAGCTCGAGGTCCTGTAGCACCGCGACCAGGTCCAGCAGCACAGCGCTGTCGCCTTCGAGCTCGACCTGCGGGCTGTGCAGTACCGCGCTCTTGTCCTGGCTAAGGGCCAGGCGCACCAGGCTGCTGGCCGGGGCGCGCAGGGTGCAGTCGGCCTCCACTGCCCAATGCGAGGCGAGCATCAGCCCTTCTTCACTGGGCAGGATGAACAGTTGCAGGGCCGGCTGGCGGCAGTCGATGGCAATCACCTTGCCATCGAGCGAGCGCAAGCGCGGCAGTGCGGTGCTGTCCAGGCGCAGGACACGGTTCAGGCCGTGCTCGACGCTGGCAAGGAGGCCGGCCAGGAGCATCAGGGCTTGATACCCCGGTGCAGGGCAACGATGCCGCTGGTCATGTTGTGGTAAGTGACGCGGTCGAAACCGGCCTCGACCATCATCGCCTTGAGGGTTTCCTGGTCAGGGTGCATGCGGATCGACTCGGCCAGGTAGCGGTAGCTTTCCGAGTCGTTGGTGATCAGCTTGCCAGCCAACGGCATGAAGGCGAACGAGTAGGCGTCGTAGACCTTGGACATGAAGGTGTTGGTCGGCTTGGAGAACTCCAGCACCAGCAGACGGCCACCGGGCTTGAGCACCCGCAGCATCGAGCGGATGGCGTCGTCCTTGTGGGTGACGTTACGCAGACCGAAGGCGATGGTCACGCAGTCGAAGTGGTTGTCCGGGAACGGCAGCTTTTCAGCGTCGGCCTGGACGAATTCGATGTTGCCGGCCACACCTCGGTCGAGCAGGCGGTCGCGACCGACTTTGAGCATCGACTCGTTGATGTCCGCCAGTACGACTTGGCCGGTCGGGCCAACCAGTTGCGAGAACTTGGCCGCCAGGTCACCGGTGCCGCCGGCGATATCCAGGACCCGGTTGCCGCTGCGCACACCGGACAGTTCGATGGTGAAGCGCTTCCACAGGCGGTGCATGCCGCCGGAAAGCACGTCGTTCATCAAGTCGTATTTGGCCGCTACCGAATGGAAAACCTCAGCAACTTTCTCTGCTTTCTGGCTTTCCGGCACGTTCTGGTAGCCGAAATGGGTGGTGGGTTCGGCGTGGTCGCCTTTGCGCTGATCGTTCATATCGCTTCACCGGGAAAAATTACTGGCCATTCTAGGGCGTACGGTCGGATTTGTCTTGGCGGGGTGTGTCGCAGGTCGGGGCGAGGGCATAATAGAAGTATGCCTCTGAACCCAGGATTGAATGAATGACCCAGATCAGCGTTGAGCGCAAACACAGCCTGGGCCGCGAAGCGGCTCGGGAAAAGGCCCAAGCCCTGGTCGACAAGCTGGCCCGCGAGTACGACCTTACCGCCCGATGGAATGGCGACCGGGTCGAGGTCAAACGCAGCGGTGCCAATGGCAGCGTGCAGATCGGTGAAGACACCATCAAGGTCGAGCTGAAGCTGGGCATGATGCTGTCGATGATGAGCGGGACGATCAAGAGTGAAATCGAGCGGGCTTTGGACAAAGCCTTGGCATGAGCCGGTAGGAGCGGATTAATCCGCTCCTACCGGCATTTTCTTGCCTTAGGGTGAGAATTCTAATTTTTCTCCCTACCTTGTGCTCAAGCCCAACTTCCATGGGCAGTTCCTCCATATCTTTTCGAGCGTGAGGTGCAGAGCATGGCCAAAGTGATTTTGAAGAAGAAAGATGACGCCCAGGGTACGCAGGGTGAGGTGCGCGGCTACGCGCGCAAAATTTGGCTGGCAGGCCTGGGCGCTTATGCCCGGGTGGGTCAGGAAGGTGCTGACTACCTGAAAGAGCTGGTCAAGGCCGGTGAAACCGTGGAGAAGCGTGGCAAGAAACGCATCGACCACGAGCTTGATGCCGCCAACAGCCAGATCGATTCGGTCAAGGGTGAGATCACTAACGTCAAGGGCAAGGTCGAAGTTCAACTCGATAAAATCGAAAAGGCTTTCGACACACGGGTCGCCAGCGCCTTGAATCGCATCGGCATTCCGTCTAAACATGACGTGGAGGCACTCTCTGCCAAGCTCGATGAGCTGACGGCATTGCTTGAACGTGTCGCACGTAAACAATAAGGAGAGCGGGATGGCTGGCAAGAAGAATAGCGATAAAGAAAGCAGCTCCTGGGTCGGGGGGATCGAGAAGTATTCCCGCAAGATCTGGCTGGCGGGGCTGGGTATCTACTCCAAGATCGATCAGGACGGCAACAAGCTGTTCGAATCCCTGGTCAAGGATGGTGAGAAAGCTGAAAAACAGGCCAAGGGCTCCGTTGACGCGGCCAAGGCTTCAGCCAAATCGGCCACCTCGCGCGTGGGTGATGTGAAAGACCGTGCACTGGGCAAATGGAGCGAGCTCGAAGAGGCTTTCGACAAGCGCCTGAACAGTGCCATTTCGCGTCTGGGCGTGCCGAGCCGCAATGAAGTCAAGGCGCTGCATCAGCAGGTTGATACCTTGACCAAGCAGATCGAGAAATTGACCGGTGCATCGGTCAAGTCGGTCTCGAGCAAGCCGGCTGCGACCAAAGCTGCGGCCAAACCGTTGGCCAAGGCTGCACCGAAAGCGGCAGCTAAACCTGCAGCCAAGCCATCGGCGAAAACCGCGGCGGCTAAACCAGCAGCCAAGCCAGCTGCTAAGCCTGCGGCTGCGAAAACTGCAGCAGCCAAGCCGGCCGCGGCGAAAAAACCGGCGGTGAAAAAAGCCCCGGCCAAGCCTGCAGCTGCCAAACCGGCAGCACCGGCTGTCAGCGCAGCACCGGCGCCAAGTGCAGCTCCTGCTGTCACCTCGGCACCGACTGCAGCGGCACCATCAGCGCCATCAGCATCGGTGAGCCCGCTGAATCCGTCCTGATTGCAGGCTGTTGTCAGCAAACGCCCGGCCTTAGTGCCGGGCGTTTTCATTTGTGTTCATTGCAGGTCTGGCCCGCTGTAGCCGCTGCCGCGAGGCTGCGAACCAGTGATTTTCAGCCATCCAGATAGCGCAAGGCCAACTGTTCAGCCGCATGCCGCGAGCCGGTTTCCAAGTGCGGCGCGACCAGCATCATCACCTGATACACCACTACGCCGACTTCACCTTCGCGCGCCAAAACCCGTTGGTAATCCAGTGAGAACAACAGGGTCAGGGTAATCTGCTCAACCAGCTGCCCCAGCGCCCGCGTATCGCTGGTCACCTGACCTTGGGCCTTGAGGCTGGCGAGCAGGGCGGCCAGGGTGCGCTTGAGGGCATTGAGCAGGTTGCGCATGCCGCGCGCCAGTTTCGGCAGGCGCCCGGTCAGGTTCGACAGGTCCTGGAAGAGGAAGCGGTACTGGGCCATGCGTTCGACGATCAGGTGCAGGAACAGCCAGTAATCCTCGGCCTCCAGGCGTACTTCCAGGGGCGGGTCGAGCAGAGGGGTAAGCTCATCCTCAAAGCGTTCGAACAAACCCAACACCAGCGGCTCCTTGCCGTGGAAGTGGTAGTACAGGTTGCCCGGGCTGATCCCCATTTCATTGGCGATCTCCAGGGTTGAGACATTCGGTTCGCCCTGCTGGTTGAACAGCTGCAGGGCACACTCGAGAATTCGGTCGCGGGTTTTCATCCGTTCTTCTTGTTCAGCGCGCCTGGACGTAAGTACCGGGCGCGGGGTCCATGGGAGGGTAATTTTGGTTACCCAGGGCCATCAGGGTTTCGCGCTGGGCACCTGAGCGCGCCTGAATCCAATCAAGCCACTGTGGCCACCAACTGCCGTCCACCTGTTTGGCATCGTAGAACCAGGCCCGTGGGTCGCTGCTCAGGCGCGGGTTGTCAACGTAGTGCGCCTTGGGATTACCGGGTGGGTTGAGGATGCTTTGTACATGGCCGCTATTAGCCAGAATGAAGCGTTTGTCGCCGCCCAGCAGCAGGGTCGAGCGGTACACCGCATCCCAGGGCGTAATGTGATCATTGCTGCCGGCCACGCTGAAGCTGTCAACGTTGACCTTCTGCAGGTCGATCGGGGTACCACACACTTCAAGGCCAGCGGCATGGGTCAGCGGGTTGTGCTTGAAGAAGTCCAACAGATCGCCGTGCAGGGCAGCCGGCAGGCGGGTGTTGTCGTTGTTCCAGTAGAGAATATCGAAAGCCGGTGGTGCCTTGCCGAGCAGGTAGTTATTGACGAAGTAATTCCAAATCAGATCATTCGGGCGCATCCAGGCGAAGACCTTGGCGATCTCCCGGCCGTCGAGCACGCCTTGTTGATAGGAGCGACGCTTGGCGGCCTCCAGGGTCTGTTCATCGGCGAACAGGCTGGCCGGACTATCGATCTGGCTGTCGAGCAGGCTGACCAAGTAGGTGGCACTGCTGATTCGACGCAATTGTCGTTTGGCCTGCAGGTGGCCTTGCAAGGCGGCCATGGTCAGGCCGCCGGCGCAGGCCCCCATCAGGTTGACTTCGCGGCTGCCGGTGATTGCCCGGCAGACATTCATGGCTTCTTCCAGTGCTTCGACATAACTCGACAGGCCCCATTCACGATGACGCCGGTCGGGGTTGCGCCAGCTGATCATGAAGGTCTGCAGACCATTTTTGAGCATGTATTGAACGAAGCTGTTGGCCGGGCTCAGGTCGAAGATGTAGAACTTGTTGATCTGCGGCGGTACCACCAGCACCGGCCGGGCGTACTGGGTTTCGCTCATCGGCTTGTACTGGATCAATTCCAGCAATTCGTTGCGAAAGACAACGGCACCTGGGGTAGTGGCCAGGTTACGACCGACCTCGAACGCCTCGGGATTGACCTGGCGCGGCAAGCCGTCGTTGTGGCGCAAGTCATCGACCAGGTGATTCAAGCCTCGCGCCAGGCTCAGGCCGCCGGAGTTGAACAGCTCTTTGACGGCTGCCGGGTTGAGGAGCGAATTGCTCGGTGACATGGCATCGCTGAGCAGGGCAAAGACAAAGTGCGCGCGGGCGCGGTCATCGGCCTCCAGCTGGCTTTCATCGATCCATTGGCGGGTTTGCTTCTGCCACGCCAGATAAGCCTGGAGCCCGCGGCTGTAAAACGGATTGAGGTTCCACGCAGGGTCCTTGAAGCGATTGTCGCGGGCATGGGGCTGGTGCGGGGTGTCACCGAGCAGCACGCGCCCCAACTGGCCGCCCAGGGCGAGCATGTGTTTGGCGGTGTGAAGCGGGTGACGCAGGCTGTGGCGGCTGACATTGCGTAAGGTGGAAAGTAGGTCACGGCCGCGCAGGCCGGTGATCGCATTCTGCACATTCATATGTGAGGTGGGGACCGGTACCGACCCCTTTGCGAGCTTGTCTTTCATCAGGCAACACTCCGTCGTCAGGCCAACTACAAACAGATCAATGCAAGAGCGACACCAACCTCATGCCGTACACCGGCCTTGGGCGTTTGATCGCAGCGTCTTAGCTGGGGGCGGGCCGAGGGTGCATGACGGCGCGTTGGCGCTCTTGCTGGAGAAACTTCATGATGATCGGGGCGACGGCTTCGGCCCGGGTGATCAGGAACAAATGACCGTCGTCGATTATGTGTAGCTGGGCATTGGGAATCCGCCAGGCCAACAGGCGCATATTGATCAACGGAATCAACGGATCATCGTCACCGGCCAGTACCAGGGTCGGTTGCTGGATCTTGTGCAGCCAGTGAACGCTGGTCCAGCCAAGCCCGGCGAACAGCTGCCAGTAGTAACCGAGTTTGCCCGAGGAGCGCACTTTGGCGGCATGTGCCGTGGCCAGGTCAGGGTCGCGGCGAAAGGCCCCGCCATAGATCTGCGGTGCGATGCGGATGACATGCGAGGGTTGAATGTAGCGTCTGGGGCTGGCCATCAACCACAACACCTTGGGCTTGCCCGGGACCATCACCGCGCCTGCGGCGGTGGCTGCCAATACCAGCTTTTTGCAGCGCTCGGGATAGTCGTGGGCGAACTGCTGGGCCAGCGCCCCACCCCAGGACACACCGATGGCATTGACCTGTCCGTAGTCGAGGTAGTCGAGCATGCGTGCGGTGAGCTTGGCCAGGCCCGGGAAGCGGTAGGGATGCCGGGGCGTCGACGAGCCACCGACACCGGGCACGTCGAAAGCAATGACTTCCAGGTCCGGGTCCAGGGCCTGGATGAAGGGGAACACCAGCTCCAGGTTGGCGCCGATGCCATTGAAAATCAGCAAGGGCGTCAAGTGCGGCTTGCCGGGGCGAACCGCCGTGCGGATGGTTTGGCCATCCAGGTCGACGGTTCTGAAAATATACGGTTGCGGCATGCGCGAAACCCTGTGGTGGATGATTCACCGCGACCCGTTACTGGCCGCGGCGTTCGCTGCAACTAGCGCTCGTGTACGTAGGTCCCTGGCGCGGCCTCGGCCGCGGCATGGGCTTTGTTGCCCAAGCGTGTCGGCGCTTTTTTCAGTTCACCAGAGCGCTCGGTCAGCCAGTTTTGCCAGTGCAGCCACCAAGAGTCGGTGTGCTTGTGGGCGTTCTCCTGCCATTGCTTGGTGCAGGTTGGCATTTCGCTGCTGGTCATGTAGCGCGCTTTGGGATTGCCTGGCGGGTTGAGTATGCTCTGGATATGACCGCTGTTGGACAGCACGAACTCGACATTGCCACCAAACAGCTGGGCTGAGCGGTAGCAGGCTTGCCAAGGCGTGATGTGATCAGTAGTGCCGGCCAGGCTGTAGATATCGGAGGTAACTTTCTTCAGGTCAATGGGCGTGCCGCACACTTCCAGTGCATCGGCACGGGTCAGTGGATTACTTTTGAACATTTCGATCAGGTCGCCATGGAAGGCGGCCGGCAGGCGGGTGGTGTCGTTGTTCCAGAACAGGATGTCGAACACTGGCGGCTCGTTGCCCAGCAGGTAGTTGTTGACCCAATAGTTCCAGATCAGGTCGTTGGGCCGCATCCAGGCGAACACCTTGGCCATGTCGCGGCCTTCAAGCACGCCGGCCTGGTAGGACTGGCGCTTGGCCGACTCGAGCGTCTGTTCGTCAACGAACAGGGCAACCTGGTTATCGAGCGTGGTGTCGAGGACGCTGACCAGCAGGGTCAGGGCGTTGACCTTGGTTTCACCCAGCGCCGCATAGTGACCCAGCAGTGCGGTGCAGGTGATGCCGCCGGAGCAGGCACCGAGCATGTTCAGGTCTTTGCTGCCGGTGATCGCCAGGATCACATCGACGGCTTCTTTGAGGGCATCGATGTAGGTCGACAGGCCCCATTCGCGCTGAGCTTTGGTCGGGTTGCGCCAACTGACGATAAAGGTCTGCACGTTGGAGCGCAGGCAGAAGCGCGCCAGGCTCTTCTCCGGGCTGAGGTCGAAAACGTAGAACTTGTTGATCTGCGGTGGCACCACCAGCAGCGGACGCTCGAGCACTTGTTCGGTGATCGGCTTGTACTGGATTAACTCCAGTACATCATTGCGAAACACCACTGCGCCTTCACTGGTGCCCAGGTTCTTGCCGACCTCGAAGGCTTCCATGTTGACCTGGCTGGGCATGCCACCGTTGTGGACCATGTCCTTGGCCAGGTTCGACAGACCATCGAGCAGGCTTTTGCCACCGGTTTCGAAAAAGCGTTTGACCGCTGCCGGGTTGGCGGCGGTATTGGTCGGGGCCATGGCTTCAGTCATCAGATTGATGACGAAGTGACCACGACTGATGTCCTGGTCCGACAGATTGCTGGTGTCGATCCAATCATGCAGTTCTTTACGCCAGGCCAGGTAAGTCTGTAGGTAGCGGCGATAAAGAGGGTTCTGGCTCCAGGCTGGATCATTGAAGCGACGGTCGTCGTTTTCCGGTTGCAGGGCCGACTTGCCGAAGATCACGTTCTTGAGTTCCAAGCCGAAATGCGCGACATGCTTGGCACCATGCAGCGGCTGACGAATAGCTTGGCCCAGCACCATTCGCGCAGAAGTCAGTAAATCCTTACGGCGCAAGCCGATCACAGGGTTCAGGCCCAGTGTGTTTTCCGAGGCTTGGCGCTGCAGGTCATCGTTGTTCTTGTTACTCATCTACGACGCTCCGTTGTCCTGAGACGAGTACCGGCCTGCTGTGCGCGTTACACAGACGAGTGCCCGGTACTGCTGCTCGGGTGACCAGTGATAACGAACTGCGGTCCTGCGGCCGGATGCAAACGACGATGAGCCATGCGGGTTTTTTCTGCTTGAGAAGACTGCCTGCTTTCGCTCGCGACCTCTGCATACCGGCTCGACCCTGCTGTAAATCAATGCAGGGAGCTTGCCAGATCCATTGGTTACCCGACTTTCGAGTGTTGCGCAAGACGGCCAATCATTGGCCGTTGAGCAGGCATTCAAGCAAATAGAATTAGAAAATGCGCTCTAAACCTTGTAAGGCCTGAACTAGAGCATCAGCTTGACGATTGACTCGGAAGGGTCGCGGGATTTTCCGGCTTTGGCCAACTCGTCGAGGTAGTCTTTCCAGAGGTCCTCTTGGCGCAGGCACAACTGCTCCAGGTACTCCCACGTGAACAAGCCGCTGTCGTGGCCGTCATCGAAGGTCAGCTTCAGTGCGTACTGCCCGGCCGGTTCGATTTGGCTCAGGCCTACACCCAGTTTGCCGAATTGCAGGATCGGGTTGCCGTGGCCTTGGACCTCGGCGGAGGGGGAGTGCACGCGCAGAAATTCTGCGGGCAGGTTGTATACCTCATCGGGCCCGTAAGTCAGGCTCAGGGTTTTGGAGGCTTTGTGCAGGTTGATGCCGGTAGGGAGTCTGGCCATATGGTTCAGGGCCGCAAGCGGCCCTGCCTGTAAGAGAATGAGGCTTACAGAATATAACGAGAAAGGTCTTCGTTCTGCGCCAATTCGCCCAGGTGGCTGTTGACGTAGTCGGCGTCGATACGGATCGGTGCTTCGCTGTGGGCACTGGCCAAGTCACCGGCGCTGAACGAAACCTCTTCGAGCAGGCGCTCGAGCAGGGTGTGCAAGCGACGCGCACCGATGTTCTCGGTCTTCTCGTTGACCTGCCAGGCGATTTCGGCCAAGCGTTTGATGCCTTCGGCGGCGAACTCGATGTTCAGGCCTTCGGTCTTGAGCAGCTCGCGGTATTGCTCGGTCAACGAGGCGTGCGGTTCGCTGAGGATGCGCTCGAAATCTTCAGGGCTCAGTGCCTTGAGTTCGACGCGGATCGGCAGACGACCTTGCAGTTCAGGCACCAAGTCGCTGGGCTTGCTCAGGTGGAATGCACCGGAGGCGATGAACAGGATGTGGTCGGTTTTGACCATGCCCAGCTTGGTGTTCACCGTGCAGCCTTCGATCAGTGGCAGCAGGTCGCGCTGCACGCCTTCGCGGGAGACGTCGGCGCCGCCGACATTGCCACGCTTGGCCACTTTGTCGATTTCGTCGATGAACACGATGCCGTGCTGTTCGACCGCTTCCAGGGCCTTGGCCTTGAGTTCGTCTTCGTTGACCAGGCGGCCGGCCTCTTCGTCACGCACCAGTTTCAGTGCTTCTTTGACCTTGAGTTTGCGGCTCTTGCGTTTGCCCTTGCCCATGTTGGCAAACAGGTTCTGTAACTGGTTGGTCATCTCTTCCATGCCCGGTGGCGCAGAAATATCGACGCCCATGGCTTCGGCCACTTCGATCTCGATTTCCTTGTCATCCAGCTGGCCTTCGCGCAGGCGCTTGCGGAACAACTGGCGGGTGTTGGAATCCTGGCTGGTGGTCTGGTCTTCGTTGAAGCCGGTGCGTGCCGGTGGCAGCAAGGCATCCAGGATGCGCTCTTCGGCAGCGTCCTCGGCACGGTGGCCGACACGGATGATTTCCTGCTCGCGGAGCATCTTGATGGCGGCGTCAGCCAGATCACGGATGATCGATTCAACGTCACGGCCGACATAGCCGACTTCAGTGAACTTGGTCGCTTCGACCTTGATGAACGGGGCATTGGCCAGCTTGGCCAGGCGCCGGGCGATTTCGGTCTTGCCGACGCCGGTAGGGCCGATCATCAGGATGTTTTTTGGCGTGACTTCAACGCGCAGCTCAGCAGGGAGCTGCATGCGCCGCCAGCGGTTACGCAGGGCAATGGCGACGGCGCGCTTGGCATCATCTTGGCCGATGATGTGGCGGTTGAGTTCGTGGACGATCTCGCGGGGGGTCATGGACATGGTTGTGATGGTCCTTGGGCTCGATAAGTCAGCGTGGAAAAGCCCGGCCGTCGGGGCCGGGCGCCAGAACAGCTGAGTTACTCGGCCAGGTCCTGCTCCTCGATAGTCAGGTTGTGGTTGGTGAACACACAGATGTCACCGGCGATGTTCAGGGCGGTCTCGGTGATTTCACGCGCCGAGAGATCGGTTTTTTGCAGCAAGGCACGGGCGGCAGCCTGGGCATAGCCACCACCGGAACCCATGGCGATCAGGCCGTCTTCCGGTTCGACGACGTCACCGTTACCGGTGATGATCAGCGAAGCGTCCTTGTTGGCTACGGCCAGCATGGCTTCCAGGCGGCTCAGGGAGCGGTCGGTACGCCATTCTTTGGCCAGCTCGACGGCGGCACGGATCAGATGGCCCTGGTGTTTTTCCAGCTGGCCTTCAAAACGTTCGAATAGGGTGAATGCGTCGGCGGTGGCACCGGCGAAACCGGCGATGACCTGGCCGTGGTACAGGCGGCGGACTTTCTTGGCGTTGCCTTTCATCACGGTGTTGCCGAGAGAAACCTGGCCGTCGCCGCCCATGACGACTTTGCCGTGGCGGCGAACTGAAACGATGGTGGTCAAGGGAGAGTCTCCACGCAGCGGGGCGAAAATGCCTGATGCAGACTCATATGGGGGTGGTGGGAAGGATTTCAACCTTGAAGGATGAGCGGTAGTGCGATGGGCTGGCTATGCCTGGACCTGTTGTGGGAGCTGGACTTGCCGGCGATGGGGCGCGTAGCGGCCCTTTTTCGCAAGGCAAGGCCGGCTCCCACAGGGGTAAAGCTGTCAGGCCTCGTGGCTGATATGCCCATCAACCAAGGTATAACGCACCGCGCCCGGCAGGCAGTGGCCGATAAACGGGCAGTTGTCGCCTTTGGAACGCCACTGTTCGCCGGCCACGGTCGAAGCCTTGGCATCGAACAGGACCAAATCGGCGGCACCGCCGACTTTCAATTGTCCGGCCGGCAGGCGCAAGGCTTGGGCAGGTCCGCTGGACAAACGTTGCAACAAAGTTGGCAGGTCGAGCAGGCCATCTTCCACCAGGGTCATCGCCAATGGCAGCAGCAATTCAACACTGCTGATACCCGGCTCAGTGGCGCCGAACGGTGCCAGCTTGGCATCACGCTCGTGCGGCTGGTGATGGCTGGAGATCGCCTGAATAACCCCGGACTTTACCGCTTCGCGCAGACCATCGCGGTCAGCGCGGGTGCGCAACGGCGGCTGCACATGGTAGAGGCTGGAGAAGTCGCGCAGAGCTTCATCGGTGAGGATCAGCTGATACAGCGCCACGTCAGCGGTGACTGGCAAGCCGAGTTCCTGGGCCTGAGCGATCAGGCGTGCGCCGCGGGCGCTGGTCAGTTGGCTGAAGTGCGCCCGTACGCCCGTCTGTTCGACCAGCAGCAGGTTGCGCGCCAGGGCCACGGTTTCGGCGGTTTCCGGAATGCCTGGAAGGCCGAGGAAACTGGCCATCGCGCCTTCGTGGGCCAAGCCGCCTTGAGCCAGGTCGCGGTCCTGCGAGTGGAAGATCACCGTCAGGTCAAAGGTTGCCGCGTACTCAAGGGCGCGCGCCAGGGTGCGGTTGTTGCCAAAGGCGTTGAGGCCATTGCCGAACGCCACGCAGCCGGCGTCGCGCAGCGCAATGAGCTCTGCAAGCTGTTCGCCTTCCAGGCCTTTGCTCAGGGCGCCGATCGGAAATACCTTGCTGTGCCCGGCTTCGCGGGCGCGGTCGAGGATCAGCTCGGCGACTGCCGAAGTGTCCAGCACCGGCTTGGTTTGCGGTGGGCAGCACAGGCTGGTGACGCCACCTGCTGCTGCTGCGCGGGTTTCGCTGGCGATGCTGCCTTTGCGGCTGTAGCCCGGCTCGCGCAGGGCGACGTTGAGGTCAACCAGGCCAGGTGCGGCGACCAGGCCTTGGGCGTCGATAGTGCGTGTCGCAGTAAAACCGGCCGGTGCCGCACCGATGGCAACGATCTTGCCAGCATCGATGTGCAGGTCGGTGGTCTGGTCCAGGCCGCTCAGTGGGTCGATGACCCGGGCGCCGAGAATGCTGAGGGTCACTGGGCGTTCTCCTGCTCGAATTGACGTTGGGCAGTTTGCCCGCTCATGGCCATGGACAGCACGGCCATGCGCACTGCGATGCCGTAGGTGACCTGGTTGAGGATCACCGAATGGGCACCGTCGGCCACCGCCGATTCAATTTCTACGCCGCGGTTGATCGGCCCCGGGTGCATGACGATGGCATCCGGCTTGGCTCCGGCCAAGCGGGCGGTAGTCAGGCCGAACAGACGGTAGAACTCGCCCTCGCTCGGCAGCAGGCCACCGGCCATGCGCTCACGCTGCAGGCGTAGCATGATCACCACGTCGACGTCTTTCAGACCTTGTTCGAGGTCGGTGTAGACCTTCACGCCGTACTGTTCGATACCGATCGGTAGCAGGGTTTTCGGACCGATTACGCGAATGTCCGGGCAACCCAGAGCTTTCAGCGCGAGCATGTTCGAACGGGCCACCCGCGAGTGCAGGATGTCACCGACGATCGCCACCGAAAGATTTTCGAAGCCGCCTTTGTGCCGACGAATGGTAAGCATGTCGAGCATGCCTTGGGTCGGGTGGGCGTGACGGCCGTCACCGCCGTTGATAATGGCCACGTCTGGGCACACGTGCTCGGCGATGAAGTGGGCGGCGCCGGAGTCGGCGTGGCGCACGACGAACATGTCAGCGGCCATGGCTTCCAGATTGCGCAGGGTGTCGAACAGGGTTTCGCCCTTGCTGGTCGAGGAGGTCGACACATTCAGGGTGATGACGTCGGCCGACAGCCGCTGTGCGGCCAGTTCGAAGGTGGTCCGGGTGCGCGTGGAGTTTTCGAAGAACACGTTGCAGACGGTCTTGCCGCGTAGCAACGGGACCTTTTTAACGGCCCGGGCGCCGACCTCAAGAAAGGAGTCGGCGGTGTCGAGGATCTCGGTCAGCAGTTCGCGGGGCAAACCGTCGAGCGAGAGAAAATGGCGCAGCTGGCCCTGATCATTGAGCTGCAGCGGGCGCTTGGCGTCGATTGGCGTCATCGCGAGGGACTCTTAAAGTGCGGAAGCGGAGGCGAGGTCCTGGCGCTCGAGGGCGAGCGGTGCGGGTCCGGTCAATTTTACCCGTTCATGGGCCGCCAGCGACAGGGTTGCGCCGACCACATTTGGCCGGATCGGCAATTCGCCAGCGTCGAGGTCGAGCAGGCAGACCAGGGTTACGCTGGCCGGACGGCCATAGTCGAACAGTTCGTTGAGGGCTGCGCGGATGGTCCGACCGCTCATCAGTACGTCATCGATCAGCACCAGGTGCTGACCTTCGATCTCGAACGGCAGGTTCGACGGGCGTACTTGCGGGTGCAGGCCGTTCTGGCTGAAGTCATCGCGATAGAATGAAACGTCCAGAGTGCCCAGGGCGGCTTCGCTGCCCAATTCTTCGAGCAGGGCCTGGGCAACCCAGATCCCCCCGGTGCGGATGCCGATGAAGCGCGGCTCAGTAATGTTGCGCCGGGCCAGATGGGCACGAAGGTCGACGGCCATCTGCCGGATCAGTTCGGCGGGATTGGGTAGGCTCATGCTTGCTCCTCAAGAGGCCGGGAGCATAGCGCTGTCCCGGCTTGAATCCGATGATCTGGGTCAGAACTGCCCGGTGTTGGCCTCCAGCCAGCCCTGCAGCAGCAAGGCTGCGGCAATAGCGTCCACCGGGTTGTCGCGGTAACTGCCACGCTGGCCGCCACGGGCCATGCGCTCGCCCTTGGCTTCGAAGGTGGTCAGGCGTTCGTCGTGGGTGTGCACGGGCAGGTTGAAGCGGCCGTTCAGGCGCCGGGCAAATTTCTCGGCACGGGCACTCATTTCGCTGGGCGTGCCGTCCATATTCAGCGGCAGGCCCACGACAATGGCGTCAGGCTTCCACTCCTGGATCAGTTTTTCTACCTGGGTCCAGTCCGGTACTCCGTTCTGGGCCTTGAGGGTGCACAGCTCACGGGCCTGGCCGGTAATAACCTGGCCGACGGCGACGCCGATCTGTTTGGTGCCGTAGTCAAAACCCAGCAGCAGGCGTAATTCGGCCATCAGGCGTGCCCCGCCTGGCTGGTGAGCAGGCTGAGGTTGATCCCCAGGCTGGCAGCGGCGGCTTCAAGACGTTGCTCGCAAGCCATGCCGAAGATGATCTCGGGGTCGAATGGGCAATTCAGCCAGGCGTTGTCGGCCAGTTCCGCTTCCAGCTGACCCGCTTCCCAGCCGGCATAGCCTAGGGTAATCAGGCTTTGCTTGGGGCCGACGCCGTCGGCAATGGCAAACAGCACATCCTGAGAGGTCGAGAGCGACAATCCTTCCAGCCCGATGGTGGCTTGGTACGCCTTGTCACTGGTATGCAGGACAAAGCCGCGGTCGTTCTGTACCGGGCCACCGATGTAGATCGGTATCTGCAGGCAGCTGGCTGGCGCTTCGACGTCGGGGCGCAATTGTTCGAGGATATCGGCCAGGTTCAGTTCCTGGGGCCGATTGACCACCAGCCCCATCGCGCCATTGGCGTTGTGCTCGACGATGTAGGTCAAGGTGTGCGCGAAGTTCGGGTCGGCCATGTGTGGCATGGCAATCAGGAACTGATGCTTGAGGTAACTCGGGCTGAGGTTTTTCATGGCTAGTAGTTTGGCGTTGGGGCGCCAGACTGACAAGCCCGCTCCCACAGGTTAATTGCTCGACAAACGGTCGCCCCGTGCGAAGCGCCAGGTGCGGATGATCTCCAGACGGTCAATGTCCGCCAGATCGCCGGTAAACGGCGCAAATGGCGCCGCCAGGCGGACGATGCGCTGGGCAGCCTGATCGAGCAGCGGCTGACCGGAAGACTCCAACACCAGCACTTCATAGAGCGAGCCGTCGTGGTTGATCGAAACCATCAACCGTAGGCTGCCATAGATCTGCTGACGGCGGGCTTCATCGGGGTAGTTGAGGTTGCCGATGCGCTCGACCTTCTTGCGCCATTCGTCCTTGTACCAGGCCCCCTTGTCGCGCATGGTCGAGGCGGCATTGAGGCGGTGAATACGCGGGCGCTTGGCGTACAGCTGTTGCTCTTGCGACAGCTCGGCTTCGAGGCTGGCGATCTGGCTGGACAGTTGCGAACTGTCGAAGTCTGGTGTCGCGGCCTTGGGTTTTGGCTGCGGTTTGGCTTCTTTGGGTCGAGTTTCGACTTTTTCCGGCTTTGGCGCCTTGGTAGTGACGACGGCCTTGGGCGGCGTTGGTTGTGGCTTCACTTCCGGCTTGGCGGCTGGTGGTGGCGTGACCTTGTTGATCTTGCTGTCCTGAAATGGGGCAATCTCAGTGGTGGTTGGCACTGCTTTCTTGTCCAGTGTGCCGCTACCTTGCTGGTTGTCCTGGGCCAGGAAGTCGGCCTTCTGCGGCGCTTTCTCGCTCTTGAAGGTGGCCAGGGTGATTTCCATGGTCCGGCGAATTTCTTCTGGCTTGGCAAAGGAAAACCCCAGACCAAGAATCAGCGCCAAGTGCAGCAGGGCCGCCAGAAATAGGGTAAAGCCGAGCCGATCCGCCGGGCGAACGCGGGGCGGGGTGAAGTCGGCAGGGATGTCAGCAGGCAGCGTCATCAGGTATCCAGCAGCCACAAGGCCGGGGAAAAATCGGCAGAGCGGGTGCGCAGGTCAAAAAAACGACCGGCATGATACCCCACTCTGCCTGATTGCTCCGCGTCGGCTGTCAGCGCGCCTTGAGCTGGCGATCAATGGCATCCATCAATTGCACGCCAATGCGGGTGCCAAAGGCGTTGTCGATTTCACGGATGCAGGTCGGGCTGGTGACGTTGATTTCGGTCAGGTGCTCACCGATCACGTCCAGGCCAACAAACAGCAGGCCTTTTTCGCGCAGGGTCGGGCCGACCTGTTCGGCAATCCAGCGATCGCGGTCAGTCAGTGGGCGGGCTTCGCCACGGCCGCCAGCGGCCAGGTTGCCACGGGTTTCACCGCTGGCCGGAATGCGCGCCAGGCAGTAAGGCACTGGCTCGCCATCGATCATCAAAATACGCTTGTCGCCATCCTTGATGGCGGGCAGGTAGGCTTGCGCCATGATCTGCTGGGCGCCAAGTGCGGTCAGGGTTTCGAGAATCACCGAGAGGTTCGGGTCGCCCACCCGGTGGCGAAAGATCGAGGTGCCGCCCATGCCGTCCAGTGGCTTGAGGATCACGTCGCCATGCTCGGCGACAAACTCGCGAATGATGTCCGGGCGGCGGCTGACCAGGGTCGGCGGGGTGCACTGCGGGAACAGCGTGGCGAACAGCTTTTCGTTGCAGTCGCGCAGGCTCTGTGGGCGGTTGACCACCAGCACACCAGCGGCTTCGGCTTGTTCGAGCAGGTAGGTGCTGTAGACAAACTCCATGTCGAATGGCGGATCCTTGCGCATCAGGATCACGTCCAGATCGCTCAGGGCGTTGTCTTCTTCGGCTTCCAGCTCGAACCAGTGCTCCGGGTCGGCGAAGACCTTCAACGGGCGCATCCGCGCGCGGGCTTGGCCCTGGCCTTGGTAGAGGTCCTGCTGCTCCATGTAGAACAGCGACCAGCCGCGCTCCTGGGCGGCAAGCAGCATGGCCAGCGAGCTATCCTTCTTATAGGAAATGCGCGCAATGGGGTCCATGACAATCCCGAGGCGAACGCTCATGGGCTATATCCTCTAGGCGGCGATGTGCCGCGTTGGCTCAAATAAAAAGTGGCGTCAGGGTGGCGCCCGCAGCGCTGGCGGTCAAGGGAAAAACGCATCTGCGGCGGTGGCGTGCCGGGCCGTGGCGCGGGCCGATGGAATGCACCCCCAGAGTGTGCTAAAAAGGCCTGGCACGTGGCCTGCACGGCCCTTCCAGGCGACGCCTGAGCAGCGATGGTAGAGCAATTATGGAACAGCCCGGCGCGGCACTGAAGGTGATGGTGATCGATGACTCGAAAACGATTCGTCGAACCGCCCAATTGTTGCTCAGTGAGGTGGGGTGTGAAGTTATCACTGCCACTGACGGCTTTGATGCCCTGGCCAAGATCGTCGACCAGCATCCACAGATTATTTTTGTCGATGTGCTGATGCCGCGTCTGGATGGTTACCAGACCTGCGCCCTGATCAAGCACAACAGTGCCTTCAAGGACACCCCAGTGATCCTCCTGTCGTCCCGTGATGGCTTGTTCGACAAGGCCAGGGGCCGTGTAGTCGGCTCCGATCAATTTTTAACCAAGCCATTCAGCAAGGAAGAACTGCTGGACGCAATCAGGGCGCATGTGCCCGGGTTCGCCGCAGAAGAACAACACGCACCCTGACGCCGCGCCATGGTCGCGGCGTCCATTCTTTTGATGGGGAACAGCATGGCCCGAGTTCTGATCGTCGACGATTCGCCGACCGAAATGTACAAATTGACTGGAATGCTCGAGAAACACGGGCATGAGGTGCTCAAGGCTGAAAACGGCGCCGATGGCGTGGCCCTGGCGCGTCACGCGAAGCCCGACGCTGTGCTGATGGATATCGTCATGCCCGGGGTCAATGGCTTCCAGGCGACTCGCCAGCTCAACAAGGACCCTGTAACGGCCGCTATTCCGGTGATTATCGTCACCACCAAGGATCAGGAAACCGACAAGGTCTGGGGCAAGCGTCAAGGCGCCAGTGACTACCTGACCAAACCGGTGGATGAAGACACCCTGATCAAGGTGCTCAACGGCGTTCTTAAAGGTTGACCACGCAACCTATGGGCGAGTCGCTGACGGCTTTTGAACTGCTGCTGGATATCGACCGGCGCTGTCGACTGCTGGCAGCCGACTTACCACTGCAGGAAACCCGCCTGCAGAGTTGGAGCGGCATTGGCTTTCGTATCGGCGAACAGTGGTTCGTCGCCCCTATGGGCGAGGTTGCCGAAGTTCTGCACGAGCCGCGCCTGAGCCGGATCCCCGGGGTAAAACCCTGGGTCAGCGGTGTGGCCAACTTGCGTGGGCGCCTGTTGCCGGTGATGGACTTGTGCGGATTCTTCGGCCTGGGCCTTTCGGCACCGCGCAAGCAGCGTCGGGTGCTGGTGCTCGATCATGAGGAGCTGTTTGTCGGACTGTTGGTTGATGAGGTGTTGGGCTTGCAGCATTTCCCCTTGCACAGCCTCGAGCTGTCACCGCCAACACCGTTGCTCAGTGGTGCAGCACCCTTTGTCCAGGGGCACTTCCAGCAGCAACGCTGCTGGGCCATTTTCAGCCCGTTGGCCTTAGCTCAGGCTCCGGGTTTTCTCGACGTGGCGTTGTAAAGGAATGCCAGATTCGTGACCAAGACCAATACGGTAACTTCGCCCCAAGGCTCGCGCAGCAGCACCCGGATCGCGGCGCTGTTCGTCGTGTTGATCCTGTCGATCATTCTGCTGTTCGCCAATTTCGCCTATCTCAACACCCAGGCCAATTACGACAAGCAGTACATCGGCCATGCGGGCGAGCTGCGGGTGCTGTCCCAGCGCATTGCCAAGAACGCCACCGAAGCGGCAGCGGGCAAGGCGCGCGCATTCCGCTTGCTCGGCGAGGCACGCAATGATTTCGAGCAACGTTGGGGCTACCTGAAAAAGGGCGACGCGATCACCGGCTTGCCGGCTGCCCCACCGGCAGTGCGCAATGAGATGGAGGCAGTACTGCGCGACTGGGAAGGCCTGCGCAAGAACACCGACACCATTCTGGCCAGTGAACAGACCGTACTGTCGTTGCATCAGGTCGCTGCGACCCTGGCCGAGACGGTGCCGCAACTGCAGGTTGAGTACGACAAGGTCGTCGAGATTTTGTTGCAGAGTGGCGCACCGGCCAATCAGGTAGCGGTTGCCCAGCGTCAGTCATTGTTAGCGGAACGTATCCTCGGTTCGGTCAATACCGTGCTGGCCGGGGATGACACGGCGGTACAAGCGGCAGACGCTTTCGGTCGCGACGCCAGCCGCTTCGGCCAGGTGCTCGAAGGGATGCTGGGGGGGAACCCAACCCTGCAGATCAGCCGCGTTCAAGATCCGGATGCCCGGGCTCGTTTGGCGGATATTGCCGAATTGTTCCAGTTCGTTGCCGGTTCAGTGGATGAAATTCTCGAGACATCGCCGGAGTTGTTCCGCGTGCGCGAAGCCGCCGGGAACATCTTCAACCAGTCGCAGACCTTGCTCGATGAGGCTTCGCGTCTGGCCAACGGCTTTGAGAATCTGGCCAGTGGTCGCACGCTGGACACTGTCGGTGGCTATGTCCTGGGCCTATTGGCCTTGGCGTCGATCATTCTGATTGGCTTGGTGATGGTCCGCGAGACCCATCGGCAACTACGCGAAACTGCGCAGATGAATGAACGCAACCAGCAAGCGATCATGCGCTTGCTCGATGAAATCGAAGACTTGGCCGATGGCGACTTGACCGTGATGGTGTCGGTTACCGAGGACTTTACCGGCGCGATTGCAGACTCGATCAATTACTCCATCGACCAACTGCGCGATCTGGTGGCTACCATTAACCTCAGCGCCGAGGAAGTGGCCAGCGCCGTGCAGGACACCCAGAACACTGCGCACCAGTTAGCCAAGGCCTCGGAACATCAGGCTGAGCAGATCACCGAGGCGTCGCTGGCTGTCGGCGACATGGCCGAATCCATCGACCGGGTGTCCACCCATGCTTATGAGTCGGCGAAGGTTGCCGAGCGTTCGGTGGCGATTGCCAACAAGGGCAACGAGGTCGTGCACAACACTATCCACGGCATGGACAACATCCGTGAGCAAATTCAAGACACCGCCAAGCGTATCAAACGCCTGGGTGAGTCCTCTCAGGAGATTGGCGATATCGTCAGCCTGATCGATGACATTGCCGACCAGACCAACATCCTTGCCCTCAACGCGGCGATCCAGGCATCGCTGGCCGGAGAAGCAGGGCGTGGTTTTGCGGTGGTCGCCGATGAGGTGCAGCGCCTGGCGGAACGCTCATCGTCGGCGACCCGACAGATCGAGGCGCTGGTGCGTACCATTCAGACCGACACCAATGAGGCGGTGATTTCCATGGAGCAGACCACGGCTGAAGTGGTGCGCGGTGCGCGCCTGGCCCAGGATGCCGGCGTCGCCCTGGAAGAAATCGAAGGCGTGTCGCAAACCCTCGCCGAGCTGATCCATAGCATCTCGGATGCCGCCCAGCTGCAGACATCATCGGCCGGACAGATCTCACATACCATGGCAGTGATCCAGCAGATCACGGCGCAGACTTCGGCCGGGTCAAGCGCAACCGCCGAAAGCATTGGCGACCTGGCACGCATGGCCAGCGAGATGCGCCGCTCGGTGTCAGGCTTTACGCTGCCGCCGACGCCGCCACGTTGAGCGCGCGCAGGTGACCATGGCAACAGGAGCAGATATGGCTGAGCGGCACGACACGGTAGCTCTGGCCTGGGTCAAGGGCGCCATTGCTGACTGCCTGGGGCAGGCGCGTCTGGCGCTGGAGCACTTTTGCGCAGAACCTGGTGATGAAGATGACCTGGTGGGATTCATCGACAACCTGCACCAGGTACGTGGTTGTCTGCTGATGCTCGAACTCAATGGCGCAGCGTTGCTGGCCGAAGAACTGGAGCAGTTGGGCCTGGCCCTCAAAGAAAAGCGTGTCAGCCAGCGCGGCGAAGCCTTGGGCGCCTTGTTTCGCGGGCTTGAACAGTTGCCGCTGTACCTCGATCGGCTGCGTAGTGCCCGGCGCGACTTGCCATTGGTGGTGCTGCCGGTGCTCAACCAGCTGCGCGCCGAGCGCGGTGTCGAAGCGTTGGGCCAGGGCAGCCTGTCGGGCGCGGCGCCGGCGGCAGCCGAGGAACTGGCCAATTTCGATTTATCCCTGGGCTCGTTGCGCGAACGTTTGCAGGCCGGCTCCGACCGCGATGCTTTGCGTTCGGTGGTGGCCGCGCTATGTGAAGACCTGATGCGGGTCAAGGAGCGCCTGGACCAGTTTGTACGCGGCGACCGTCAACGTCTGGATGACCTGCAGCCGCTGCTATCGCCGCTGCGGCAGATCGCTGACACGTTGGCCGTGCTCAGCTTCGGCCAGCCGCGTCGGGTGATCATCGACCAGGTGCTGGTGTTGCAGAGTCTGGCTCAAGGTCAGCGGGTGCCTGACGATGCGGTGTTGATGGATGTTGCCGGAGCGCTGTTGTACGTCGAAGCGACCCTGGCAGGAATGGTCGGCCCCCTGCAGCAAAGCCCCAACCAGAGTTCGCTGCCCGGCACCGACCTGGCTGAAATCCGCCATTTGGTACTCGAAGAAGCACACGGGGTGTTGCAGCAGGTCAAAGACCAGATCGGCGATTGTCTTGAGGCAGGCTGGCAACCGCAGCGCCTGCTGGTGCTGCCGGGCTTGTTACAACAGATTCGCGGTGCTCTGGCAATGCTCATGCTGCCCCGTGCCGCCGCTTTGTTTGGCCGCAGTGGTGATTATGTCCAGGCGCACATGCTCGGTGCTGCGCCACCCGATGCCACAGCCCTGGCGCACCTTGCCGATGCGCTGAGTGCGTGCGAGTGCTATCTGCAATGGCTGGTGGCCGATCCACAGGCCAACCCCAGGCAGTTTCTCGATGCCGCGCAGGCCAGTCTGATTGCACTGGGCTTTGTGCCGGAACCAGAGCCTGAAGTGCTAGAGCTTAAAGTCCCGGTAATCGATACGCCGGTGGTTGATGACGAGCTGCGCGAGGTGTTCCTCGAAGAAGCCGATGAGTTGCTCCCACAGTTGAACGAACAATGGGCGCGTTGGCAGGCCAATCCCGCCGACCGTGAGGCCCTGGTGGAGTTGCGTAGAGGCCTGCACACTCTCAAAGGCAGTGGGCGGATGGTCTGGGCGCAAGGTCTGGCAGAGCTGGCCTGGGCCGCAGAGCACTTGCTCAACCGCGTGCTGGAGGGCCGCGTGGAAATTGGCGCTGTACCCTTGGCCAGTCTGCAGCAGGCATTAGACCTGATTCCCGGGCTGCTGCAGGCTTTTGCGCAGGGCCAGGCGCAGGCAAGCAAGGATGTCGAACAACTGGCATTGCGACTGCACGCGCTGGCCATGAACGACGCCCCCCAGGAGGCGCAGGTCAACGAGGCCATCGATCCGCAACTGCTGGAAATTTTTCGCAACGAGGCCCAAGGGCATCTGGCCAGTCTCGACAGCTTCCTGGCCGCGGCCGATCAATATTTGCCGCAACCGGTCAGTAACAATTTGCAGCGCGCCTTTCACACCCTCAAAGGCAGCGCCGCCATGGCCGGGGTCGCCCCGATCGCCGAGCTGGCGGGTGCGCTCGACTTGCTGGCGCGGGAGTTCAAGGCCCATCAATTGGCCTTCGATCTTGAGGAAATCTACCTGCTGGAAAGCGCCGAACCCCTGTTGCGCCGTGGCCTGGAACAATTATCCAAGGCACCGCTGGCGCCGATTAACGGTGCAGCGACGCTGATTGAGGGAATTCACCAAGTCGTCGACGCGCGCTTGCAGGCGTTGTTGCAGGCGCCGAGCCAAGGCGGACGGATCAAGCGTGATCCGCAACTGATCGCCAGTTTTCTGGCCCAGGGTATGGATATTTTGCTCGATGCCGAGTCGCTGTTGTTGCGCTGGCAGGAACACCCTGGAGAGCGTCAGGAGCTCACCGCACTGCTCGATGAGCTGACGACGCTGGGGCAGAGCGCCCATCTGGCCGACTTGTGGCAGGTGGATGACCTGTGCGAGGCGTTGCTGGACCTGTACGGCGCGGTCGAGGAAAGCAGCCTGGCGGTCAGTGCGTGCTTTTTCGAGCAGGCCCAACTGGCTCACGAGGCGTTGATCGACATGCTCGACCAGATCGCCGCCGGGCAAGAGGTGGATTCGCGTCCGGAGCGTCTGCTGGCCTTGCGCGAGTTGCTCGACGAAGCCTTGGCACCGAATGCCACAGGCCTGATCAGTCATCAACATGGTCAAGCGCACATTGCCGATCTGAGCGCAGCAACGGCAGCGTTGGCGACAGATTCGGCGGTGGTTGAGCTATTTCTCGAAGAAGCCGGTGATGTGTTGCAAGGCGCGAACCAGGTCCTGGAACGCTGGTTGAGTGATCCGGACTATGTCTCGGCACTGTCGTCGCTGCAACGCGACCTGCAGACCCTCAAGGGCGGGGCGCAGATGGCCGCCATCGGCGTGGTGGAAGTGCTCGCGCAAGAGCTCGAACTGATGTACGAAGGATTGGCCGAACGACGCTTTGCCCCGTCGGCTGAACTGCTCACCTTGCTCAAGCGAAGCCATGCAGGTTTGGCAGAAATACTCGAGCAATTGCAGGCAGGCCAATTGCCCGCACCTGCAGTGGAACTACTGGCCGCATTGCGTGAGTTTCGCCATAGCGCGCCACCTGCAGTGGCAGTTGAGAAGCCAGCAGAACCAGTGGAGGATGCCGGCGACAAGGAACTGCTGGAGATTTTCCTCGAAGAGAGCTTTGACATCGTAGAAAGTTCCGGGGCTGCCTTGCTGCGCTGGCAGGCCGAGCCGCGCAACGGTGTCGAGATCGACAACCTGCTGCGCGACTTGCATACCCTCAAGGGCGGTGCGCGGATGGTCGAAATCGCCCCGATTGGCGACCTCGCCCATGAGCTGGAATTTCTTTATGAGCTGTTGGCGGCCGGCCAACTGCAGCCGAGTGCAGCACTGTTCAGCCTGTTGCAGAACTGTCATGACCGTTTGGCCCACATGCTCGATGCGGTGCGCTTGCAACAGCCGTTGCACGCCGCGACAGCATTGATCGACTACATTCGCAACTTCAGCAGTGCGGCACTTGCTGATACCGCTGCCCACCAGGCACAGCCGGAAATCGCCCCACTGGAGGTGTCGGCAGCGGCGCCGGAGCGTGGGCCGGTGGACATGGTCAAGGTGGCCTCAGACCTGCTGGATGACTTGGGCAACCTGGCCGGTGAGCATTCGATCATTCGCGGGCGCATCGAGCAGCAGGTCAATGATGCCCAAGTGGCGCTGAGTGAAATGGAAACCACGCTGGAGCGCATGCGCGATCAGTTGCGCCGGCTGGACAGCGAAACCCAGGGGCGGATCCTCAGTCGTCAGGGGGAGGGCGATGGGCGGGTCTACGATGACTTCGATCCGCTGGAAATGGACCGCCATTCACAGCTGCAACAGTTGTCGCGGGCCTTGTTCGAGTCGGCGTCCGACCTGCTCGATCTCAAAGAAACCCTGACCCTGCGCGCGCAGGATGCGCAAAGCCTGTTGCAGCAGCAGGGGCGGGTCAACAGCGAGCTTCAGGAAGGCCTGATGAGTACGCGCATGGTGCCATTCGAGCGTCTGGTGCCACGTTTGCAGCGGGTGGTCCGGCAGGTGGCCAGCGAACTGGGCAAGCAGGTCGAGCTGGTGGTCGGCAATGCCGAAGGCGAAATGGATCGCAGCGTGCTGGAGCGCATGGTGGCGCCGCTGGAGCACATGCTGCGCAACGCCGTCGACCATGGCCTGGAGACCCGTGAGGGGCGTCTGGCCGCGGGCAAGCCGGAGCAGGGACTGATTTCCCTGAGCCTGCTGCATGAGGGCGCCGACATTGTGATTGAAATGATTGATGACGGCGCCGGTGTACCGCTGGAGGCGGTGCGACGCAAGGCGATTAAGCGCGGCTTGCTCGACCCCGACGCCGTGCTCAGCGACCATGAAGTCATGCAGTTCATCCTGCAGCCGGGGTTCTCCACGGCAGAGAAAATCACCCAGATCTCTGGGCGTGGCCTGGGCATGGACGTGGTCCATGAAGAGGTCAAGCAGTTGGGTGGCTCGATGGTGATTGAGTCCAATCCTGGCAAAGGCGCGCGCTTTCTGATTCGCCTGCCGTTCACCGTTTCGGTCAACCGCGCATTGATGGTGCACTACGGCGAAGAACAATATGCCGTGCCGCTCAATACCATCGAGGGCATTGTGCGGGTACCGCCGGCCGAGCTGGAAGCCTGTTATCAGCTTGATCCGCCGCGCTATGAGTATGCTGGGCATCGTTACGAGCTGCGTTACCTCGGTGAGTTGCTACAAGGCGCGACTCAGCCACGGCTACTGGGCCAGAGCCTGCCGTTGCCGGTGCTCCTGGTACATTCTCACGAGCAGCAGTACGCGATCCAGGTCGACAGCCTGGCGGCCAGTCGCGAGATTGTGGTCAAGAGCCTGGGCCCGCAGTTTGCCAGCGTTCAGGGATTGTCCGGGGCGACATTGCTGGGCGACGGCCGGGTGGTGCTGATCCTGGACTTGCCAGGGCAATTGCGCGGCTTGCAGCAGCACCACGCGCTTCAGACTGGCAGCGTTGCCCGTGGTCACCATACACAGATTGACAGCGCACCGAAGCGGCCTTTGCTGGTGATGGTGGTCGATGATTCGGTAACGGTGCGCAAGGTTACCGGGCGCCTGCTCGAACGCCACGGCATGAACGTGCTGACCGCCAAGGATGGCGTCGATGCTATGGCGTTGTTGCAGGAGCACCGTCCGGACGTCCTGCTGTTGGATATCGAAATGCCGCGTATGGACGGCTTTGAGGTGGCTACGCAGATTCGTCACGATCCAGTCTTGAAGGACTTGCCAATCATCATGATCACCTCGCGAACCGGGCAGAAGCACCGCGACCGGGCCATGTCCATTGGCGTCAACGACTACCTGGGCAAACCCTATCAGGAGTCGGTGTTGCTACAGAGTATTGCGCTTTGGAGTCGTCATGCTTGAACAATCCGCACGCAATGGTCGCCGTAGTAGCCTCACAGGGTTGTTACTGGCATTGGCTGACCGCTGTCTGGTCCTACCCAACGTCGCGGTGGCAGAGTTGATCGGCTACCAATCGGGCACCCCGGCGCCTGAGCAGCCGCAGTGGATGCTCGGCTGGATCGACTGGCGCAATCAGCGTCTGCCTTTGCTCAGTTTCGAGGCGGCGTGTGGCGGCCAGGTAGAGGTGGGTGATCGGGCACGGATTGTCGTGCTCAATGCCTTGGGTGGCAGTCGATTGCGCTTCATCGCCGTGCTGGTGCAGGGCATTCCGCGCTCATGCAAGCTCGACAGTCAGCTCAACTACGTGGACGTGCCACTGGCGGCGCTGGAGCTGGCGGCAGTGCAGGTGGGCGATCAGGTTGCCAGGGTCCCCGATCTTCCGGCGCTTGAGCAGATGCTTGAGGCGGCAGGGCTGGTTTGAAATATTTGCCTGTGTAGGATGGGAACCCAGTCCGTTGTTTGGAGGACCCTATTGCATGTATCACGGTGAACGTTTCAATGCCTGGACGCATTTGGTCGGCGCAGTGCTGGCGTGTGTCGGCGTCATCTGGTTGATGGTGATAGCCAGTTCGCAGGGCGATCCCTGGAAGATCGTCAGCCTGGCGATCTATGGCTTTACCTTGCTCTTGCTCTACAGCATCTCGACCATCTATCACAGCGTGCGCGGCAAGGCCAAAGTGGTGATGCGAAAACTCGATCACCTATCAATCTATCTGCTGATAGCTGGCAGCTATACGCCCTTTTGTCTGGTCAGCCTGCGTGGCCCTTGGGGCTGGAGCCTGTTCGGCGTGGTGTGGGGGCTGGCCGTGATCGGTATGTTGCAGGAAATCAAGCCACGTACCGAAGCGCGCATACTGTCGATCGTTATCTATGCGGTGATGGGCTGGATCGTACTGGTTGCGGTCAAACCGCTGCTGGCCACCCTTGGCGGCGCAGGGTTTGCCTGGCTGGCTGCCGGTGGTGCGTTCTACACCATCGGCATTATCTTCTTTGCCTATGACAGCCGTTTTCGCCATTGGCATGGCATCTGGCATCTGTTTGTCATCGCCGGCAGTCTGCTGCACTTCATTGCTGTGTTCTTCTACGTGCTCTAGAAGTCGCCCCACAGCTGCTGGGCAACGGCTAATGCCACTACCGGTGCGGTTTCGGTGCGCAGTACTCGCGGGCCGAGACGCGCAGCCTGGAAACCGGCGGCCTTGGCCTGTTCGACTTCGGCCTCGCTCAAACCACCTTCCGGGCCAATCAGGAACGCCAGACTGTCCGGCTTCTGGTGGCTGACCAGCGGCTCGGCGACCGGATGCAGGACCAGTTTGAGCTGTTCATCGCAGGCTTTGAGCCAGTCGGCCAACAGCACGGGTGGGTTAATCTGCGGCACGCTGGAGCGGCTACATTGCTCACAGGCGCTGATTGCCACTTGGCGCCAGTGGGCCAGGCGTTTGTCGGCGCGCTCATCCTTGAGTCGCACCTCGCAGCGTTCGCTGACGATTGGGGTGATGATGTTGGCGCCCAATTCAGTGGCTTTCTGGATCGCCCAGTCCATCCGCTCGCCGCGGGACAAGCCTTGACCAAGGTGAACCTTGAGGCTTGAGTCTGCGGGCCCGGCGAAGGTTTCATTGAGCTGAACACGTACGGTTTTCTTGCCGACTTCCAGCAACTGGCCAAGGTATTCCTGGCCGCTGCCGTCGAACAGTTGCACGGCGTCGCCAGCGGCCATACGCAGTACGCGGCCGATGTAGTGGGCCTGGGCTTCAGGCAAGTCGTGCTCGCCGAGGCTCAGGGGGGCGTCAATGAAGAAGCGGGACAGTCTCATCTGCAAACTCTGGAAGTGTATTGGCGGGTCGCTAAGGAACTCTTGAATCGTAGCCGCTGCCGCTAGGCTGCGAACGGACGTGAAACGGCCGCCATTCAGGCCCATCTGGGTGACCGAATGACGACTGTTTCGCCACTGATCGCAGCCTGGCGGCAGCGGCTACAGCTGGCGGTACAGCCTTCGAACGTTTCGGTTAGCCCGGATCGCGGAAGTCGGGGTGAAAATTGGCCGGGACGGCCACGCTGACACCACTGCGGGTAGCAATGTCGATACCTTCGCTGGCCACTTCGGCGAGGAAGTCGATCTGCTCCGGGGTAATGACATACGGTGGCAGGAAGTACACCACGCTACCCAGCGGGCGTAGCAGAGCACCGCGGGTCAGGGCATGCTCAAAGACCTTGAGGCCGCGCCGTTCTTGCCACGGGTAGGCCGTCTTGCTGGCCTTGTCCTGAACCATTTCGATCGCCAGGGCCATGCCGGTCTGGCGTACCTCCGCTACATGCGGATGGTCGACCAGGTGCGCGGTGGCGCTGGCCATGCGCTGGGCAAGTGCCTTGTTGTTCTCGATGACGTTGTCCTGCTCGAAGATGTCCAGGGTCGCCAGCGCCGCCGCACAGGCCAGCGGGTTGCCGGTGTAGCTGTGCGAGTGGAGGAAGGCGCGCAGGGTCGAGTAGTCGTCGTAGAAGGCGTTGTACACCTCGTCGGTGGTCAGGCACGCGGCCAATGGTAGGTAGCCACCAGTCAGGGCTTTGGAGAGGCAGAGGAAATCGGGGCGGATGCCGGCCTGCTCACAGGCGAACATCGTTCCGGTGCGGCCGAAGCCGACGGCGATTTCATCGTGAATCAGGTGCACACCATAGCGGTCGCATGCTTCGCGCAGCAGCTTGAGGTACACCGGATGGTACATGCGCATGCCGCCGGCACCCTGGATCAGCGGTTCGACGATCACCGCCGCTAGGCTATCGTGATGTTCGGCCAGGGTTTGCTCCATGGCCTGGAACATTGTGCGTGAGTGGTCTTCCCAGCTCACGCCTTCCGGACGCAGGTAGCAATCAGGGCTTGGCACCTTGATGGTGTCGAGCAGCAGTGTCTTGTAAGTTTCGGTGAACAGCGGCACATCACCCACAGACATCGCCGCGATGGTTTCGCCGTGGTAGCTGTTGCTCAGGGTTACGAAGCGCTTCTTTTCTGGCAGGCCTTTGTTGAGCCAGTAGTGGAAGCTCATTTTAAGTGCTACTTCGATGCACGAAGAACCATTATCGGCGTAGAAGCACCGGGTGAGCCCTTCAGGCGTGAGCTGTACCAGGCGTTCGGACAGCTCAATTACCGGTTGGTGGCTGAAACCGGCGAGGATCACATGCTCAAGCTGGTCGACCTGGTCTTTGATGCGCTGGTTGATCCGCGGGTTGGCGTGGCCGAAGACGTTGACCCACCAGGAACTGACAGCATCGAGGTAACGCTTGCCTTCAAAGTCTTCCAGCCACACACCTTCGCCGCGCTTGATCGGGATCAGGGGCAGGTGTTCGTGGTCTTTCATCTGGGTGCAGGGGTGCCACAGAACCTTCAGGTCACGTTGCATCCACTGTTGATTGAGGCCCATTTCTATTCTCCTGGCGACGACTGCGCGGACATGCGGCGCAAGCCTATGCAATGCGTCGGCTGAGGACAACCCACGGCGTGCATTCGGCTTGCTGGCGTCACTGGTGATGGCGCTTGGCCTCGCGTATCCTTCGGCTATTCTTTCCAGGGGGATCCCCCCCTAACTGTCTGCTTGAATCCGGAGTTCGCCAAAATGTCTGCTCGGTGGCTGCGCGCCTGTGCGCTCGTAATGATAGGACTGTTCAGCGGCGTCGCGCTGGCCAAAGACAAAACGCCGACGGCAATCGTCATTGGTGGCGGTCTGGCTGGTCTGACGGCAGCGTATGAACTGCAGGGTAAAGGCTGGCAGGTCACCGTGCTGGAGGCCAAATCCGGGATGGGTGGGCGTTCGGGCTTGGCCACCAGCGAGTGGATCGGCAACAGCAAGGCTCAGCCGGTCCTCAACCGGTACCTCGACACGTTCAAGATTGAAACCCTGCCGGCGCCAGAGTTCGTCCGTACGCCGGGCTACCTGATCGATGGCGAGTATTACAGTTCGAGCGACCTGACGACCAAGCAGCCTGCGACCGCCGAGGCGCTCAAGCGTTATGAAAAGACTCTCGACGACCTGGCGCGCTCTATTGACGACCCGCAGAACCCTGCGGCCAACAGCACCTTGTTCGCGCTCGATCAGCTCAACGTGTCCGGCTGGCTGGACAAGCTGCAACTGCCGACCACCGCTCGTCAGTTGATCAATCAGCAAATCCGTACGCGTTATGACGAGCCGTCACGTCTGTCGCTGCTCTATTTCGCCCAGCAGACGCGTGTTTACCGCGGTGTCAGTGACCGCGACTTGCGTGCTGCACGCTTGCCCGGTGGCAGCCCGGTGTTGGCCCAGGCGTTCGTCAAGCAGCTGAAAACCATCAAGACCAGTTCACCAGTCAGCGCCATTATCCAAGACAAGGATGGCGTCACCGTCAAGGTCGGTAGTGTCGGCTACCAGGCTGATTACGTTGTTCTGGCCGTACCGCTGCGTGCCCTGGCGAAGATCCAGATGACCCCGGGCCTGGACAGCAAGCATCTGGCGGCACTCAAAGGTACCAACTACGGCTGGCGCGATCAGCTGTTGCTCAAATTCAAGACGCCGGTGTGGGAGAGCCGCGCGCGTATGACCGGGGAAATCTTCAGCAATACCGGCCTGGGCATGCTGTGGATCGAACCGGCACTTAAAGGTGGGGCTAACATTGTAATCAATCTGTCGGGTGACAACGCACGTTTGCTGCAGGCCTTCGGCGACAAGCAGATGGTCGACCAAGTGTTGATCCGCATGCATGCGTTCTATCCACAGGCACGCGGTGCCTTCACCGGTTACGAAGTCCGGCGTTACAGCACCGACACTAACATGGGCGGTGCCTACCTGGCCTATGGCCCGGGTCAGATCAGCAAGTTCTGGCGTCTGTGGGAGCGTCCGGTACAGCGCGTCGCCTTCGCTGGCGAGCACACTGATGCCCTCTACCCAGGCACCCTGGAAGGTGCCTTGCGCAGTGGTCAGCGCGCAGCCAGCCAAGTCCAGGACCTGGCGGCTGGAAAATCCTTTGACCCGGCCAAAGCGGCCCCCATTGCTGCCGCCACGGCAGTAGCGGCCAGCAAGGGTAACTTCTTCACCAATCTGTTCGGTGGATCCTCTGACAAATCGGCCACGGCCGCTGAGCCTGCGAAGAAAGAAGACAGCAAACCAGGCTTCTTCTCGCGGATGTTTGGCGCTGACGACAAGCCGGTCGAGAAACCTGCGGCCAAGGCTGCAGACGCCGCGGCGGCGCCCGTTGCCCCTGCGCCAGCAGTAGCGCCGGTGGCCACGCAAGCGCCAGTGAAAGCGGCACCTGCCAAGGCGTCGGTCAAGCAGGCACCAGTGAAAAAGCCAGTGGCCAAAAGCGAGCAGGCGAAGAAAGCAGCGGCCAAAACTGCACCGGTCAAGAAGGCAGCCGCCAAGGTTGAGCCAGTGAAAAAGCCGGTGGTCAACATCCAGGCCAAAGCTCAGTAATACAGTTAGCGTATCGCGGTAACGCCGGCCCCCACAGGTGCTCAATGCATGCAGTGCCTGTGGGGCGTCCAGGCTGTGAGATCCTTCCTTCCCCAGTAGTTAATGTTTCCTTAATAAGGCTGTTAAACACTAACAATCGTTTTTCTCGATCGTTCAAAGCGAAATTTTCCGCTTTAATTCGATAGATAACGCGTTAGTCTTGAGCACAGTTCTTACAGGGAAACACGGCAATGCAACTGCGCAATTCTACGTCTCGTTATGGCTTTGTCAGCATCTTCCTGCACTGGGGGGTTGCGCTGGCTGTCTTTGGCTTGTTCGGTCTAGGCTTGTGGATGATGGGGCTCGACTATTACAGCCCATGGCGTAAAGACGCGCCTGACCTGCACAAGAGCATCGGCCTGGTGCTATTGGCTGTCATGTTGCTGCGTGTTGTCTGGCGCTTCATCAGCCCGCCGCCTCCAGCATTGCCGAATCATGGCAAATTGACTCGCGCGGCCTCCAAGGCGGGGCACAGTCTGCTTTACTTCGGCCTGTTCGCGGTGATGATCGCCGGTTACCTGATCTCTACTGCCGATGGCGTGGGTATCCCAGTGTTTGGTCTTTTCGAAGTACCTGCGCTGGTCAGCAACTTGCCCGATCAAGCAGATGTAGCCGGTGAAATCCATTTCTACCTGGCTTGGGGCCTGGTGATTTTTGCCGGGTTGCATGGTGTGGCAGCCCTGAAGCACCACTTTATCGACCGTGACGCGACCCTGACACGCATGTTGGGCCGCAAAGCTTGATGTTCAACCTCAACTCCAAAGGATATAGACGCATGTTGAAAAAGACTTTTGCCGCTCTGGCGCTCGGTACCGCACTGCTTTCGGCCGGCCAAGCCATGGCTGCAGACTACAAGATCGACAAGGAAGGCCAGCATGCCTTCGTTGACTGGAAGATCAGCCACCTGGGTTACAGCTTCATTCACGGTACCTTCAAGGATTTCGATGGTTCCTTCACTTGGGACGCGGCCAAGCCTGAAGCCAGCAAGATCGCGGTTGACCTGAAAACCGCCAGCCTGTGGTCCAACCACGCTGAGCGTGACAAGCACATCGCCAGCAAAGACTTCCTCGATGTAGCTAAGTACCCAGAGGCCAAGTTTGTCTCCACCAACGTCAAGTCGACCGGCGAGAAGACTGCTGACGTGACTGGCGATCTGACCATGCACGGCGTGACCAAGCCGGTCACCTTTAAGGCTACCTTCAATGGCGAAGGCAAGGATCCATGGGGCGGTGAGCGTGCTGGCTTCAACGCCACCACCACCCTCAACCTGAACGACTTCGGCATTAAGGGCCCAGGTCCTGCGTCCCAGACCTTGGACCTGGATATCTCGGTTGAAGGCGTCAAGCAGAAGTAACATCGTTGTACGCAAACAAAAACGCCGCCCCTAGGGGCGGCGTTTTTGTTTGTGCGATTGCTGATCAGCGGTTACGCGTCAGCAGTGCAGGCTTCTCGCCACGCGGACGGCTTGGCAATTGCTCAAGCTGCTCGGCAGTTGGGAAGCGGTCGATCTTCGACTCTTTGTGCATGATCTTCGGTTGCGGCTGGCCTTCACGCGGATTGCGTACAGCCGGTTCGCCCGATGCGTTGTCGCTGTTCGGACGACGATTGCGACCACCACCACCACCACCACCGCCGTCACGGCGCTGCTGGCCACCGCCACCATTGCGTGAACCACCGCGTTTTTCACCTGAGGCCGAACCGCCAGTGCCGCTACCGGTGCGTGGACCGTTGTTGCGGCCTTGGCCGCCGCTACGTGGTTGGCCACTAGCGCCAGCGCCGGCACCGGTCTGGGCAGGAGCGCCCGGACGACGATTGCGGCCCTGGTTGCCTTTGTTCTGGTAAGGGCTGACGTAGTCGGCGCGGTTGCCGAAGTTGTCCACTTCGTCATCCAGGAACTCTTCCGGATCACGGTTGGCTGGCGCAGGTGGTACGCCTGCTTGGGCGGACTGGGGCTGACGTGGCTTTTTATTGTCACGTGGCTTGCGTTCCTGACGACCACCGGCAGATTTCTCTGCGGTTTTTTCCTTGTCCTTGTCGCGACCTTTTTCCTTGCCCTGATCTTTGCCTTTGTCCTTGCGTCCACCGTTGCCGGTGTTGGTGCCATCGGCACGCTGACCACGGCCGCCGCGCGGGTTGTTCTGAGGACGTTCGCGGACTTCAGGTTTCTCGGCTTCAACCTTGGAAGCATCAAAACCCATCAGGTCGCCATCTGGAATCTTCTGGCGGGTAACGCGCTCGATGCTCTTGAGCAGCTTCTCTTCGTCTGGAGCAACCAGCGAAATCGCTTCACCCGAGCGACCGGCACGACCGGTACGGCCGATACGGTGCACGTAATCTTCTTCGACGTTAGGCAGCTCGAAGTTGACCACGTGAGGCAACTGGTCAATGTCCAGGCCGCGAGCCGCAATATCGGTAGCAACCATGATACGCACGGTGCCGGCCTTGAAATCGGCCAGGGCCTTGGTACGGGCATTCTGGCTCTTGTTGCCATGGATGGCCGCAGCGGTCAGACCGTGCTTTTCCAGGTACTCGGCCAGGCGGTTGGCGCCATGTTTGGTGCGGGTGAAGACCAGAACCTGTTCCCAGGCACCGGTGGTAATCAGGTGAGCGAGCAGGGCGCGCTTGTGGCTGGCCGGCAGGCGATAGACCCGCTGCTCGATACGCTCAACTGTGGTGTTGGGTGGCGTAACCTCGATGCGCTCGGGGTTGTGCAGCAGCTTGTCGGCAAGGTCGGTGATGTCCTTGGAGAAGGTTGCCGAGAACAGCAGGTTCTGACGTTTGGCTGGCAGCCGCGCGAGAACCTTCTTCACATCGTGGATGAAGCCCATGTCGAGCATGCGGTCGGCTTCGTCCAATACCAGCGTTTCGACGTGGGACAGGTCGACGCTGCCTTGGCCGGCGAGGTCGAGCAGGCGACCCGGACAGGCTACCAGCACATCAACACCACGGGCCATGGCCTGAACCTGAGGGTTCATGCCGACGCCACCGAAGATGCAGGCGCTGACGAATTTGAGGTCGCGGGCATAGACCTTGAAGCTGTCGTGAACCTGGGCGGCCAGTTCACGTGTTGGGGTCAGTACCAGAACCCGCGGCTGGCGAGGGCCATGGCGCTGGGATTTGTCTGGGTGACCACCTGGAAACAGGCGTTCGAGGATCGGCAGGGCGAAACCGCCGGTTTTACCAGTACCTGTCTGGGCGGCGACCATCAGGTCGCGACCTTGCAACACGGCGGGAATGGCCCGCTGTTGCACCGGAGTGGGCTGGGTATAGCCTGCTGCCTCGATGGCGCTGACTAGAGCCTCGGAGAGACCGAGGGAAGCAAAGGACATGAGCAATCCTGTTCTTAATAAGGGCTAAGCCCGATGGGATAATCTTGCCTGGCGCGACGGGCATCGGGTGATGCTATCGCGTCCGGTCCAGCAGGGTCTTCAATGCGCATCCGGAGTAGGGCGGGCGGGCTCTTGGCCGCGCTGTCCTGCCGGTCGGGATGCCTTTTGCAAGGCCGAGCGTCCGGGCGTAAGCCTGGCGGGAAGGCCCGAGTATAACAGAGCATTCAGGGCGTGCTGCGTTCCTGCTGCTCAACGGTGGTTCGAAAGTTGTCAGCACCCTTGTCATAACGGGCATTCAAGGCGGCATAGGCCGGTTCAGCCTTGAAGCGGCGCAACTCAGCGTCGAAGCGTTGCATTAACAGATCCATGCCAGCGTTGCGACGTACCGCCAGGTACTGACTCTGGCGGCTGACCAGCAATGGCAGTTCGCTGATCTGCTCGTCCAGGCCCAGGTTTTTAGTGAGATAGCGACCGACTCGGCGGTCGGTGATCAACAGGTCGATACGCCCGCGCTGCAACTTGCCGAAGTTGGCTTCATGGGTTGGGGCGGGTTCGCGGATAAACAATGGCGAGTCGTTGAATGCCGGTGCATAAGAGTAGCCTGGGGACGTGCCGACGGTGAGGCCACGCAGGTCTTCCAGGCGGGAGACTTGATGCGGACGGGCAGTGGCGTAGAACAGAGCAAATTCCACGTTCGACAGCGGCTCGCTGGGGAAAAACAGCTGATGGGTACGCTGTTCGGTATAGAAAATATCCAGGATGCCATCGGCCAGGCCTTGATCGATCATGGCCAGACAGCGTTTCCAGGGCAGGAATTGCCACTCCACTTCGACACCCAAGCGCTTGAATACTTCGACTGTGACGTCGTAGTCGATGCCTTTGGCCTGCCCATTCTCCAGGTACACATAGGGTGCCCAGGGCTCGGTGACAATACGCAGTTGCTCACCGTGGGCAAAAGCACTCAGGCAAGTGAGCAGCACAGCGGTCAATAGGCGGGTGAAGTCTGGCATAGCTGGAGATTACGACGTGCAAACGGTAATGGCTAGTAGACATGTGCTTTACGCCTTGTAGGTGTTCAGCGTTGTGATCGCTTTAGCAGCGACTCCCTGACAGTGCCGTGTTTGCTGCCCAGGCCCAGGCGCATACCGGGGCGATCGAACCACTGGTGCAGTTTTTTATGGCACAGCGGCTGTGAATGACGGGCATTGGCGTTCTCCAGTGCCTTGTCCCACCAGGCCGGGGCGCTGGCGCGATCAAACTCGTTGGGATATTCGTAACAGCCGTACATCAGTTCGCGCAGGAACTGACGCTGTTCGCTTGGCAGGGTCAGGCTCAGTGCCTTGTAGCCCAGACGTCGCAAGGTGGGTGGTTTTGGCAACTGGGTGTTGACCCGCGCTACATCTTCCAGCGCCTCACGACTTAGCGGTGCTTGTTGGTGCTTGGCCAGCCAGGCCTGAACCTTGGCCCTGAACAGCTGTTTGCGGCTCCAATAGTGATGGAGCAGATCGGTGCACTGATTGACGTGCATTTGCCGATAGGCCGCCACAGACAGGCAGAACTCTTCAAGGGTGTAAGCACCCTGGGCATGGGGGTAGTACTCATCCATCAGGGCAATGGACTGATCCAGTAGTGACGCATCTTCCTGTACCAGGCCGATGACGCCAGAATTGAGCAGGCTCATGCTGTGGTCAGCCAGCCCGCGGGCTGCGAGCATGGTCGCCAGGCTCTGGTGCAGCCGGCACTGCTTGTTGTCACCGAAGTTAGCGCCGATGGCATTGCACAACAGGGTGCCTGGCTTGATACGCCGGAACAGTTCGATGGGGGACTGGTGAAAGAAGGTGTCGGTGTCGATCAGTGCTGCCACCGGCGCGTTGGCCAGTACCTGGCGCAAGACTACGTGCTTGCTGCGAAAGTGATAGCCATAGGGCTGGTTCCAGGCTTCGCGGGTGCTGGCGTCCAGGGGGTGAACGGTTACCGGGAGGTGCTGGTAGGGCTCCAGGCTGTCACTGTAGACCTGGATGTCCAGCGCTTCACCTGGCGTCTTGTGCAGATTGGCCAAGGCACTGACGATGCTGAACTGCGCTTCCTGATGGTAGGTGTGGGCACCGAAGACGAGGTAAACGAGTTGCGGGCGAGCAGGGGTATGTCCTTTTGGCATGAAGCGCGACAGTCCATTGGATAGATAAAAGCAGAAAAGGCCGTAGCGTAAGCTAAGGCCTTTTCAGTATCCCGCGGTAATTGTTACCAGGGGTGTAGCGGTCGATCAGCGGGGCAACTTGAGGTTGTTCCAGATCGCCAGGCTAGGATCAGCCTGGTTGAGGGTGTAGAAGTGCAGCCCTGGCGCACCCCCTTGCAGCAGTTGTTCGCACATGCGGGTAATGACCTCTTCACCGTATGCCTGGATGCTGTTGACGTCATCGCCATAAGCTTCCAGCTGCTTACGGATCCAGCGTGGGATCTCGGCACCACACGCGTCGGAGAAGCGTGCCAGCTTGCTGTAGTTGGTGATCGGCATGATCCCTGGTACGACTGGAATGGTCACGCCCAGCTGCTGCACGCGCTCGACGAAGTAGAAGTAGCTGTCGGCGTTGAAGAAGTATTGAGTGATGGCACTGTCGGCACCGGCGTTGGCCTTGCGCACGAAGTTGTTCAGGTCATCTTCAAAATTGCGCGCCTGGGGGTGCATTTCCGGGTAGGCGGCGACTTCAATGTGGAAGTGGTCAGCGCTTTCCTGACGGATGAACTCGACCAGCTCGTTCGCGTGGCGCAGTTCGCCGCTGGCCATGCCCATGCCCGAAGGCAGGTCACCGCGCAGCGCGACAATGCGCTTGATGCCGGCAGCCTTGTACTGGGTCAGCAAGCTGCGCAGGTCTTCCTTGCTGTCACCGACGCAGGACAGGTGCGGCGCGGCAGGGATCTTCACTTCGCTTTCCAGCTGCAGCACGGTGTTGAGCGTACGGTCGCGGGTCGATCCACCGGCGCCGTAAGTGCAGGAGAAGAAATCCGGGTTGTAGCTGGCCAGCTGGTGGGCAGTGGCGAGCAGTTTTTCATGTCCAGCATCGGTCTTGGTCGGGAAGAACTCGAAGCTGTAACGACGTTCCTGAGACATGGCGAAATCCTGGTATACCGATCAAGCAGGCCAGCCCTGAAGCTGGCTTACAGAAAAAAGCCGGTATCGCTTACAGCGACACCGGCTTTGGCCCATCAGTAGCGGTAGGCGTGTGGCTTGAATGGCCCTTCAACAGTGACGCCGATGTATTCGGCCTGTTGTGGGGTCAATTGGGTCACCACGCCGCCGAAGCCGCGGACCATTTCCAGGGCCACTTCTTCGTCGAGTTTTTTCGGCAGCACTTCAACCGTCAGGCGCTCGGCTTTCTGAGCGGCTGGCAGATCGGCGTACTTCTGGCCGAACAGGAAGATTTGTGCCAGTACCTGGTTGGCGAAAGAACCGTCCATGATGCGGCTAGGGTGGCCAGTGGCGTTACCCAGGTTAACCAGACGGCCTTCAGCGAGGAGGATCAGGTAGTCGTCATTTTGCGGGTCGAAGTCGCCAGCGCCGGTACGGTGGATCTTGTGAACCTGCGGTTTGACTTCTTCCCATGCCCAGTTCTTGCGCATGAAAGCGGTGTCGATTTCATTGTCGAAGTGGCCGATGTTGCAGACCACAGCGCGCTTTTTCAGGGCCTTGAGCATATTGGCGTCGCAGACATTGACGTTGCCAGTGGTGGTCACGATCAGGTCGATCTTGCCCAGCAGTGCTTTGTCGATGCTTGCTTCGGTGCCGTTGTTGATACCGTCGATGAATGGCGAGACCAGCTCGAAACCGTCCATGCAGGCTTGCATGGCGCAGATCGGGTCGACTTCGCTGACCTTGACGATCATGCCTTCTTGACGCAGCGACTGGGCCGAGCCCTTGCCCACGTCACCGTAGCCGATGACCAGGGCTTGCTTGCCCGACAGCAGGTGGTCGGTGCCGCGCTTGATGGCATCGTTCAGGCTGTGACGGCAGCCGTACTTGTTGTCGTTCTTGCTCTTGGTCACCGAGTCATTGACGTTGATGGCCGGAACTTTCAGCTCGCCCTTGGCCAGCATGTCCAGCAGACGGTGTACGCCCGTGGTGGTTTCTTCGGTCACGCCGTGAACGCGGTCCAGTACGGCTGGGTATTTTTTGTGCAGCAGCTCGGTCAGGTCACCGCCGTCGTCGAGGATCATGTTGGCGTCCCATGGCGCGCCATCCTTGAGGATGGTTTGCTCCAGGCACCACTCGTACTCTTCTTCGGTTTCGCCTTTCCAGGCGAACACAGGGATACCGGCAGCGGCGATGGACGCTGCAGCCTGGTCCTGGGTGGAGAAGATGTTGCAGGACGACCAGCGTACTTCGGCACCCAAGGCAACCAGGGTTTCGATCAGCACGGCAGTCTGGATGGTCATGTGGATGCAGCCGAGGATTTTCGCACCTTTGAGCGGTTGCTCTTGCAGGTACTTGCGGCGCAGGCCCATCAGTGCAGGCATTTCCGATTCGGCGATGATGGTTTCGCGACGACCCCAGGCAGCCAGGGAAATGTCAGCGACTTTGAAATCGGTAAAACCGGCAGGCGTAATTACAGCGCTCATGAAGAGCCTCCATTCGTAGTGTGCGAATGGGCGCCGTTGTGCGTTTAGTGTCGGCAGGCAAGCCTGGCCAGACAACGCCCCATCCGAGCCTGACAGGTTGAACCTGCTGCAGCGCCCCTCGGACAGGTGGCGGGAACGGTATCAAGTGCAGATGACCGTTTTAAAGCGATGGCGATTATAGCTGTGCCAGCGCATCTGCCCAAGGCTTTCTGTCGATTAATCGAGACCATAGTCGATGTTAAATGGAGGAGGGCAGCAGGCTCTGCCATCATTAGCGTCATCGATTGGCAAGACGGTCAGGAGTAACTATGAATTTTCACACCCGCAAATGGGTCAAGCCCGAAGACCTCAACCCCAATGGCACCCTGTTCGGCGGCAGCTTGTTGCGCTGGATTGATGAAGAGGCAGCGATCTATGCGATCGTTCAGTTGGGCAACCAGCGTGTGGTGACCAAGTACATTTCGGAAATCAACTTTGTGAGCGCCTCGCGTCAGGGCGACATCATCGAGTTGGGTATCACGGCCACCGAATTTGGCCGCACTTCGATCACCCTCAAGTGTGAAGTGCGCAACAAGATTACCCGCAAGAGTATCTTGACCGTGGACAAGATGGTCTTCGTCAACCTGGGTGAGGACGGCTTGCCAGCGGCCCACGGGCGGACCGAGATCAAGTATGTCCAGGATCAGTTCCCGGACTCCGCCGTAGAATAACGCCCCTAGGACTGCCCTGTAGCGGTCCGTCGCCGGCAAGGCCGGCTCCCACAGGTCCTGAGTGTGTCGGGCTGTTGTGGGAGCCAGCCTTGCCGGCGATTGCGGTTTCACGGCCGCTCGGTAACCCCGCGTACCACCCGCCCGATCGTCAACCCCTGCAACAGGATCGACGACAGCACCACGATGTAGGTGATGCTCAGCAACAGATCACGCTCGGTGCCCGACGGCAGCGACAGCGCCAGTGCAACTGACACGCCACCGCGTAAACCACCCCAGGTCAGTACCCGTACCGTGCCGCGCGGCACTGTGCGCCAGCGGCGCAGCATGACGATGGCCGGCGCCACGGTCAGCAAACGCGACAGCAGGATCGCCACGGCCAGCACGCCGGCCGCTGCCAGGTGCATCCAGGAGAACGGCAGCAGCAACAACTCCAGGCCGATCAAGGCGAATAACAGCGCGTTGAGCATGTCGTCGATCAGCTCCCAGAAGCCGTCCAGGTAACGCCGAGTCATCTCGTTCATCGCCAGGTTACGGCCCAGGTTTCCGATGATCAGGCCTGCCACCACCATCGCGATCGGCGCTGAAACATGCAGCTCATAGGCCATGGCCGAGCCACCGATGACCAGCGCCAGGGTCAACATCACTTCAACCTGATACTGCTCGATGCTTTTGATCATGCGGTAAGTGACGTAGCCGATCAGGCCGCCGAACAGCACTCCGCCAATGGCCTCGCGGGCAAACAGGATGGCAGTTTCGCTGACACTTGGGGCTTCCCCCAGTTGAGCAATACCCAGCAATACGGTGAAGACCACCACGGCAGTGCCGTCATTGAACAGCGACTCACCGACAATGGTGGTTTTCAGCGGTTTGGAGGCGTTGGCGGTACGCAGGGCGCCGAGTACGGCAATCGGGTCGGTCGGCGAAATCAAGGCACCGAACAGCAAGCAGTACAGCAGGCTGACGTGCCAGCCGAACAGGGCAAAGATCCAGTGCGCCAGGTAACCGATGACCACCGTTGCGATCAACACGCCGACAGTAGCCAGCAAGCCAATGGGCCAACGGTAGCTGCGCAAGTCGGCAAGGTTGACGTGCAGGGCGCCGGCAAACAGCAGAAACGAAAGCATCCAGTGCATCAGCAAATCGTTGAAGTCGATCTGGCTCATCAAGCCTTGCACGCGTTCTTCCAGGCCGGGGTAGCCAATCACGCTCAGACCTTGCAGCAACAAGGAAAACAACAGTGCCGTGACCATCACGCCGATGGTCGGTGGCAGGCCGATGAAGCGGTAGTTCAGGTAAGTGAGGAGTGTCGTCAGACAGATAAACGCAGCAACAAGCTCAAGCATTCGGGGTCCTGTAATGGCTTTCAATTTGGCACCCGATCCTATCGGGCAGCCCTTTGAAGGTTTGTCGATGGCGTGGGGACACAGTTTTTTGACTGCAGGCGTTGACCGCGTCCTGCGCGATTCGTTTCCATCGCAGGCAAATGTGCGCGACGTGGCGCCGAGGGAAATGCTTAGATAGCGGCTGGCCATTGACGACCCGAACTGAATTGCCAAGGACTTTCGTGTGTTAGCCACTTCTCTGGTACTGGTTGCCGCATTGCTGCATGCAACCTGGAACACCCTGATCAAATTCAGCGGCGAACGCCTGCTGGTCATCGCCAGCATGGACGTGGTTGCCTTGGTGTTTGCGCTGGTGATGGTCGGCTTCGTGCAGTTTCCGCCGGCAGAGGTTTGGCCGTGGTTGCTGGCTTCGGCGTTGTTTGAGCAGTTCTACCGTTTTCTACTGATCCAGGCTTATCGGGTGGGCGACCTTGGCTTGGTCTATCCGTTGATGCGCGGCCTGTCGCCGCTGGTGGTACTGGCACTGACCTTGACGTTTGCCGGCGAGGCATTAAGCAGCCAGCAAATCATCGGCATTCTGCTGATCCCTTGCGGTATGGCTTGCCTGCTCTGGCAAGGCGGTGGCGGTGATCGCTTGCCCTGGTCGATGTTGCCGGTGGTGGCCTTGATCGGGCTTTGTATCGGTTGCTACACCTGGTTCGACGGACAGGCGATCCGCTTGTGGTCGCAGCCGCTGGACTATCTTGTCTGGTTGACGCTGCTCAGCGCCTGGCCGTTCCCGGTGTTGGCGAGCGTCGCCCGGCGCGCACCCTTCGTGCTGTTCTGGCGCTTGCAATGGCGACTGGGCTTGGCGGTGGGGATCTGTGTGCTGCTCAGCTATGCCCTGGTGCTCTGGGCCATGCAGCTGGGGTCCGTAGCAGAGGCGGCGGCGTTGCGTGAGGTCAGCGTAATCCTGGTGGTGTTGTTCGGTATGCGCTACCTCAAAGAACCTTTTGGCGGGCCCAGGCTCTTAGCATGTGCCCTGGTGTTGATCGGCATGCTGATCATGAAACTCTGACTTACCAACTGACAAGGATTTAGCCATGACCGTTGCTCTGTGGTGTGTATTGATTGCGTTGTTCCTGCCGATCTTGTGTACCAGTATCGCCAAGCTCAGCAGCGGGCGCTTCAACCTGCGTCAGAACCACGACCCAAGGGCCTTTCTCGACAAACTCGAAGGTATGCCACGACGCGCCCATGCGGCTCAGCTCAATAGCTTTGAAGCCTTCCCGGCCTTTGCTGCGGCAGTGATCATTGCCGACATTGTCGGCAATGCCGAGCAAGTGACCCAGGACGTGCTGGCGGTGCTGTACATCACCAGCCGTCTGCTCTACATCATATGTTACCTGGCCGACTGGGCCGCGCTGCGTTCGCTGGTCTGGTTTGTCGGCCTGGGTTTGGTGGTGTCGTTCTTCTTCGTCTCGATGTAGCGTCGATTACTGCACTTGGGGCACGATCGGCAAGGCGGTGCCCTTTGGCCACAACAGCCAGATCTGGCCTTGCTGCTTCATGTTGCCTGCTAGTTCACCTGCCTGGGCACCGGTGCCCCAGAACAGATCGGCGCGCACTTCGCCGGTAATGGCGCCGCCGGTGTCCTGGGCGGCAACCGGGCGTACCACTGGCGCACCGTCGGGACGGGTAGTGGAGAGCCACAACAGGCTGCCCAGCGGAATCACCTTGCGGTCGATGGCCACGCTGTAGCCTGCAGTGAGTGGTACGTTGAGCGAGCCGCGCGGGCCTTCATTGCTGTCCGGACGGGTGCTGAAGAACACGTAGCTGGGATTGCTCGCCAGCAGTTCAGGCACCCGCGTCGGGTTGGCCTGGGCCCAGGCATGAATGCTGCCCATGCTGACGTCTTCTTTTTTCAGCTGACCTTGTTCAACCAGCCAGCGCCCCACCGGGCGATACGGATGTCCGTTCTGATCCGCGTAACCGACACGCAGTTGGCGACCGTCGTCCAGCTGAATGCGCCCGGAGCCTTGAATCTGCAGGAACTGCAGGTCCATGGGGTCGGTCAGCCAGGCCAGAACGGGTGCCGGTACGCCTTGTTGGTTGATCACTTCAGCTGTGTCGTAGGGTTTAAGGAAACGGCCTTCCAGGCGGCCGCGCAGACGCTTGCCCTTGAGCTCCGGGTAAACGCTGTCCAGCGCCACGACGATCATGTCATCGGGCACGCCATAGACAGGCACATGGGCGTTTTCTGTCTGGGTCAGGCTGCCAGGATAGACCGGTTCGTAGTAACCGGTGATCAACCCGTTGGCGCTGTTTTCACCGGAGCGCATGCTGTAAACATCCAGTTGCGACTGCAGGAAGCTGCGCACCTGAGCGCTGTCGCTAGGCACGCTGGCCGCGGCGGCACAGGTCGTCGCCCAGACTGCATCGCGCTTGAGGCGCTCACAGGCGCTGCGCCAAGCTTCAAAGCCAGCCAGCAGGTCGCTGTCGCTGACGTGGGGCAGGTCTTTCCATGTGCTGCTGGCATACGTGGCGAGCGGGTGAGGTTTGGTTTTTTCCGGGGCACCGCCGTTGCATCCGGCGAGCAGGGCCATTACCGAGAGTGACCATCCCAGATGGCGCAGGGAAAATTTCATGAACAGGGTTTCCTTGACGGTTTACCTGGGCTTCAGCTGCCTGGGCAACCCGTAGAGTTAATAAGGGTATTGGTCTTTGGTGATGAGGCGAGGATACTGGCCGCCTTTTTTCCCGTGAGCCGAACTTACCATGATGCTCAAGCGACTCTCTGTTGTACTGCTGGCTTGCCTGACCTTGACCGCCTGTGGTGGTGTCGATCCTAACTCGCCCTTGGGCCAGCGCAAGACCCTCTTCAAACAGATGCTCAAGACCAGTGAAGACCTGGGCGGCATGTTGCGCGGAAGGCTGGCCTTTGACAGTCAGAAATTCGCCGATGGCGCGGTCAAGCTAGACACATTATCGCGTGAGCCATGGAAGCACTTTCCGCAGGTTCGCGAAGACGATGAGACCAGTGCTCGGCCAGAGGTTTGGGAGAAGCAGGCGCGCTTTGAGGATCTGGCTCGCCAGTTGGAGGCAGCTACAGCAGAGCTTGTAGCCGTTACGCGGACCCAACCACTGAAAGCTGCCGACCTGGCAGCACCGACAGACAAGGTTGAAGCCGCCTGCAAAGCTTGTCATACCGAATTTCGTAACCATTGATGACGCAATCGCGGGGCAAGCTCGCCCCCACAGTGGAACCATTGTCCTGGGGGGGGGGGGGGGGGGGGGGGGGGGGGGGGGGGGGGCCCCCCCCCCCCCCCCCCCCCGCGATGAGGGTAACCCTAGGGCGCTGCCTTACTTATCAAGTTGGTCCAGTGCTTGTTGCAGTTCCTGCTTGGACTCGGCCAGCTTGTCCTTACGCTTGTTGATCTTCTCGGCGTCACCTTTTCTCATCGCCTTGTCCAGGTCCTTGGTGCGCTGATTCACTTCGTGGCGGGCGTCGAGTACTTTCTGTTCGCGCTCTTTATGCAGGTCGCCGTCGGTGCAATAGGTGTTGACTTTACTCAAGGCTCTTTCGAGCCCAGCGATTTGGTTACTGTTGTTGTATTGGCGAGCCTGCTTGAGTTGGTTCTCGATGGCACTGCGCTTGGCGGCGCAGCCAGTAAGGCCTGGGTCGGGCCGGGCGGCTTGTGCCGACGTCGCGCCAAGGCCGATAGTGGCCAGCAGGACGAGGTTAGAAAGAAGTTTCATGTGAGCCTCCTTATCGGGGCAGGGCAGAAAAGTAGGGGATCCTGCCCTCAAATATTCAATTAAGGAACCCTTACTGGGTTTTTCCGTGACATTTAAGGAAAGTCCTACAACATTAAGCGTCTTTTATACTGGACGCTTAAGAATCCATCGATGCCTTGCATCAACAGTTGCTCCGCCAGCGGCTGCACTTGCGATCGCTGAAAGCTGAAGAAAGTCGGTCACTGCTCGGCACGTGTCGTGCTGATTCCAGGCTCACGGGCCCACCGGGCGGCACGAAAAAGCCCCTGCCGATCACTCGACAGGGGCTCTCTTGACGCTTAAAGCTTGTAGCTAACGCTTACAGACCCGCAGCAGCGCGCAGGGCGTCGACGCGGTCGGTACGCTCCCAGGTGAAGGTGGTGAAGGTGTCGTCGCCGACTGTCTTCTGCTGCGGGATACGGCCGAAGTGACCGTAGGCTGCAGTTTCCTGGTACATCGGGTGCAGCAGGTCAAGCATGGTGGTGATCGCGTACGGACGCAGGTCGAAGCATTCACGGACCAGCTGGACGATTTTGTCGTCGGAGATCTTGCCGGTGCCGAAGGTGTTCAGCGAGATGGAAGTCGGCTGAGCTACACCGATGGCGTAGGACACCTGGATCTCGCAACGCTCTGCCAGGCCAGCAGCGACGATGTTCTTGGCCACATAGCGACCGGCGTAGGCGGCAGAACGGTCAACCTTGGACGGGTCCTTGCCAGAGAACGCGCCGCCGCCGTGACGGGCCATGCCGCCGTAGCTGTCGACGATGATCTTGCGGCCAGTCAGGCCGCAGTCGCCCACTGGGCCACCGATGATGAACTGGCCAGTTGGGTTGATATGGAACTGGGTGTCTTTGTGCAGCAGTTCAGCAGGAAGGGTGTGCTTGACGATCAGCTCCATCACCGCTTCTTGCAGGTCTTTTTGCGACACTTCAGGGTTGTGCTGGGTCGACAGGACCACGGCGTCGATGCCGACGACCTTGCCGCCTTCGTAACGGCAGGTGACCTGCGACTTGGCATCCGGGCGCAGCCACGGCAGCAGGCCGGACTTGCGTGCTTCAGCCTGGCGCTCGACCAGGCGGTGAGAGAAGCAGATCGGGGCTGGCATCAGCACGTCGGTTTCGTTGCTGGCATAACCGAACATCAGGCCCTGGTCACCAGCGCCTTGATCTTCCGGTTTGCTGCGGTCAACGCCTTGGGCGATGTCTACCGATTGCTTGCCAATGATGTTCATCACAGCGCAGGTGGCGCCGTCGAAGCCAACGTCGGAGCTGTTGTAGCCGATGTCGACGATGACTTTACGGACGATCTCTTCCAGGTCTACCCAGGCCGAAGTGGTGACTTCACCTGCGATGATCGCTACACCGGTTTTCACCAGGGTTTCGCAGGCCACGCGTGCGTATTTGTCCTGGGTGATGATGGCGTCCAGCACGGCGTCCGAAATCTGGTCGGCGATTTTGTCCGGATGCCCTTCAGACACGGACTCGGAGGTGAAAAGGGAGTATTCGCTCATCTCGACGGGTTCCTAAAATTTACCGATGTTGAGTGTCGCCAGCCGGCCGCTGAAAATGGCGGACCTGAATCTGGAAACCATTACGTAAGCCCACATAGAGGCTATCCCCGGGAGCCAGTCCCGCAGCGCTGGCCCAACGGGCCAGGTCGTCCTGCTCAAAGCCCAGCCAGATATCGCCACAGGCCTCTCTGGCCCAGCTCTGATCGTGGCTGCACAACTCCGTTATCAACAGGCTGCCGCCTGCTTTCACACGGTTGGCCAACTGCCGCAGGGCTTCGGCCGGGGCGCTGAAATGGTGCAGGACCATGTTCAGCACTACGCAGTCGGCTTCCACATCCGTTGCACTGAGTGCATCGGCCAACTGCAGGTTCACATTAACCAAGCCTTCGCGTTGACAGACCTGGCGCGCCAGCTCGAGCATGGTCGGGCTGTTGTCCAGTGCGGTGACCCGAATAAAACGCCGGGCCAGCTCGGGAAGGAACTCACCATCGCCAGGGCCGACTTCAAGGGCGCTGGCGTCAGCGGCGAAGCTGAGCTTGTCGAGCAGAGACAAGAGGCTTTCGCGGTACTGCGCCAGCCCGGCAATCAGGTCCTGCTGGGCGCGAAACTTTTCTTCGACGCGCAGGAAGAAGTCCTGGCTGGTCGCCGCTCGGCGCTGTTGGACCTGACCGATGCGCTCCTGCACTTCATCCGCCAGGCTCAGCCCATCAACCTCTTCGAGCAGCGCTGCATGCAGCTTGCCGCCCAGTCGAAAACCATCGGGCAGGGCGCGACGATAGAAAATCGCATTGCCTTCGCGGCGCGTTGCCACCAGCCCGGCCTGAGACAGCACCTTCAAGTGGTGACTCATGCCCGACTGGCCGATCGCAAAAATCTGCGCCAGTTCGAGTACACCGAACGAGTCGCTGGCCAGTGCCCGTAAAACGTTCAGGCGCAGCGGGTCACCGCTGGCTTTGCACAGGGCGGCCAGCTCGTCACTTTGCTCGGGGCGGATTGACGGTGCAGGTAGATTCATGGGACGGCAGTCTAGTCAGGGCACCCCTAGGCTGCAAGGGCAATATCAAAAAGTTTTGATATTGATCGATAAGCGGGGCAATTCGTCGCAGGCCTTACGGCGGATCCTGCTGTTTGCCCGGGTTAATGCCTGATTCTTCTCTCAAACACAGGAAAATCATGCTGCATCGACCATCCGTCATTGCCCCCGGGCACGTGCGTAGGCGAAAATGGCCGCCTTTTTTCGTTTCGTAATTAATTCAAGCCCAGGAGATAAGCGATGCCCAGCCGTCGTGAGCGTGCCAACGCCATTCGTGCCCTCAGCATGGATGCCGTGCAAAAGGCCAACAGCGGCCATCCAGGTGCCCCTATGGGCATGGCGGATATCGCCGAGGTTCTTTGGCGCGACTATCTGAAACACAGCCCAAGCAACCCGAACTTTGCTGACCGTGACCGCTTCGTGCTGTCCAACGGCCACGGCTCGATGCTGATCTACTCGCTGCTGCACCTGACCGGTTACGACCTGTCGATCGACGACCTCAAGAGCTTCCGTCAGTTGCACAGCCGCACTCCGGGCCACCCGGAGTTTGGCTACACCGCCGGCGTCGAGACCACGACCGGGCCACTCGGCCAGGGTCTGGCCAACGCTGTTGGTTTCGCCATTGCCGAAAAGGTCATGGGCGCTCAGTTCAACCGCGCTGGCCACAACATCGTCGATCACCACACCTATGTGTTCCTGGGTGACGGTTGCATGATGGAAGGCATTTCCCACGAAGTCGCTTCCCTGGCCGGTACCCTGGGCCTGGGCAAGCTGATCGCCTTCTACGATGACAACGGTATCTCCATCGACGGCGAAGTCGAAGGCTGGTTCACCGACGACACGCCAAAGCGTTTCGAAGCCTACAACTGGCAGGTGATCCGCAATGTCGATGGCCATGATCCTGAAGAGATCAAGACCGCCATCGACACCGCGCGCAAGAGCGATCAGCCGACCCTGATCTGCTGCAAGACCATCATTGGTTTCGGTTCGCCGAACAAGCAGGGCAAGGAAGATTGCCACGGTGCTCCTTTGGGCAACGACGAAATCGCTCTGGCCCGCAAGGAGCTGAACTGGAACCACGCGCCGTTCGAAATCCCGGCTGATATCTACGCCGAGTGGGACGCCAAAGAAGCCGGCAAGGCTGCTGAAGCCGAGTGGGATCAGCGTTTTGCAGCCTATGCTGCTGCCTTCCCTGAGCTGGCCAGCGAGCTCAAGCGTCGTCTGAGCGGTGAGCTGCCGGCTGACTTCTCCGAAAAGGCTTCGGCCTTCATCGCTGAAGTCGCGGCCAAAGGCGAAACCATCGCCAGCCGTAAAGCCAGCCAGAACACCCTCAATGCTTTCGGCCCACTGCTGCCTGAGTTCCTCGGCGGTTCGGCTGACCTGGCCGGCTCCAACTTGACCCTGTGGAAAGGTTGCAAGGGCGTCAGTGCTGAAGATGCCAGCGGCAACTACATGTACTACGGCGTGCGTGAGTTCGGCATGACCGCAATCATGAACGGCGTTGCTTTGCACGGCGGTCTGGTGCCTTACGGCGCGACCTTCCTGATGTTCATGGAATACGCCCGCAATGCTGTGCGCATGTCCGCACTGATGAAGCAGCGTGTGATTCACGTCTATACCCACGACTCCATCGGTCTGGGCGAAGATGGCCCGACTCACCAGCCAATCGAGCAACTGACCAGCTTGCGCAGCACGCCAAACCTTGATACCTGGCGTCCAGCCGACGCCGTTGAATCGGCAGTGTCCTGGAAGCATGCACTGGAGCGCAAAGACGGCCCTTCGGCGCTGATCTTCTCGCGTCAGAACCTGCAGCACCAAACCCGCGACGCCGGTCAGATCGCCGACATCAGCCGCGGTGGCTATGTGTTGAAAGATTGCGCAGGCGAGCCTGAGCTGATCCTGATCGCCACTGGCTCCGAAGTGGGTCTGGCTGTTCAGGCGTTCGACAAGTTGACCGAGCAAGGCCGCAAGGCCCGCGTCGTATCGATGCCGTGCACCAGCGTGTTCGATGCCCAGGACGCTGCCTACAAGCAGTCGGTACTGCCGCTGCAAGTCGGTGCGCGTATCGCCATCGAAGCGGCCCATGCCGACTTCTGGTACAAGTACGTCGGCCTGGAAGGTCGTGTGATCGGCATGACCACCTACGGCGAGTCGGCCCCTGCACCGGCCTTGTTCGAAGAGTTCGGTTTCACCCTGGAGAACATCCTGGGTACTGCTGAAGAACTGCTGGAAGACTGATCCCGTTGCCCTGTGGGACTGGCGTCGGCTTCATCGCTGGCAAGCCAGCGCCCACAGGGGCTGCGGTGATCCCTGTGGGCGCTGGCTTGCCAGCGATTGACGTCAACTCGATTCCCGCAGGTTGCAGATAACGCTTCTGTTCCGTGAGCATCCCATGCCTCAACCACGTCCTTACAAAGTTGCACTCAACGGCTACGGCCGGATTGGTCGTTGCGTCTTGCGCGCACTCTTTGAACGGGGGGCGAAGGCGAGCTTTGAGATCGTTGCACTGAACGACCTGGCCGATCAGGCCAGTATCGAATACTTGACACGCTTCGACTCCACCCACGGGCGTTTCCCCGGCGAGGTGAAGGTCGATGGCGATTGTCTGCATATCAATGGCGACTGCGTAAAAGTCTTGCGCAGCGCCGCCCCGGAAGGGATCGACTGGGCGGCGCTCGGCGTCGACCTGGTGCTGGAGTGCTCTGGCGCCTACAACACGCGTGCCGATGGCCAGCGTTTTCTCGATGCCGGCGCACCGCGGGTGCTGTTCTCCCAACCCATGGCCAGCGAGTCGGACGTCGATGCGACGGTCGTCTTCGGTATCAACCAGGGCTGCCTGGATGGCAGCGAACGCCTGGTCTCCAACGCCTCCTGCACCACCAACTGCGGTGTACCGCTGTTGCGCGTGCTGGACCAGGCCTTTGGTCTGGAATATGTGTCGATCACCACGATCCACTCGGCGATGAATGATCAGCCGGTCATCGATGCCTATCACCATGAAGACTTGCGCCGTACCCGGTCGGCATTCCAGTCGGTGATTCCAGTGTCCACCGGGCTTGCCCGAGGCATCGAACGCCTGTTGCCGGAACTTGCCGGGCGAATTCAGGCCAAAGCCGTACGCGTGCCGACCGTTAACGTGTCGTGTCTGGACATCACCCTGCAGACCGCCCGTGACACCACCGCGACCGAGGTCAATCAGGTGTTGCGTGAAGCCGCCCTGAGCGGACCACTCAAGGGGTTGCTGGCCTACACTGAACTGCCGCACGCCAGTTGTGATTTCAACCATGACCCACATTCGGCCATCGTCGATGCCAGTCAGACCCGCGTTTCCGGCCCTCGGCTGGTTAATTTGCTGGCCTGGTTCGACAACGAATGGGGTTTTGCCAACCGTATGCTCGACGTTGCTGATCACTATCTGCACGTCGTCAATCAAACCCGCTCCACTTGTAAACAGCCCTGAAGGACTGCATTCATGACCGTGTTGAAGATGACCGACCTCGACCTGCAAGGTAAGCGCGTACTGATCCGCGAAGACCTCAACGTCCCCGTTAAGGACGGTGTGGTTGCCAGCGATGCGCGTATCCTCGCTTCGCTGCCGACCATCAAGCTGGCCCTGGAAAAAGGCGCGGCCGTGATGGTCTGCTCGCACCTGGGCCGCCCGACCGAAGGCGAGTTCTCTGCCGAGAACAGCCTCAAGCCGGTTGCCGAGTACCTGAGCAAGGCCCTGGGCCGCGAAGTACCGCTGGTTGCCGACTACCTCGACGGTGTCGAGGTAAAAGCCGGTGACATCGTGCTGTTCGAGAACGTGCGCTTCAACAAGGGCGAGAAAAAGAACGCTGACGAGCTGGCGCAGAAATACGCGGCCCTGTGCGACGTGTTCGTAATGGACGCTTTCGGTACTGCTCACCGCGCTGAAGGTTCGACCCACGGTGTGGCCAAGTTCGCCAACGTTGCCGCTGCTGGCCCCCTGCTGGCCGCCGAGCTGGATGCCCTGGGCAAGGCCCTGAAAGCCCCGGCCAAGCCAATGGCCGCCATTGTTGCCGGCTCCAAGGTATCGACCAAGCTCGACGTGCTCAACAGCCTGAGCCAGGTCTGTGACCTGTTGATCGTCGGCGGTGGCATCGCCAACACCTTCCTGGCTGCCGCCGGTCACCCAGTCGGCAAATCGCTGTATGAGCCAGACCTGATCGACACCGCCAAGGCTATCGCCGCCAAGGTCAACGTGCCGTTGCCAGTGGACGTAGTGGTTGCCAAGGAATTCGCTGAAAGCGCCGCGGCCACCGTCAAGCTGGTGGCTGACGTTGCCGAAGACGACATGATTCTCGACATCGGCCCGCAAACCGCGGCCAATTTCGCCGAGCTGCTGAAGTCGTCGAAGACTATCCTGTGGAACGGCCCGGTTGGCGTGTTCGAGTTCGACCAGTTTGGTAACGGCACCAAGGTGCTGGCCCAGGCTATCGCCGAAAGCACTGCCTTCTCCATTGCTGGTGGTGGCGACACCCTGGCCGCTATCGACAAATATGGCGTGGCCGAGCAAATCTCCTACATTTCTACCGGTGGCGGTGCATTCCTCGAGTTTGTTGAGGGCAAAGTCCTGCCAGCGGTGGAAGTACTGGAACAACGGGCCAAGGCCTGATCCTCTCAGCGCCTGGCAAAGGGAGTGACCTGATGGTCAAGCGATTGCCTGTGTTTATCCTGGTCGTGATGCTGGGCGCCTGCTCCAGCACCCCGGAGCCTGAGTCTGATAGTCCTGGCGCACCGAAAGGTGGCTGCTATCAGTCCGAATGGCAGGCGGAAACCGTCCCGGTGATCAACAAGCGGCTGGGCCCGGATGGCCTGGAAAAATACGACGACGAACACCAGCGCCGGGCTCAGGGTTGCCCTTGATCGGTTGATGGCAACCTACCGGCCAGTTTGTGGTCTGCTAGAGGATATTGGATGAAAGGTGTCGTGGCCCTGATGGCCCTGGCAGTACTGGGCGGATGTGCAAGCTTCTCGTCTTCTTCACCGGCGCCGTCGGACAACTGGACCCGTTGGGTCTGTGACAGCCAGGCCGAAGTGCTCTGGCGTTTTGCCGACAGCAGTCAGCAAAGCGTCGATGTACGTCTGGGTGGCGGTGACCAGGTGTATCGGCTCAAGGCCGAACCGGGCGCCTCGGGTACGTTGTACAGCGATGGTGTACTGGCGTTTCACAGCAAGGGTGACGAAGGCCTGGTGTACTGGGTCGCCACCAACGATTTGATAGGGCGGGCCTGCAAGGCGCCGTGACTGGCCGGGCCGCGTGATGGCGGCCCACACTACTTGAATAGCAACCGCCACTGCGGCAGGCTTGCACGAAAAACGACGCTTGTCGGGAGAGAGATACACAATGGCACTCATTAGCATGCGCCAGATGCTGGACCACGCCGCCGAGTTCGGCTACGGCGTTCCAGCTTTCAACGTTAACAACCTCGAGCAGATGCGCGCCATCATGGAAGCCGCCGACAAGACCGACTCCCCGGTGATTGTCCAGGCCTCGGCCGGTGCCCGCAAATACGCTGGCGCGCCGTTCCTGCGCCACCTGATCCTGGCGGCGATCGAAGAATTCCCGCACATCCCGGTGTGCATGCACCAGGACCACGGCACCAGCCCTGATGTGTGCCAGCGTTCGATCCAGCTGGGCTTCAGCTCGGTGATGATGGACGGCTCCCTGGGTGAAGACGGCAAGACCCCAACCGACTACGAATACAACGTTCGTGTCACCCAGCAGACCGTGGCCATGGCCCACGCCTGCGGTGTTTCGGTTGAAGGTGAGCTGGGTTGCCTGGGTTCGCTGGAAACCGGCATGGCTGGCGAAGAAGACGGCATCGGTGCCGAAGGCATTCTGGATCACAGCCAGATGCTGACCGACCCGGAAGAAGCGGCTGACTTCGTCAAGAAGACCCAGGTCGATGCACTGGCAATCGCCATCGGCACCAGCCACGGTGCCTACAAGTTCACCAAGCCACCTACCGGTGATGTCCTGGCGATCGACCGGATCAAGGAAATCCACAAGCGCATCCCTAACACCCACTTGGTGATGCACGGTTCCTCCTCGGTTCCGCAAGAGTGGCTGGCGATCATCAACCAGTACGGCGGCGACATCAAAGAGACCTACGGCGTACCGGTTGAAGAAATCGTCGAAGGCATCAAGTACGGCGTGCGCAAGGTCAACATCGACACTGACCTGCGTCTGGCCTCGACCGGTGCCATGCGTCGTCTGATGGCGCAGAACCCGAGCGAGTTCGACCCACGCAAGTTCTTCGGCGCTACCGTAACGGCCATGCGTGATGTCTGCATCGCCCGTTATGAAGCGTTCGGTACTGCCGGCAATGCCTCGAAGATCAAACCGATCTCCCTGGAAGGCATGTTCCAGCGTTACCTCAAGGGTGAGCTGGCCGCCAAGGTCAACTAAGACCCGGGCGTAAAAAAACCCGCAGCGATGCGGGTTTTTTTATACCCTTCACGCCAAAGACAAGGAGGTATTGGCCTGAGAGGTCAGACCGTTAGTCGGCTAACGGAGCTTTCCTGAGATGATGGCAATCTGATGACTTCAGATTTATGGCAGCCAGGTCTAGAGTTAGTTTCGGATTTCAACCGAAATTCGATGTCAGTTTCCCAAGAGAAGCAGCATGGATTGCGCGCAACCTCATTCAAACGATGGCGGCTCGGTACTACTGGTCGTCGATGACTACCCTGAGAACCTGATCAGCATGCGTGCCCTGCTGGCTCGTCAGGACTGGCAAGTGCTCACTGCAAGCTCCGGAACGGAGGCGTTGAGCGCATTACTTGAGCACGAGGTCGACCTGGTCCTGCTGGATGTGCAGATGCCAGGCATGGACGGTTTCGAAGTGGCCCGGCTGATGCGTGGCAGCCAGCGTACTCGACTTACCCCGATTATTTTCCTGACAGCTAATGAGCAGTCCCAGGCTGCTGTGCTCAAAGGCTATGCCAGTGGCGCAGTCGATTACCTGTTCAAACCTTTTGATCCGCAAATCCTCAAGCCCAAGGTTCAGGCCTTGCTGGAGCAGCAGCGCAACCGCCGTTCCTTGCAGCGATTGAGCCATGATCTGGAAGCCGCGCGGGCGTTCAATGCATCGGTGCTGGAAAATGCCGCCGAAGGTATCCTGGTGGTGGCCGAAGACGGTTTGATCCGCTTTGCTAACCCGGCCATTGCCGGTTTGCTCGACGCGCCGTTCGAACACTTGCAGGGTATGGCGCTGCTGGATTTTGTCCAGTCACCCGGCTCGACCTTATGGCGTGACTCGGTGTTTTACCAGACCTACCTGGAGCGCGGCACACTGCGGATTCACGATGCCGTCTTGCGTACCTTGGGTGGGCATCCGATACCGGTCGCGCTGTCGTGTGCCCCGTTGCCGAGTGAGCAGCGAGCCTTGGTGGTTACCGTGTTAGACATGTCGGTAGTGCGACATCTGCATCAGCAACTTGAGTATCAGGCCATCACTGATCCGCTGACCGGCTTGCTCAATCGGCGGGGGTTCTACCAGGCGGCGGAGAGCGCATTGCTGCGCAACGAACGCTCGGACCGACCGCAGGCGTTGCTGTTCCTGGACCTGGACGGCTTCAAGCGGATCAACGATTCGCTGGGGCATGAGGCGGGTGACCGAGTGCTCAATTGGGTGGCCGAGCAGCTCAAGGATTGCCTGGGCGACTGCGCGATACTGGCACGTATGGGCGGCGACGAATTCACTGCGCTACTTGATTCACTCGAATACCCCGAACAGGCGGCGCGTTGTGCCGAAAAACTCATCGAGCGCATGTCGATCTATCAGGAGATCGATGGGCTGGAGGTGACGCTTGGGGTCAGTATCGGTATCGCTACCCACCCTGAGTGCGGGTCCAGCCTGGATGGTTTGCTGCGCGCTGCGGATGCCGCGATGTATGCGGCCAAGCAATCTGGCCGTCAGCAGTATCGCTACTACGATCAGGACCTGAACGGGCGCGCACGTTCGCGCCTGATGCTCGAGGACAGCGTGCGTGGCGCCATCGAGCACAAGGAGTTCACGCTGGCCTACCAACCCCAGGTCGCGTTGGCTGATGGTCGGCTACGGGGCTTTGAGGCGCTGTTGCGTTGGCGTCATCCCAGTGTTGGTGATGTGCCGCCAGGGCTGTTCATCCCGTTGCTGGAGGAGGCTCGCCTGATTACACGCCTAGCTAGCTGGATTTACCAGAACGGGGCGGCACAGCGTCGGGCCTGGTACAAACGTTACGATGCCGGTCTGGTGCTGGCGATCAGCTTGAGTCAGGTGCAGTTCAGCATGCCTAACCTGGTCGAAGAGCTGGCGCGGGTTATTTTCTGCCAGGAGCTTCAGCCAGCCCAGCTGGAAGTGGAAATTGCCGAAGCCTCGTTGAGCTATAACCTCGATGACGCCGTGAAACAGCTGCACAGGCTGCATAAACTGGGCGTGCGCATTGCGCTGGATGATTTTGGTGCAGGTGATTGCTCGCTGCGCAGGGTCCGCGATCTGCCCATCGACACCCTTAAACTGGATCGGCACCTGGTGGCACGGCTGCCGGACTCGAGTGCTGACGCGGCAATGGTCCGTTGTCTGATTGAGCTCTGCCGAGAGTATGGAATCACCGTTATCGCCGAAGGCGTCGAGACCCGCGAGCAGGTGCGCTGGCTCCAGGCCAGCGGTTGTGAGTACGTGCAAGGCTATTTGCTGGCGCATCCGATGAGCGCCGAGGATGCCGGTGAGTTTCCGCGTTTTTTTGACTGGCAGCAGGTGTAGTTGGGTACACTGCCTTTTTGCCCGCCTGCTTTCGATCATGACTGTACTCAAGTACCTACAAGCCTATCCGAGCGCTCTGCAAGACCAGGTCCGTCAGTTGATTGCCAGCAATCGCTTGGCTGACTACCTGCAACAACGGTACCCGGAGCGTCACGCGGTGCAGAGTGACAAGGCGTTGTACAGCTATGCTCAGGGTCTCAAACAAGCTTACCTACGCAACGCGCCGAATCTGGACAAAGTCGTGTTCGACAACCGTCTGGACCTGACCCATCGTGCGTTAGGCCTGCATACGGCTGTATCGCGGGTGCAGGGTGGCAAGTTGAAGGCGAAAAAGGAAATCCGCATTGCCTCGCTCTTCAAGGATGCGGCGCCGCAGTTTTTGAAAATGATCGTGGTGCATGAGTTGGCTCACTTGAAGGAAAGCGACCACAACAAGGCCTTTTACCAACTCTGTGAACATATGCAGCCGGGCTACCATCAACTGGAGTTCGACCTACGCGTCTACCTGACTTACCGCGAGCTGCCTGGCAACGGGTGAGCCGTAAGGACCTGCCAATGGATGTGAGCAAGACCAAGACCAGCTTCTACCGGCGGCTGTACGTCGCCTGGTTGATTGATAGCCAGACGGCTACCAGCGTGCCAGCGCTAATGGAGGCGACTGGCATGCCCCGGCGTACCGCCCAGGACACAATTGCCGCATTGGCCGATCTGGATATTGTCTGCGAGTTCGAGCAGCAAGCAGGGGCGCGTAACCACGCCGGGCTTTATCGGATTCGCGATTGGGGGGCGATCGACAAGCAGTGGATCATTCAGCATTTGCGCAGTATTCGTGAGGTGCTGGGCTATCCCTGAAAAGAAGGCAGCAGCACCACTTGCTGTCACCGCTGCCGAGGCACGAGGTTGCGATCGAGTGCAGGGCAGTCGCAACTTGGGCACCTCGGTGGGTTGGCGAATTGCAGTGGCCTGGGTTTGCGGGCGTTTCACACCCGATAGCAGCCTTATGGCAGTGGCTACAAGGGGCCAGTCTAGCCCCTTACACTTGCCTCAACCGCGGCGCATACCGATATGGGGGGCATCGTGCTCAAGATATTCCTCACCTACCACGACAAAGCCATGGCCTGCGTAGTAGGCCTGTAGGTTTACCTGCACCGACAGGTAAACCGGTACCCCAGGCCAGTTCTTTTCGGCCTGTTCCAGCGCCTCTTTGATCAGTTCGTGACCCAAACCCTGACCCCGTGCCGACGGCGCGGTGACCACCCGGCCGATTACCACATCGCCGCCCTGAGAGTCTGGATCGAGCAAGCGCAGATAAGCCTTTAGCTCATCATCCTGCCAGCCCATCAGGTGGCACGTGTCGCCGGACAGGTCCTGGTCATCGACTTCTTGATAGGCGCACTTCTGCTCGACCACGAAGACTTCAGTGCGCAGGCGCAGAATGGCATAGAGTTGTTCTTTGCCTAGGTCGCTGTGATGTTTACAGATCCAGTCAATACTCATAGTTGCTCTCAAGCAGTTGATTGGCTTGATCATGGCAGATGCCTGGGCCGAGGACGAGGGCGAAATTGCCACAAGTCAACTCAGTCTCTGATGCCGATCAAGATGGAGGCAATTTGATATCATGGCTACTGCCATGAAGCTTGATCTTTGTATAACCACGGTAGCTCTCAAGCAGTTGATATCAACGACGTGTAATGGCGCGTCTACTAAAGGATTTGAGCATGGCTGCGCTGCTTCGAGTCTTGGCGTTGCTTGGATTGTTGTTGGCACTCAACACAGCGCAAGCGGAAAAATTGCGCCTGGTTGCTGACAGTTGGCCTCCTTTTGCTGACGCCAGTATGCCGGGCGGCGGCCTGGCCACGGTCATCGTTACCACGGCCTTGCGCCGTGCTGGTTACGACAGCGAGTTCGAACAGGTGCCTTGGGCGCGGGCATTACTGGGTGTAGAGGAGGGGCGTTACGATGTCCTGATCAACGCCTGGTTCAATGATAGTCGTACCCAAATCGGGGCGTTCTCTGAGGGTTACCTGACCAATCGTATTCGCCTGCTCAAGCGCAAGGGCGATCCGCTCAAGTTCAAAGTCCTGAGCGATCTTTATCCCTATCCTGTTGCGGTGGTCAGGGGCTATACCTATTCGCCAGCGTTCGATGCCGACCAGCGTTTGCAAAGAATACCGGTGCGCAATTTTTCCGTGGCGGTTCGCATGCTGGCCGCCGGCAGAGTGGGCCTGACCCTTGAAGATGAGTACGTTGCGCGCTACTTCCTGCAGCGCGAGTCGCGTTCGGTGCGTGACCACATCGAGTTTATCGACCCGCCAGTGAGCGAAAACCCACTGCATATTCTGGTGAGCATGAAGACGCCCGAACACCAGCAGATCGTTGCTGGTTTCAATCGTGCCCTTGTCGAGATGAAAGCTGACGGCAGCTACGAGCGGTTACTCAAACACTACGGCTTCTGATCAGGCTGGTGCATCTTCTTTGATCAAGTGAGCCGCCAGGGTGCGCAGCGGGCCCAACTGACGACAGATAAGGGCCAGTTGGGTCTGTACCAGCCGCTGGTTCTCTTCAAGCTCTTCGGGCATCTGTTCAAGCTCATTGGCCAGCGCTTCTTCAGCATCGCTGTGGATCGCCACCGGCAGCTTGCTGGCCAGGCCTTCGGCAATTTCATCCAGGCTATTGGCCAGACTGGCTCCGGCACCGTCGATCAACTGCTCATGGACGTCAGCAGGCAAGGTGGTTTCGCGATGCGCCCCCAGGCCTGACAGGTAGCTGAGCAAAGTGTGCGATAGCACCAGGAAGCGAAAGCCGACGTCGGCCTCCTTACGGAAATGCCCAGGCTCCATGAGCATGTTGGCCAACGTGGTCGACAGCGCCGCATCGGCGTTGTGAGCGTTGCGCCGGGCCAGGCGGTAGGCCAGGTCGTCACGCTTGCCTTGGGCGTATTGCTGCATGATCTGGCGCAGGTAGGTGCTGTTGCAGCTCAGGGTATTGGCCAGCACTTTGTTCAGACGCCGGCCCTGCCAGTCCGGCAGGAACAGAAAAACCGCCAGAATCGCAATCAGGCTGCCGACCAGGGTATCGAACAAGCGTGGTAGGAACAGCCCGTAACCATCGCCGACCTGGTTGAAGCAGAACAGCACCATCAGGGTGATCGCTGCGGTGGCCAAGGTGTAGCGCGTGGTGCGATTGACGAAGAACACCACCCCGGCCGCTACGGCAAACAGCGACTGGATGATTGGGCTCGGAAACAGGTCGAACAACGCCCAGCCCACGGTCAGGCCGATGGCAGTGCCGATGATCCGTTGCACCAGCTTGCGTCGCGTTGCACCGTAGTTGGGCTGGCACACGAACAAGGTGGTGAGGATGATCCAGTAGCCCTGAGTCGGGTGGATCAAGTGCACCATGCCGTAGCCGATCGACAGCGCCAGAGGCAGGCGCAGGGCATGGCGGAACAGCAGCGAGGTTGGGGTCAGTTGCTGACGCAGGCGGCTCCATACGTCACGCAGGTTGCGCGGTGAGCGGTCGAGCAGGCTGCTGTCGCTGGCGTCGGCGAGCATGTCCGGATTGCTGGCGTCGCTGAGCAGGCGATCGAGTGTCGCCAGGTTAGCGGCCAGGGCGCGTAGCGAGCGCAGCAGCCCTCGCCATGCTGGGTTGCTCTGAATGCGCAGATGCTCCAGCGAGGCATTGAGGTCTTCCAGAGCTTGGGCAAAGCCACTGTCGTAGGTGAACGGTTGGCGCAACAGGATCGATTCGGACAACTGCTGGCAGGCCACACCTTGTTGACGTAGCAGGCGCTGGCAGCGAAACAGCACGTCGCTGTGGAAGAAGGCTTCGGTCAGGGCGTTGTAGGGGTAGTGCGAAGAGCTGGCGCGCTCGTGGATATCCTGGGCAAGAAAATACAGTTTCAGGTAGCGGCTGACCTTTGACCCCGGCCGACCATTGCCGACCCGGTGCAGGATAATTTCCTTGGCCGCGTTGAGCGCAGCGACCACGCGGCCATTCTGTTGGGCCAGTTCAAGGCGCCGGGCTTCCACATCCAGTTGGCGGATGGGTTCGAACAGCGTGGCCTTAAGTTTCAGGTAGCGCCCCAGTTCACGGAACAACCGCGCCAGGCTCTGTTGGACTGGCTGGTTGGAGAACAGCGCCTGCCACAGCACCGAGAGCAGCCCGTACCAGGCCGCACCAGCGACCAGCAGCAGGGGTTCGTGCCAGAAGTCGCTGACTTCGCCGCCGCGCTGGTCTACGCCGATCATGGTGTAGACCGAAAGAATGAGGGTGGCCGAGGCTATTGCACCGTAGCGTTCACCCAGCGCACCAAGCATGGTCAGGCCAAAGCTGGCCAGGGCTAGGGCACAGACGAAAATCAGTGGATAAGGGAACAGCAGCTCTACCGACAGCGCAGCAACGGTAAAGCACACCAGCGTCACCGCCAGAGCGTTCAGGCGCCCTTGCCAGCTGTCGTCAGTCTCGGCAAGGGCGCTGGCGATGATGCCCAGAAACAGCGGGATCAACAGGCTCATCTCATCCTGATACCAGCACAGCAACATGCTGCCGGTCAGGGCGATGAGCACACGGATGGCATAGCTGAATTTGTCCAGGGCCCAGAGGCGGCGCAACGATTGGCTGAACGAGGAGGATGACATGTCGGGTAGGCAGGCCTTGGGCGATGATCGAAATTGAGCCAGTCAGATGGCAACCGTGTTACGGAGCCCTCTGACCAGCAAAATTTGTTCCTTGATGCGCTGATTCTACCGCGAAGGTTAGACGAACTGCGCGGCTGCGTACGCCGAGGCCCAGGCCCACTGGAAGTTGAAACCGCCGAGATGGCCGCTGACATCGAGCACTTCACCGATGAAGTAAAGCCCTGGGCTTTTCAGCGACTCCATGGTTTTGGAGGACACTTCGCGGGTATCGACGCCGCCCAGGGTTACTTCTGCGGTGCGGTAGCCTTCGGTGCCGGCCGGAACCACCTGCCAGGCGGCGAGTTTGTCGCCGACTTGGGTCAGCTCGGCCGGGGTGTACTGCTTCATTGGCTTGGAGGTGAACCAGTGCTCGGCCAACAGGTTGGCCATCTTCTTGGTGAAGATCTCCCCGAGCAGTGTTTTCAGTTCGCTGTTGGGGCGTTCGGCCTGTTGCTGTTGCAACCAGCTCAAGGCGTCGTGTTCGGGCAGCAGGTTGATCTCGACCGTATCGCCAGATTCCCAGAAGGAAGAGATCTGCAGGATCGCTGGCCCGCTCAGGCCGCGGTGAGTGAACAACAGGTTTTCACGAAAGCTGGTGCCGTTGCAGCTGGCGACACAATCAACCGAAGTGCCGGACAGTTCTGTGCAGATCGCCTTGAGTTGTGGCTCGGTGATGGTGAACGGCACAAGGCCTGCTCGGGTTGGCAGCAAGGTATGGCCGAACTGGCGAGCGACCTGATAACCAAAACCAGTAGCGCCCAAGGTCGGGATCGACAGGCCGCCGGTAGCGATCACCAGTGATTGGCATTGGAGCTGTCCAGCGCTGGTTTCCAGCAAGTAACCACCGTCGACTTTCTCGATCTGATCAATACGGGTATCCATGCGCAGTTCGGCGCCGGCGTTGTCGCATTCACTCAGAAGCATGCCGAGGATGTCGCTGGACTTGTTGTCGCAGAACAGTTGTCCGAGTTTTTTCTCGTGATAGGGCACGGCGTGTTTGCCGACCATCTCGATGAAGTCCCACTGGGTGTAACGGGCCAGGGCCGATTTGCAGAAGTGCGGATTCTGCGAAAGGAAGTTCGCAGGCTCGGTGTACATGTTGGTGAAGTTGCAACGGCCACCGCCGGACATCAGGATCTTCTTGCCCGGTTTGTTGGCATGGTCGAGCAGCAGCACCTGACGGCCGCGACCGGCGGCGGTCAGGGCACACATCAGGCCAGCGGCGCCTGCGCCAATGATGATCACTTCGGTGGAACGCACTGCAAAATCCTCAAAAATCGGTGGTGAAGCCATCGCCTGAAGGGCCGGCTTCCACAATGTCACGTGCTTGCCTCTGGCCCTGTGGGAGCCGGACTTGCCGGCGATGAAGCCGGCAAAATCAACAACGCACTCAGACGATGCGCACGCGCAATGAGCGCCCCTTGATTTTGCCGCTGTTCAGCCGCTGCAACGCCTGTTTGGCCACTGCCCGTTCCACCGCAACAAACGCCTGGAAGTCAAAAATCGCAATCTTGCCCACTTGAGTGCCCGGCAAGCCGGCATCACCGGTCAAGGCGCCAAGGATATCGCCTGGGCGCAGCTTGTCCTTGCGGCCTGCGGCAATGCACAGGGTACTCATGGTCGGCAGCAGCGGGGCACCGCTCTGAGGCTTAAGGCTGTCCAGTTGCTCCCAGCGCAGTGGGGCTTTCTGCATTTGCTCGATTGCCTGGGCGCGATGGCCTTCGGCGGGAGCGACCAGGCTCACCGCCAGACCTTTCTCACCGGCGCGGCCGGTGCGGCCGACGCGGTGTACATGGATCTCGGCATCGCGGGCCAGTTCGACGTTGATGACCATGTCCAGGGCATCGATGTCCAGGCCGCGGGCAGCGACATCGGTGGCCACCAGTACGGACAGGCTGCGGTTGGCAAACAAGGTCAGCACCTGGTCACGGTCGCGTTGCTCCAGGTCGCCATGTAACGCCTGGGCAGCGACACCTTTGGCTTGCAGGTGTTCGACCAGCTCCTGGCACTGCTGCTTGGTGAAGCAGAACGCTACACAGGATTGTGGTCGGAAGTGGTCGAGTACTTTGCTCACCGCTTCCATGCGCTGCTCAGGGGCGATTTCGTAGAAGCGCTGTTCGATCTGGCTGTCGGCGTGCAGGGCTTCAACCTTGACGGTTTGCGGGTCGCGCATGAAGGTCGAGGCCAATTGCTTGATGCCGGCCGGGTAAGTAGCCGAGAACAATAAGGTCTGACGACGCTTCGGGGTTTGTCCGATGATGTCGGCGATGGCGTCGTAGAAGCCCATGTCGAGCATGCGGTCGGCTTCATCGAGGATCAACGTATTGAGGCCGTCGAGCACCAGGGTGCCTTTGCTCAGGTGCTGCTGAACGCGGCCGGGGGTGCCGACGATGATGTGCGCGCCATGCTCCAGCGAAGCGATCTGCGGGCCCAGCGACACGCCGCCGCACAGGGTCAGGATCTTGATGTTGTCTTCAGCGCGAGCCAGGCGGCGCAGTTCTTTGGCCACCTGGTCGGCCAACTCGCGGGTTGGGCACAGGACAAGCGCCTGGCAACCGAAGTAGCGCGGGTTGATTGGGTTGAGCAGGCCAATGCCGAACGCGGCGGTCTTGCCGCTACCGGTCTTGGCCTGGGCAATCAGGTCCATACCCTTGAGGATGACCGGCAGGCTCTGGGCCTGGATCGGGGTCATTTGGGCGTAGCCGAGGGCGTCCAGGTTGGCCAGCATGGCGGCGGACAGCGGCAAGGTGGCGAAGGCGGTGGCAATGGTGGTCACGAGGCGGGCCTGCAAAACAAAATGTCGCGCAGTGTACCAGCCTCGTGGCCTTTAGCCCTAAGGCTCGATCTCCGGTTCCGGACGAGGGGTACGCCTTCCGTCTGTCCTGGACAGTTGCATGAAGATTGCTGCTGCCAGCATGGCCATCAGGCCGATGGTGAGGAACGTCAGCTGGAAAGCGCCTAAGGTGCTCTCCACGCTCTCGGCATTGCCCGCGGCAGTAAAACCGCCGAGTAACGCGCCGGCACAAGCCACGCCAAGGCTCAGGGACAGTTGCGCGACTACCGAGAGCAAGCTGTTGCCGCTGCTGGCGCTGGCGTCGTCAAGATCGATCAGGGTTACCGTGTTCATCGCGGTGAATTGCATGGAGTTGACGGCACCTAGCAAGCCCAGTTGGAACAGTAGCAAGGCATAAGGCGTTTGTTCGTCCACAAGGCCGAGACTGGCCAGCAGCAGGCCGAGTAACAGGGTGTTGCCAGTCAGAATGGTGCGATAGCCGAAGCGCTCGATTAACGGCCGCGCAATCGACTTGGCCAGCATCGCGGCTGCGGCTAGGGGAATCATGCTCATGCCGGCCTGGGCCGGTGAGTAGCCCAGTGCCACTTGCAACAGCAGTGGTATCAGAAAGGGCAGGGCGCCGCTGCCCAGACGGGCGAACAGGTTGCCGAGAATGCCCACGGAAAAGGTTCGAGTGCGAAACAGGCTGGGCGAGAACAGCGGATTGTCGATGCTTCCGGCGCGCAGCCAGTAAGCCGCCAGGCAGGCCATACCGGCAAACAACAGCAACATCACCCGCAGGTGCGGCAGGTGCAGTTCGCCCAGACCTTCCATGGCGATGGTGATCAACACCATAGCTGCGCCGAACAACACGAATCCCACACCGTCAAAGCGTGTGCGTTCACTGCCGCGCAGGTCGGGAATGAAGCGCCATACGGCGTAACAGCCGATGACACCCACCGGTAGGTTGAGCAGGAAGATCCAGTGCCAGCTGAGGATTTCCACCAGCCAGCCGCCCATGGTTGGGCCCAGCAGCGGGCCGAGCAGGCCAGGAATGGTGATGAAACTCATGATCCGTACCAGCTCCGAGCGCGGGTAGGCGCGCAGCACGACCAGGCGGCCTACTGGCAGCATCAGTGCACCGCCCAAGCCCTGCACCACCCGCGCTGCTACCAGCATGCTGAGGCTTTCAGACAGGGCACAAAGTAGCGAGCCGAGACTGAACAGCAGGATCGCGCCGAAGAAGATGCGCTTGGTGCCGAAGCGGTCGGCGATCCAGCCCGAGGCCGGGATCAGCAGGGCCACCGTGAGCATGTAGGCAATGATCACCGACTGCATGCGCAACGGGTCTTCGGCCAAGTCCCGGGCCATGGCTGGCAACGCGGTGTTGAGGATGGTGCCGTCGAGCGATTGCATGAAGAAAGCGATGGCCACGACCCAAGGGATCCAGCGGGCGGTGGTCGAGTCCAGCGGGGTGCGATTGGGCATGATTTCTCAGGTGTCCTTTAGGGCCTCATCGCCGACAAGGCCGGCTCGCACACATCCTCTGTGGGAGCTGGCCTTGCCGGCGATGAGGCCATCACAATGTCAACGTCAGGCGTTTGACCAGCGCTCCCGGCAAATGGCTGGAACTGGTCTGGCGCTGCCCGTAGGTGCTGGTCGACAGGATCAGCTCCCGCTCGGCGGTCAACGCTTCCAGCTGCGAACCCAACAAACTGTAGACGCTGTCATCAAAACGCATGGTGCTGACCGGTGCCTGGATTTTCCCGTTCTCGACCCAAAAAGTGGCGAAGCGAGTCAGGCCGGTCATGCGTGCGGCGGGCAGGTCGGAGAAGTTCAGGTACCAGAGGTTGCTGATGTACAGGCCGGTGTCCAGGCGGGTGAGGATCTGCTCTTGTGCGAGCTCGCCAGCGGCCATGCTCAGTGCGCAAGGCGACTCATGGCCATCGGCGCCGTTGGCGAGCAGCTCGAACTCGGCGGCGCTGCGGGCACAGATCAACCGGTCCAGGCCTTGGCCTTGCTCAATCAAGCGCAAATCGTTGCGCGGCGCGCCCTCATCGGAAAACGCCGGGCTCAGCGAGCCGCTGACTTGCTCGGCAATGCTGACCATTGGATTGAGCCGCGCATCGCTGGCGTACAGGCGTTGCAGTGGACTGTTCTTGGTGGCCAGTGACTGAGCGGAGAAACCGCCCCAGCAGAGCATGGCCATGATCTCATCGATTGCCGCCGGGGCCAGGTAGGCGCGGTACTCACCAGGGGCGAGGGTCTTGAGAGGCCGACCCAGGTATTCCAGCTGTTCGCGTGCCTGGCGCAGGCGCAGGGCAAAGGCATCGCAGTTCCAGTTCTGGCCGGCATAGTTGGCTTTGACGGCCTGACCGTTGCTATGGAACAGACTCCAGTCGAAGTTGAAGCTGTTGGCCTGGTGCCAGCCGAAGGCGTCGAAAGAGTTGGCAAAGCCACGACAGATCGGTCCCGCGGCGTAGATGCCGACCAGGTCCAGGTCACTTGCCCCTTGCTCGATCTGCGCCAATACCTGAGCGATCTCAGGCAGGGGCTGGTCCTGCACGCTGTGGCTGTTCCAGGCGCTGTCATTGAGTTGTAGATAGGGGTCAGCTGCAAGCAGCGGCAAGGTCTGACGCAGTTGGTCGAGTGCTTGCAGCAAGCGCTGCCGGTCTACTTCGGCATCGTTGCCTAAGGTGAACTGGAGCTCTGCCTGACGGCCGTCGTTGACCAGTTTGAGGACGCAGCTGGCTTGTTGCACTTCACCGGCCTGGCGTACCTTGGCATGGTTGAAACGGATGAAATGCGACTGTTCGGCGCTGTAGCTCAGGGTGAAATGTTCGGGTGCTTGAACCTGTTGTTGCAGGCAGGCCACCAGGTTTTGGAAGCTGTGCAGTGGGGTGGCGGCCATCAGGCGTCTCCTCCGAATACGTCGATCTGGCTGAACACGCAGGCCGGTGAAGCGTGCCCGACCCTAACCACCTGGTTTGGCTCGCCCTTGCCGCAATTGGGCGTGCCCAGCACCTGGAAAGTGCTGGCGTCGCCAACAGCACTGAGGTTGCCCCAGAACTGTGCGGATATCCCCCGGTAGTTGGGGTTCTTCACTACCGCCTTGAGCTCACCGTTTTCGATCAACTGGCCCCATTCGCAGCCGAACTGGAACTTGTTGCGCGCATCATCGATGGACCAGGAGCGGTTGGTGCGCATCAGGATACCGTGTTCGATACCGGCAATCAGTTGCTCCAGACTTTTGTCGCCGGGCTCGATATTTAGGTTGGCCATTCGATCGATTGGTGCGCGGTTCCAACCGCAGGCGCGGCTATTGGCAACACCGTCCAGGCCCGAACGGAACTGCGACAGGGCGCCGCCGAGGGGGCGCAGCAGCAAGCCATCGCGGATCAGGAACTGCTTGTCGGCGGCGCTGCCATCGTCGTCATGGCTGTAGCTGGCCAGCTCTTCGCCAATGCTCGGGTCGAAGGTCACGTTGAGCAATTTCGAGCCGTATTGCAGGGTGCCGAAATCACTGGCTTTGACGAAGCTGGTGCCGGCGTAGTTGCGCTCATCGCCGAGAATTCGATCCATCTCCAATGGATGGCCGATGGATTCGTGAATCTGCAGCATCATCTGGTCGGGCATCAGCAGCAGGTCGCGGACCCCGCTGGGGGTATTGGCTGCCAGGAGCAATTGCAGGGCCTGGTCAGCGACCTTGACGCCAGCGCCAATCAGGCCGCAGCGCTCGATAACATCCAGGCCGCCTTGCTGACCGAAGTTGTCCCGACCCAGGGTGCGGCTCTGACTGTCCTGGCCATCGAACGCGGTAACGCCGAAGCCGGGATAGACAAAACGTTGGGCTTGGCGCAGCTCGGCCCCGGCAGTGTTCAAGTAGATCTGTTCGACGTCGCTGATGCCAAGGCTTGCCTGCCAGTTCACTAGACGGCTGTCGGCGGGCACGCTGGCCGACTCACGGGCGAGCAAGGCATAGCAGTCGGCCAGGGGCGGGAAGGGCTGTTCGAGGTTGGGCGAGTAATAGTCGCTGCGCCCCGTGGCTACGGGCTGCTCGCTGAGGTCAAGCAATGCCTGTGCGCCAATCTGCGCAGCCAGCAGCTGCGCCTGCTCCAGGGCGCGTTGCAGGCCTGCCTGAGACAAATCGGCAGTGGCAGCATAGGCCTCAACACCTTTGAGCCGGACGGTCAGCATTACGCCTTCGTCACGGTAGAAAAACGGCGGCTCGGCGACGTTCTTGCGCACTGAAAGCTGCTGCTGGGACTGCTGCACATAGCGCAGGGAGAAAAATTCGGCATCGCTGCGCAGGGCGGCAAAGCGCTGGCGCAGCAATGCGCTCATCTCAAACATGCAAGAACCTCCGTGAGTACGGTGGTTCCCCCTCAGAACCACCCGTCGCGCATGCTCAGGCAGGTGTCGTCACGGGCCTCGAGCAAGGCCAGCTCATTATGGCAGCCCGGCACTTCCCAGGTCAGGAAATAACGTGCCGTCTGCAACTTGCCTTGGTAGAAGTCGTGGTCGGCGGGAATGCCCCGGGCCAGGCCCTGTTCAGCATGAATCGCCTGTTCCAGCCAGCGCCAGCCGATGACGCAGTGACCGAAGGCCTTGAGGTACAGCGCTGAGTTGGCCAGAGCGATGCTGACCTGACCTTGGGCCAGATCGCCGAGCAGGCTAAGGGTTACGCTCTGCAGGCGCACCTGCAATTGCTCAAGTGGCATGCGCAAATGATCAAGGTTGGGGTAGCCACTGGCGCGCTCGCAGGTGCCTGCGATCAGACGTACCAATTGTTTGAGCCCGGCGCCGCCGTTCTGCGCCAGCTTGCGACCCAGTAGGTCGAGCGACTGGATGCCGTGGGTGCCTTCGTGGATTGGGTTCAAGCGGTTGTCGCGGTAGTACTGCTCGACCGGGTACTCGCGCGTGTAGCCGTGACCACCGAGAATCTGGATGGCCAGCTCGTTGGCCTTGAGGCAGAACTCCGAAGGCCAGGATTTGACGATTGGGGTGAGCAGGTCGAGCAGCTCATGTGCCTGCTGGCGGTGAGCCTCGGTTTCGCCACTTTGGCTGTCATCGAACAACCGTGCTGCATACAAGCCTAGGTCGAAGGCGCCTTCGACATAGGCTTTCTGGGTCAGCAGCATGCGCTTTACATCGGTGTGGCTGATGATTGGCACAGCTGCGGTGGCCGGATCCTTGTTATCCGGCAGGCGCCCTTGTGGTCGCTGGCGCGCATACTCAAGTGAGTACAGATAACCGGCATAGCCGAGCATCACCGCACCCATGCCGACGCCGATGCGCGCCTCATTCATCATCTGGAACATGCAGGCCAGACCCTGATGCGGCTTGCCCACCAGATAACCGACACATTGCCCATTGTCGCCGAAGTTCAGCGCTGTGGAGGTGGTGCCGCGCCAGCCCATCTTGTGGAACAGCCCGGCCAGTAACACGTCGTTGCGTGGGCCCAGGCTGCCATCGGCATTGACCAGGTACTTGGGCACGATAAACAGCGAAATGCCTTTCACCCCAGCTGGCGCATCAGGCAGCTTGGCCAAGACCATATGCACGATATTTTCTGACAGTGGGTGGTCGCCACCGGAAATGAAGATCTTGTTGCCACGCAGGCGATAGCTACCATCACCGGTGGGCTCGGCGCGGGTGCGAATGTCGGCCAGCGACGAGCCAGCATGGGGCTCGGTCAGGGCCATGGTGCCGAAGAAGCGGCCTTCGATCATCGGCTGCAGAAACAGGCGCTTCTGCTCGTCAGTGCCGAAGCTCTCGATCAGGTTGGCCGCGCCCATGGTCAGGAACGGGTAGGCGGTAGTCCCGGCGTTGGCGGCCTGGAAGTGAGCAAAGCATGCTTGCGAAAGCAGGGTCGGCAATTGCATGCCGCCAGCTTCGAAGTCGCGGCTGGCGTTGAGAAAGCCGGCCTCTAGAAAGGCATCGACGGCGGGTTTGACCTCGGGGATTAACACCGCTTCGCCATTTTCATAGCGCGGTTCCTGTTCGTCGCCCTTGCGGTTGTGCGGCGCGAAATACTTTTCGGCAATCGTGCGCGCAGTGTTCAGCGCGGCATCGAAGGTCTCACGGGTGTGTTCGGCGAAGCGAGGGCGTTGGGTAAGGGACTCGGCGTCGAGCACTTCATAGAGTTCGAAGGCCAGGTTGCGGGCGCTGAGCAGGGTCTCGGACATGACGGCATTCCTGTCTGGGGATGCGTCGAGTCTAGGAGGGGGAAGGGAGGGTGCCTAGCACCATAGATGGGGGTGATATGCCGACTGCGCTGACTGCCAGGACCTCTTCGTCGGCAAGGCCGGCTCCCACACTAATCAAGACTGTCTTGATTCCTGTGGGAGTCGGCCTTGCCGGCGATGGGGTTGCCTGGTCTATCAGCCGATTGTCATCAAGCTTGCGTTACCACCGGCAGCAGCAGTGTTGACGCTCAACGCACGCTCGATAACCAAGCGCTCCAGGGCGATTGAGGTTTCACCCGACGACAGGCCGTGGACGCCAACGATGGCGCCGGCGCGTTTGGCCACCTGCTCACAGACAGCGCGCAGTTGGTCGGAGTGGCCATGATGCAGAACGGCGTCGAACACCACCTCATCCTGGGTCCAGTCACCGACCAGCTTGATGCGTGCCTGTACTTCTTTTGGCAGACGGTTGCGCAGGGTCTTGCTCAATTCGCCTTCCGGCCATACTGCCGAGCTGCCCACGGCCAGTACCGCAGCCAGTTGGGTCAGCAGGTCAGCTTCGACCTCGGCCAGGCACAGCACGTGCTCACGCGGCAGGATGGTGTAGCTGTTGCGCTCACCGGTCGGGCCGACCAGCAGGCGGCTGATACCGCTTTGCGACTGTTGGGCGAACTGTTCGCACAGGCTGACCAGATCGTTCAGCTTGTTGCTCGCAGCCCAGGCCTTGAATGCTTGCAGTGGCTTGCTCAGCTCTTCGCGCAGACGGGTGTCCGGAGCGTTGTCACCGTCAGTGCGCTGGAACGATTGCTCAATGGCATCGGCTGGACGGGTCGATAGCAGGCGGTACAGGTACAGCGGGCCACCGGCTTTCGGGCCAGTACCGGACAGGCCTTCACCACCGAACGGCTGGACGCCGACCACGGCACCGACGATGTTGCGGTTGACGTAGACGTTACCGGCGTTGACGTTGTCGATGACCTTGGCAATGGTTTCGTCGATCCGGGTGTGTACACCCAGGGTCAGGCCGTAACCGGAGGCGTTGATCTGCTCGATCAGTTGGTCGAGGTCTTTGCGGTTGTAGCGCACCACGTGCAGAACTGGGCCAAAGATCTCGCGTTGCAGCTCGTCGAAGCTTTCCAGCTCGATCAGGGTCGGCATGACGAAGGTGCCACGCTTGAGCTCTTCACCTTCGGCAATGGCCATCTGGTAGACCGAGCGACCTTTATCGCGCATGCCCTGGATGTGCTTCTCGATACCCGCCTTGGCTTCGGCGTCGATCACTGGGCCGATGTCCACGGACAGGCGCTCTGGGTTACCCAGGCGGCTTTCAGCCATGGCGCCCTTGAGCATTTCGATCACGCGGTCGGCGGAGTCTTCTTGCAGGCACAGTACGCGCAGTGCCGAGCAGCGTTGACCGGCGCTGTCAAAGGCCGAGGACACAACGTCGATGACCACTTGTTCGGTGAGCGCCGAGGAGTCGACGATCATCGCGTTCTGGCCGCCGGTTTCGGCGATCAGCGGGATCGGGCGGCCCTGGGCATCCAGGCGACCGGCGATGTTGCGTTGCAGCAGGCGAGCGACTTCAGTGGAGCCGGTGAACATCACGCCTTTGACCCGGTCGTCACCGACCAGACGAGCGCCGACCGTCTCACCGCGGCCCGGTAGCAGTTGCACTACGCCTTCCGGGATACCGGCTTCCAGCAGCAGGCGCACGGCCTGGGCGGCGACCAGCGGGGTTTGCTCGGCAGGCTTGGCCAGCACTGGGTTACCGGCAGCCAAAGCAGCCGCAACCTGACCGCTGAAGATTGCCAGCGGGAAGTTCCACGGGCTGATGCAGACCACTGGGCCCAATGGGCGGTGGGCATCGTTGCTGAAATCGTTGCGTGCTTGTACGGCGTAGTAGCGCAGGAAGTCGACTGCCTCACGAACTTCGGCGATGGCGTTGGCAAAGGTCTTGCCAGCTTCACGGGCGAGCAGACCCATCAGCGGCTGGATCTCGGCTTCCATCAGGTCTGCGGCGCGCTCGAGGATGGCTGCACGCTCGGCGGGCGGGGTGGCCTGCCAGATCGGTGCTGCGTTGAGGGCGCACTGGATAGCGTTGTCGACGTCGGCAACGGTAGCTTCTTGTACATGGCCGACCACGTCACGGTGATCGGACGGGTTGAGTACCGGCGCTGCTACTTCATTGCTGGAAGCGCAACCGAGCATCGGCGCGGCTTTCCAGTCGTTATGGGCAGTGGCTAGCAGGGCGCAGGACAGCGACGCCAGGCGGTGTTCGTTGGCCATGTCGATACCCGCGGAGTTGGCCCGCTCGGTACCGTACAGGTCGCGCGGCAGTGGGATGCGCGGGTGCGGCAGGCCGAAATTGCCTTCCTGGGTAGCCATTTGCTCGATGGTCGCAACCGGGTCAGCAACGAGTTCCTGGATCGAGATCGACTGGTCGGCGATGCGGTTGACGAACGAGGTGTTGGCGCCGTTTTCCAGCAGGCGGCGAACCAGGTAGGCCAGCAGCGTTTCGTGGGTGCCGACGGGTGCGTACACGCGGCACGGACGGTTCAGCTTGCCATCGGCAACCTTGCCGACAACCTGTTCGTACAGTGGCTCACCCATACCATGCAGGCACTGGAACTCGTACTGGCCTGGGTAGTAGTTCTGACCGGCGATATGGTAAATGGCCGACAGAGTGTGAGCGTTGTGGGTGGCGAATTGCGGGTAGATGACTTCCGGCACCGACAGCAACTTGCGGGCGCAAGCGATGTAGGACACGTCGGTGTACACCTTGCGGGTATAAACCGGATAGCCTTCCAGACCTTCGACCTGGGCGCGCTTGATCTCGCTGTCCCAGTAGGCGCCTTTTACCAGACGGATCATCAGGCGATGGCGGCTGCGGCGGGCCAGATCGATGACGTAGTCGATTACGTACGGGCAGCGCTTCTGGTAAGCCTGAATCACGAAACCGATGCCGTTCCAGCCGGTCAGTTGTGGTTCGAAGCACAGGCGCTCAAGCAGGTCCAGCGACAGCTCGAGGCGGTCGGCCTCTTCGGCGTCGATGTTCAGGCCGATGTCGTATTGCTTGGCCAGCAGGGTCAGCGACAGCAGGCGTGGGTACAGCTCTTCCATCACGCGCTCGTACTGGGCACGGCTGTAGCGCGGGTGCAGGGCCGAGAGCTTGATCGAGATGCCCGGGCCTTCATAGATACCACGGCCATGGGAAGCTTTACCGATCGAGTGGATCGCCTGCTCGTAGGAGGCCAGGTATTTTTGCGCGTCGTGCTCGGTCAGTGCGGCTTCGCCGAGCATGTCGTAGGAGTAGCGGAAGCCCTTGGCTTCGAACTTGCTGGCGTTGGCCAGGGCTTCGGCAATGGTCTCGCCGGTGACGAATTGCTCGCCCATCAGGCGCATGGCCATGTCGACGCCCTTGCGAATCATCGGCTCGCCGCTTTTGCCAATGATGCGGCTGAGCGAAGAGGTCAGGCCAGATTCATTGTGGGTCGAGACCAGTTTGCCGGTCAGTAGCAGGCCCCAGGTTGCAGCGTTGACGAACAGCGAGGGGCTGTTGCCCAGGTGTGGTTGCCAGTTGCCGGTACTGATCTTGTCGCGGATCAGCGCATCACGGGTGCCTTTGTCGGGGATACGCAGCAGTGCTTCGGCCAGGCACATCAGGGCCACGCCTTCCTGGGACGACAGGGAGAATTCCTGCAGCAGGCCCTGAACGATACCGGCGCGGCCGCCAGCGCTCTTCTGGTTGCGCAGCTTTTCGGCAATGCCGGCGGCCAGCTTGTTGGTGGCCTCGGCCATGGCGGCAGGCAAGCGTGCCTGCTCCAGCAGCATAGGTACAACTTCTGGCTCAGGGCGGCGGTACGCGGCGGTGATCGCCGAGCGCAGTACCGACTGCGGCAGGATGCTTTCGGCAAACTCGAGGAAGCACTGGTGGGCGTGGTCACTCTGGATTTCGCCGGCATCGTCGCCGTTATGGTTGGTCTGACCGCTGAGTTCGGTCAGGGTGGCGCCACCCTCGAGCTTCTCCAGGTAATTGAAGATCGCTTGCTTGATCAACCAATGCGGCGTGCGGTCAATAGACTGCGCAGCTGCTTTGAGTCGCTCACGGGTAGGGTCGTCGAGTTTGACCCCAAGGGTGGTCGTCGCCATTTCTTATCCTCATTATTGCCACAGGCTGTGGCTTAAGCTGGCGCCAAGATTAGCTGTGCGCGATTTCGGGTGCAACCTAGTGCAACCCAAAATAAGTAGGAAAAGAGTGCAGCTCGTCCGTTGGGTAAAACCCCACGGGGAAAATGGCTGTTTATGGTGCATTTTCTTCTGCATGCTGAGGTTTTTGCTCCGAAAAGGAGCAAAAAGCCACTGCGGCGCAAGAAATCCGACGAGGTGCAACTGGATTGTAAAAACAGGTTGCACCATCTTTGCGTTGTTGCATAGGATTCGCGGCCTGGGTGCAACCTCTCTTGAGGCTGTCGCTACATAAAAACAAACGCCAGGGCGCAACAATGAGTGTAAGCAATCCAACCTTGATCACATTCGTGATCTATATCGCGGCAATGGTGTTGATCGGCTTCATGGCCTATCGCTCCACCAACAACCTGTCTGACTACATCCTCGGCGGCCGTAGCCTCGGTAGCGTTGTAACCGCACTGTCGGCCGGTGCCTCGGACATGAGCGGCTGGCTGCTGATGGGCTTGCCGGGTGCCATCTATATGTCGGGCCTGTCGGAAAGCTGGATCGCCATCGGTCTGATCATCGGTGCCTACTTGAACTGGCTGTTCGTTGCCGGCCGTCTGCGTGTGCAGACTGAGCACAACGGCGATGCCTTGACCTTGCCTGATTACTTCTCCAGCCGCTTCGAAGACCAAAGCGGGCTGCTGCGGATTATCTCCGCCGTTGTGATCTTGGTGTTCTTCACCATTTATTGCGCCTCCGGCATTGTTGCCGGTGCCCGTCTGTTTGAAAGTACCTTCGGCATGTCCTACGAAACCGCCCTGTGGGCCGGTGCGGCGGCAACCATTGCCTACACCTTCGTAGGTGGCTTCCTGGCTGTGAGCTGGACCGATACTGTTCAAGCGACCCTGATGATCTTTGCCCTGATTCTGACCCCAGTAATCGTGCTGATCGCCACTGGCGGCCTTGATACAACGTTTGCTGCCATTGAGCTGAAGGACGCAGGGAACTTCGACATGCTCAAGGGCACCACCTTCATCGGCATTATCTCGCTGATGGGTTGGGGGCTGGGCTACTTCGGTCAGCCGCACATCCTGGCGCGTTTCATGGCTGCCGATTCGGTCAAGTCGATCGCCAAGGCCCGCCGTATCTCCATGACCTGGATGATCCTCTGCCTGGTCGGTACCTGTGCTGTGGGCTTCTTCGGTATCGCCTACTTCTCGGCTCACCCTGAAGTTGCAGGTCCGGTCACCGAGAACCATGAGCGTGTGTTCATCGAACTGGCAAAGATCCTCTTCAACCCATGGATCGCCGGTGTGCTGCTGTCGGCTATTCTCGCGGCGGTCATGAGTACCCTGAGCTGCCAGCTGCTGGTGTGCTCCAGCGCCCTGACCGAAGACTTCTACAAAACCTTCCTGCGCAAGGGTGCCTCGCAGCTGGAGTTGGTTTGGGTCGGTCGCGCCATGGTGCTGCTGGTTGCTGTGGTCGCCATTCTGATTGCCTCCAACCCTGAGAACCGCGTTCTGGGTCTGGTCAGCTACGCTTGGGCCGGTTTCGGTGCTGCCTTCGGTCCGGTTGTACTGATCTCGGTGTTGTGGAAAGGCATGACCCGCAACGGTGCGCTGGCTGGCATCCTGGTTGGTGCGGTTACTGTAGTGGTATGGAAACACTTCTCCATCTGGGGTCTGTACGAAATTATCCCGGGCTTCCTGTTTGGTGCCCTGGCTATCTACTTCGTCAGTAAGGCCGGCAGCCCTTCGGCTGCAATGGTGTCGCGTTTCGAAGCGGCAGATGAGGCGTTCAAAGTCGGTCATTGATCGACTGCTGAGCGGCGTCTAACAGCGGCCCGGCCTCGAAAGAGTCCGGGCCGTTGTCGTTTTGCGCTGCTGTGCCTGACGTGGTCGGCATGACAGGGTAAACTGCACGGTCTTGCAGGAGTTGCCATGAACTATCGTCACGCCTTTCACGCCGGCAACCACGCCGACGTCTTCAAACACCTCGTGTTGACCCGCCTTATTGCGCTGATGACGCGTAAGGAACAACCGTTCGCTTACCTCGATACCCATGCCGGCCTCGGTCTGTACGACCTGCAGGGCGACCAGGCAACGCGGACCGGCGAGTGGATTGAAGGCGTCGGGCGGCTTTGGGGGCGTGACGATCTGCCGGAGGTTACCGCTGACTACCTGCGCATCCTGCGCAAAATGAACCCTGATGGTGAGCTGCGCTATTACCCGGGTTCGCCCGAGCTTGCGCGGCGCCTGGCGCGTCAGCAGGATCGCGTGTTGCTCAACGAAAAGCACCCCGAAGACGGGCGCATGCTCAAGGACAACATGAAGAAGGATCCGCGCGTTGCCGTGCACCTGGGTGAAGGCTGGCATGTGCCGCGGGCCTTGTTGCCGGTGCAGGAAAAGCGTGCGGTGATGCTGATCGACCCGCCATTCGAGCAGGCTGACGAGCTCAAGCGTTGCACCGTGGCTTTGAAAGAGGCAATCAGTCGCATGCGCCAGACCGTCGCGGCGATTTGGTACCCGATCAAGGATCAGCGTCAACTGGTGCGCTTCTATCAAGACCTGACCAGCACCGGTGCGCCGAAGCTGCTGCGGGTCGAGCTGTATGTGCATCCCCAGGATAGTCCGCAGGGGCTCAATGGCTCCGGTCTGGCCATCGCCAACCCGCCTTGGGGCCTGGAAGAAGAACTGCGTGAGTTACTGCCGTGGCTGAGCCAGGTGTTGGCGCAGACGCAGGGTAGCTGGCGGATGGATTGGTTGATTGCGGAGTAGCTTCATGTCGGATGGCCGAATCGGTTTGCCGATCTTTTCGTTGTTACCATGGATGTGGCTGCACTCGCCAGAAATAGCGCAATCGTCAGCATCGAAAGCGCTGAAGGGTTTACGCATCCAAACGTAACGGCTGCGGAAAAAAGCGCCAATAGCAACAAGGGAGTGTTCGCGATCAAGCTGAAGCAGTACCTCACCCATTTCTTGTTGGATGGTGCGAATTTCAGAGTGACCACATTTCCGATCAGGGCTACGGCTATCGCTGCAACCCCTAGACAAAAAATCAGTAGCGCATATAGCAGGATGATCGGTAGGCCGTACGTGTCCTGAGGGTCGTCAGGGTTGGGAGGGGTGCTGCCAGCGAGGGTGATCAAGCATAGCCATGCAATAGAAAAAATCGTAGGGGCTGAGATGATTTTTACAAATGTTTTCATGTCTTCTCTATGCCTATCGCTCACGCAAAATTCAATTCGAATAGGTGATGGGTATCGATCCTGGTAGCTCGATTTCATAGTGGGTCGCCTTGTTCTTTTCACCAACAAGGCGCAGGGCGGTTGTGAGAGTTTCAGCCCAGATTTGTCGGTGAGTGCTGGCGTTGCCATCGTAAATATCATTGTATGCTCTAGCTTGGCCTGAAAAAGTGACTTTTCCTTCTTTATTGCGTTCAATTGTTCCGATGATACGTAGTGTGATATTTCCTAGATATGCGCCGGTATTGAAGGAGTCCTGAAAGGTATCGTAATTTACCCTTATGTCGATTTCGGTTTTTCCTATGGCAGCAGAGTCGATCATTTTTTGAAGTTCAGGGATTTTCTGTGGTGAAGGCGATAGTCTGGTTTTTTCAAGTGGTACTGTGGCGGTGGCGCCTTTTCCGTAGATGAAGTGTGCGAATGCTTTGAGCGGAGTGAAAATATCGCCAGAAAGCTAGGTTTCAGTGGTTAGGGTTTTGGACTTGTCAGCCCCGTAGGTGGTGGCCTTGCTGCGTCCTTTTTGCCAGGCTGCGCTGTTGGATATTCCCGGTGTTGTCGCCTTGAGCTGGTCGGCATGGTGAGCGCACAAGAGGTCTACAGACATTAGTCCTAGCGAATATGGTGGTCTGTTGTATTGAGCTCTTTTTATATCCAGGCAGAACATCGCCCACCAGTTGCCTGATAGGTAGGCTTCATCTCGCTGTTTCCATATCCTGGCTATAACAAGTGGATGCCCAGGCACGGCCTGCCCACCACTCGAAGACGGTGTTCCATAATCATCTGGATAAACGATGGTCGGTGGCAATTGGATTTGCATAAGTGTGTCCTTGCGGTGATAGTCAGAGTTCCATTGGCTATCTAATTCCTATCGCCCTTTTACGTATACGTGGAAACTTCTCGCAAGGCTGTAGGGCTCTTCTTTAATAATGCCGTTGCCGCTGTAGTGTCAGTCCGGCTGTTGGCCTTGCCGCAGCTCTGCATGACTTCCCAATAAATCGTGCGATACCCCTCCACCCACCCGGTGCCGCCTCGCAGGTGAATGCGCTATAATCCCGCTCTTTCGTTGCCGCTCGCCCCAAGGGGCCAGGGCGCATTTTTACAGATTGAAGAGGCTAGACCCTTGGCATTGACGATTCTTGGCCTGTCCGGCGCCCTTAGCCATGATCCTTCCGCAGCCCTGTACATCGACGGCAAGCTGATTGCCGCCGCTGAAGAAGAGCGCTTCGTGCGCGATAAACATGCAAAGAACCGCATGCCCTACGAATCGGCGAAGTTCTGCCTGGAACAGGCTGGCATCAAGCCGTCCGACGTTGACGTGGTGGCCATTCCGTTCGCCCCGATCAGCCTCTTCGGTGAAGCCCGCTGGCACTATGCCAAGCGTTACTGGTACGCCCCGGACCGCGCCCTCGACGCGATCCTGATGGGCAACCGTCGCTACAAGCGCTATCGCAAGAAGATCGTCTGGTGTCTGGAGCAATTGGGCTTCGATCCGAAGAAAGTCAAGATCGAACCGGTAGAGCACCACCTGGCTCACGCCTCCAGTGCTTACCACTGCTCCGGCTTCAAGGAAAAAACCGCGATCCTCGGCATTGACGGTAAGGGCGAGTACGCCACGACCTTCTTCGGCTATGGCGAAAACGGCAAGATCCACAAGATCAAAGAATTCTTCGATCCAGACTCCCTTGGCGGCCTGTACGGTGCTATCACCGAATTCCTCGGTTTCGAGATGCTCGACGGTGAGTTCAAGGTCATGGGCATGGCCCCGTATGGTGATGCCAGCAAGTATGACTTCTCGCGTCTGGCCAGCTTCGAGAACGGTGAGCTGGTCATCAATACCGACTACGCCAACGTTATCGGTCTGCGCCGTTACAAAGAGAAGGGCAAGGGTTTCTACTTCTCGCCGAAGCTGATCGAGTGGTTGGGTCCCAAGCGCGAAGGCGATATCGCCGACGAGCCGTACATCCATTACGCCGCCAGCATGCAGGCGCTGTTCGAGAAGCTTGCTCTGCAGATGATCGACCACTACCTGGGCGACATCCTCAAGGAAACCGGCAAGCTGGCCTTCGCCGGCGGTTGTGCGTTGAACGTCAAACTCAACCAGAAGATCATTGCCCGTCCTGACCTCAAGGAACTGTTCGTTCAGCCGGCGTCCGGCGACGCCGGTACTGCGGTCGGCGCTGCAGCCTACGTCTCCCACGCCCGTGGTGTGCCGGTCGAGAAGATGGAACACGTCTACCTCGGCCCTGCGTACTCCAATGAAGACGTGATTGCCGCCTGTGCTCGTCACCCGAGCCAGCCGAAATGGCGCAAGCTGGAGAACATGCCCGAGCAGATCGCCAAGATCATGGTCGACGGCAACCCTGTGGCCTGGTTCCAGGGGCGCATGGAGTTCGGTCCACGTGCGCTGGGCGGCCGCTCGATCATTGGTTGCCCAAGCGTGGCTGGCGTTGCCGACCGCATCAACCATCAGATCAAGTTCCGCGAGCGCTGGAGGCCTTTCTGCCCGTCGATGCTCGACACCGTCGCGCCACAAATGATCAAGATCGATCACCCGGCGCCGTTCATGACCTTCACCTTCGAAGTGGCTGAAGAGTGGAAGACCCGTGTGCCGGAAGTCGTCCACGAAGACGGTACCTCGCGAGCCCAGGTGCTCAAGCGTGAGTACAACCCGCGCTACTACGACATGATGAAGGCGCTGGAAGACCTGACGGGCAACGGCGTGTCGCTGAACACCTCGCTCAACCGTCGTGGTGAGCCGATGATCTGCTCGCCGACCGATGCCCTGAACATGTTCTTCGGCTCGGATTTGCAATACCTGATCATGGAAGACATTTTGGTAGTCAAGGACGGTGCGGACACTTATGACGTCCAAGGCTGAACAACGCGTCCTGCAGTTCTGCCACGGCTATGACGGGCCGTTCCTGGACTGCGCACGGCAATACGCCAGCCTGTTCAACGGCAGCGGCTACAAGGTCACCACGGTGTTCTTGACTGGCGCAGCCGATCCTCAGGTGGCGGCCGGTTGTGCGTCCGACGAAGTGATTTTCCTGGAATTCAGCTCCAAGGCCATCCGTGGCCTTAAGCTGGGGGCGATTCGCGCATTGCGTCGAATCGTCGCCACGCGCAATTTCAGCTTCTGTATTGCTCACCGTTTCAAGCCGATCTACATCGCCTTGCTCGGCAGCCGCCTGCCGGTAATCGGCGTGCATCATGCCTTTGGTGACTATCAGCGCGGCAGTCGTCAGCTGTTTGCCAACCTCTTCCGGCAGCGCCTGAGTCTGCTCGGCGTCTCCGACGCGGTGCGTGACGATATGCGCAAATGCCTGCCCAAATGGCCGGCCGAACGCATCCAGACCCTGTACAACCGCATCGATATTGACGCGTTGCAAGCGGCGTTGGTGCCTGCCGCCGATGCGCGCCAAGCGTTGGGGTTGGACCCGCAGGCCTGGATTGTCGGCAACGTCGGTCGCCTACACCCGGACAAGGACCAGGCTACGCTGTTGCGCGGGTTTGCCCAGGCTTTGCCAGGCTTGCCAGCCGGTGCGCGCCTGGCCATTCTCGGCCAGGGGCGACTGGAGTCGTCATTGAAGACCCTGGCAGCCGAACTGGGGGTTGCTGGGCAGGTGGACTTTCTCGGGCAAGTGGCCGATGCACGACGTTATTTCAAGGCTTTCGACGCCTTTGCTCTGAGTTCTGATCATGAGCCGTTCGGCATGGTCTTGCTTGAGGCAATGGTCGCAGGTGTTCCGGTGCTGGCCACCGCGTGTGGCGGCGCCGTGGAAGTGGTCGAAGGTGTCGGTATCTTGTTCCCGCTGGCTGATGCCGGGCGCCTGGCTCAAGGCCTGCAGCATCTAGCCGTGCTTGATCAAGGACAACGCCAGGAATGCGCCGAGCGCATGCTTGCGCGTCTGCACCAGCGCTTCTCAGATGATGCTGTGCGCAGCACCTTCTGGCAGCTGGCGCCGGTACGCGCGCTGACGGCGGAGGCTTGATGCTCAATCATATTCAAAGCTGGCGCGAGCGCGGCTGGAGCGTGATCGATGCGCCCACCTATGCGCAGGCCTGGCAATGCTTTGGCGGTAGTGTGGCCACTCATCCGCTGGTCATCGAACAACTGGCGGAGCTGGCGCAGATTCCCGTGCGCTACCTGGGCTGGGAGCACAAGGGCGAGCTCAAGGCGGCGATTCCTACCTGGGGTCGTTATCTGGCGCTGTCCAAGGATGTGCTCAAGCGCCAAGGCAAGAAGGGCTTGTATGACCTGGGTAACGCCGAGCTGATTCTGCCAGCGGCTGCCGATGCCCAGGCGCCCTTGCGCCATGCCGGGCGTTACTTGTCCGAGCTCAATCAAGGCCGTTTTGCCAACCTCAAGCCACAGACCGAATCACTGGCGATGGCGAGAACGCCTGAAGACCTGTCGAAGAAGTTTCGCTACAACCAGCGCCGCGAGTTGCGTCTGCTTGAAGAGGCGGGTGGTCAGGTGCGCCCGATTGCTGATTTTTCCAGTGGTGAACTGGCGGCAATCTATTGCGATTTGTTCCAGCGTCGCTGGGAATTCCCGGCAACTGGCGCCGAACGCATGGCTGAAGTCATCGAGCGACTGCGCGAGCTATTGATCGGCTCGGTGTTGTTTCTCGACGATGCCCCTATTGCTATCCAGTTGGTCTACCGGGTGGAAGCACCCGAGTGGATCAGCGTCGAGTACATCAACGGTGGCGTCGACCCGCAAACCAAGGCCTTCAGCCCTGGCAGCGTATTGAGTTTCCTCAATACCCAGGCGGCCTGGGAAGATGCCCGGGCGCGTAACAAGCCGTTGCGCTTCTCCTTTGGTCGCGCTGATCGCGAGTACAAGGATCGCTGGTGCAACCCCGTGCCGGTGTATCAGGTGTGAGCCGCAAGCAGCAGTTGCTCAAGCAGCACCGGCGCAACAAGCGGCTGGGGCTGCTGGTTGCGCTGGTCGTGTTGCTGGGGCTGGGGATTTTCGTCCAGTGGTGGTTGCCGCTGTTGCTGCTACCGCTGCTATGGGTCGCCCATGAAGCCTGGTTTGCCGATCACCTGTTCTATTCGCCTGCTGAGGACTACCAGTATCAGTTTCCCGCGCAATGCGTGGCGTACCGGATCAAGCTGGTTGATGGCATGGTGCAGGTGCAATCGCCCCTGCAGCTTGCTGGTGGTGAAACTCTAGTCTTGGCCCTTGGCTTGAAAAGCCGCTGGTTGGGGCGATTCCTTGACCCTGCGGTGCTGTTGAGTGGCGATGATTGCCAGACCTTCGAGCGCGGAGTCGCGGGCCTGCGTTACCTTAATCTGACGGGACTGGGCGAATTGCTCGCTGCAGGGCAGTTGCGCTTGCGCGGACGTTATTGCCGTCTGGCGGCTGAGGGGCAACTGTGGGTTGTTCCAGGCAGCGATTTGCGTCAAAAGCGGATGATGGTCATTGCTCCGCACGCCGACGATGCCGAGCTTGCTGCTTTTGGCCTCTACAGTCAGGCCCAGGAAACCTGGATCGTGACCCTGACTGCTGGTGAAATCGAGGCCGAGCACTATCAGCAAATGGGCATGACCAAGGCTGAGGCCGCGCGTTTGAAGGGGCGGCTACGGGCCTGGGACAGTATTGCCGTACCACGTTGGGCAGGGGTTCCTGAGTCGCAGTGTGTCCAGCTTGGCTATTTCTGTCTGCAGTTGCCGACGATGCAGGCCGCGCCGGATCAGCCAATAGCCTCGCGAGAGGCGGAACTCGCGGATACCCGGCTGTTCAGGCAGTTCAATGCGCTGACATTGCCGGGTGATCAGGATGGTGCACCGACCTGGAATAACTTACTGGCCGACCTGCGCGAATTGTTGCTCAAGGCGCGCCCCGAGGTGCTGGTGATGCCTCATCCTAGCCTTGATCCACACCCTGACCATATCTGCGCCCAGGCTGCTGTGCTCGAAGCCTTGCTGGGGCTGGAGTGGCAGCCGCAAACGTTGCTGGGTTATGCCAATCACCTGCATGACAACGACCGCTGGCCGATGGGTGACAGTGGGGCGGGTGTTGCCTTGCCACCACAACTGGAGGCGCAGCAAGCTTGGGCGCCCTACAGCCTGACGCTGGATCTGACGACTCAGCGCGACAAGGCCATGGCCCTGGGCATGATGCATGACCTGCAGCCGCCGGCGCCCTTTAAGCGTCGTGTTCGGCGCGTGTTACAACGCTGGCTCGCAGGTCGGCGGGCGTCGCCTTATGGCGAGAACGAGTTTTTCCGTAAGGCCGTGCGTCGACATGAATTGTTCTGGCGCCGTGATCTCTGATTCTGGCGCATGACTGTAAGCGGGCGGGTAAGCGCCGCAAGGAAGACAATGAAAGTTCTATTTCTGGTGCAGAAGGAGCAACGGGCCATTCTGGACCGTCTCTACGACGGTGTCGCAGCCCATTGTGAGTGCGATCTGCGCTGGCTCAGCAGCGCAGATCAGCGCAACTTGCGCAGCTATTTTCGTCGTGAAGTCGATGTCGAAAAATACGATCGAATCGTGTTTTTCCTGCGTTTCAAGCAGGAAATCCGTCAGGTCGGCTTCATCCGCACGGTGCCCAATCTGGTTATCCTCGAACATGATGCCTACCAGAATTACATCCCGTGCAAGTACACCGGCAAGTTCAGCGCCCACTACCGTCAGTTGCCTTGGGCCCGGGTAATCAGTTCTGGCTACATGGTCAGCGAGCGCCTGCGTCAAGAGGGCTTTGACGCTGAGTTCGTGCCCAAGGGCTACGACCAGCAACTGCTCACCGATCAAGGGCGCGAGCGGGACATTGATCTGGCCTTTGTCGGCAGTACCAACAGCGTTGCCTACAGTGGGCGCAAGGCATTGCTCGATGAGCTCGCTCAGGTCGAGAACTTGTTGGTGACCCGGACCAAGTCCGGTGAAGAATACTGTGACACGCTCAACCGCATTCGCTTCTTCGTCAGTGCCGATGTCGGCATGGGCGAGTACATGATCAAGAATTTTGAGGCGATGGCCTGTGGCTGCGTGTTGCTGGCGTATGACCAGGGTGAGGCCGAGAACCGCGCTCTGGGGTTACAAGACATGCACAACGTGGTGCTGTATGACAGCATTGCCCAATTGCAAGAGAAGCTTAAGGTGTTGCGTGCCGATCCGGCGCTGGTTGAGCGCATTGGCAGCAACGGTCGTGACCTTGCTGTCTCGCAGTTTAGCTTCGCCCAAGTGGGTCGTAGCATCGTTGAAAAAATGCAGCCACCTCTGCGTTCCCGTCCTGCCTTGACCGGCTGGCAGCGCTTGCGTTTGAGACTGGGCATATGAGCCGGCTGTCCGCGTCAGGGGAAGTGGTCTCGAACAATCGAATACAGAAGATGGGGAGGGAATTCGGTGCGATTCAGTGATGACAGTGAAGTAACCTTGGTGGTTACCAGTTGCGGGCGCTTCGACCTGCTCAAGCTTACACTCGAGAGTTTCGATCGTTTCAATACTGCACCGATTCGTGAAGTGTTCATTACTGAGGACTCGGGGGATGATGCTGTCCACCAGGCGGTCCCGGAGCATTGGAAGCCTCACTGCAAGGTATTCGTCAATCGTCCCAAGTTGGGCCAGTTGGCGTCGATTGACCTTGCCTATAGTCAGGTAAAAACGCCTTACATCTTTCACTGCGAGGATGACTGGGAATTCTATCGGCCGGGCTTTATCGAAGACTCCTGGAACATTCTCGAGGTCAGCCCACAGCTGCTTCAGGTCTGGCTGCGTAGCTACGCCCACGACCTGAAGATACACAGCCCGTATATCCATTTGGGTAAGCGTCAGGTTATTGCCGGCGTCCCCTGCTACCCGTTGCTTTCGGACAAGCCAGAGTGGCAGAGCTTTTCGTTGAACCCGGGCTTGCGCCGGCTTAGCGATTATCAGCGCTGTGCGCCATTTGCCGCCTATGCTGGAGAAAAGGCGCTGTCAAAACGCTACGCCGAGTTGAATCTCACTGCTGTCAGTCTTGAAGGTGACGCAGTGCTGCACACAGGCTTCGGGGCACATGTGGGGCTGCCCGAGGAGCGCCGGCGCAAAAAGCGACGCCGGAAACGTGATCGTATCAAGCTGATTGTGGTGTTGGTGGCGGGGGTGGTCCTGGGCGCAGGAGTGGGCTTCTTTGCACATTGACTTGGTCTGTTTGCTGATAATCCGCTCCGAAAGAGGGGGTAACGCCCCGTGAATATCGTCAATATCATGTGGGCGGGCGGCGCCCCGTATGTTTCGGTGCACAAGGTGCATCAGCAGATACTTTCTCGCGCAGCGCCGAATGCTTCAGTCACCAGTTGGCTGTTGCAGGGGCATGGTTCTTGTTGCAATGACGGTTCGACCCGCGAGTGGCAGTTGTCTCAGCGTCTTCTCAAGGGCAGGCATGTCTGGAAACTGCTGCATCCGTGGATGCGCAGCCGTTTTCGTAATGCATTGAAGCAGGCCGGGACTCAAGTGGTGTTGCTTGACGGTCTGGGGGTGTCGCGCCTGGTTTTGCCGGTGTTGCGCCAGCTTCCGCAGGTGCGGGCGACCATTGTCTTTCATGGCAAGACGCGCCTGCATCGTGGGGACATTGCGTTGTTGCGCAGTTTTCAGACGCCACAAGTCACGCTCGTCGCCGTCTCACAAACCTTGGCCGACGACTTGCAGCGGGACCTTGGCGTACCGGTGCAGGTGTTGCGCTCGGCGCTTGAGCCAGAAAGCTTTCGCCAGGCGTTGCTGGAGCGAACGGCAGCCCGGCAGTCCCTGGGATTACCGTTACAAGGTGTGCCGGTTTTTGGCGCCGTCGGACGCCTGGTCGACAGCAAGGGCTTCGATCATCTGATAGATGCATTTGCCTTGGCCCGCCAACGTCAACCCGATATTCACCTGGTTATTCTCGGCGAAGGCAACGAGCGGCCGGTGCTCGAATCACGCATCAGGGCGCTGGGATTGGAAGCGGTCGTGACGCTTCACGGTCACTGTCGTGAGCTGTCCAGCCTCTATCGGGCATTTGACTGGGTGCTGATTCCTTCCCGGTCTGAAGGTCTGGGATTAGTTCTGCAGGAGGCAGTAATGGCCGATGTGCCGGTGCTGTGCAGCGACCTGTCGGTGTTTCGTGAGCAACTAGGTGATACTGGCGGCTATATTGCCGTTGGTGATGTGGCTGCCTGGGGAGAGGCAATTGCCGACTGTGTGTCGCGAGATGGTAAGCAAGTGGCCAAGGCGCAGTATCAGGCCTTGGCCCCTGAACAGGCCTGGCAGCGTTTCAGTCAACTCTCCGGGAGGTTGCTGGGTAAGCCTTGAGGGGCTCAGCCCAGCAAGCGGCTTTCCAGCTCAGCGAGCGGGAATTGATCTTCTAGACGCTCCCGGGCGATGTAGCGGGCGAAATGTTGCACGTTTCGCCTGACCATGCGCTTAGAGAGTGGTGCCCGCATAAAACGCATGTCGGCAACATCAATCAGACCCAGTTCCTGGTCCGGTGTCACGACGATGTTGCCCAGGTGCAGCGAGCGAAAGTAAATGCCCGCCTTGTGTAACCTGCGTACCAGCGCCACCAGCTCTGGTAGGCGCTCCTGCCAGCTGAAGCCAGTTTTGCGGGACAATTGGCTGAGGGTTTCTCCTGGCAGTGGTTGATACAATACTGCCGTCATTCCCGGAGCATCCAGCTTGTAGTACTTCAACACCTTAAGCGTAGGTATCCCTTTTTCCTTCAGCTGCTTCGCATTGTCGATGAAGCGTTGGGAATACGGGCGCAGCAAGGCAGATGAAATTAACCGCTTGCGCCTGAAGAGTTTAAGGATATTGCCGTCATTGAGCAGGTACACTTTGGCGCCATAGCTATCAGCCTCCAGCACTTTGGCGCCAAGGATGAGCTGGTTGAGGTCGACCTGGTGTAGCCGGGAACATTGCATGGATAGAGGCCTTGCCAACGGGCGAGCAAAAGGACCGGTAATAATGCCGAAAAATTTGCTGATGCACCATGCCGGTGTTGTTGATGCGATGAGAGTGGGCTGAACTCGGGAGGTCCCCGGGTTGGTTCTGTTGGTGGCCTGGGGGCGTGCTCGTCGCCCGGGCTGTGATAAAATTTCCGGTTCAATCTGAACAGCGAGCTCGACGATGGCCGAAACACCGCTAAAGGCGGAGCAGCAGAGCAGCTCCAGCCTGAAAATCTACTTCCGGCTGCTGAGCTATGTGAAACCCTATATCGGCATTTTTATGCTGAGTATCCTCGGTTTCATCATCTTCGCCTCCACCCAGCCAATGTTGGCCGGGATTCTCAAGTATTTCGTCGATGGCTTGAGCAACCCTCAGGCAGTGTTGTTCCCTAATGTTCCGTACCTGAAAGATTTGCAGCTCCTGCAGGCTGTGCCGTTGCTGATCGTACTGATCGCCGCCTGGCAAGGCCTGGGGTCGTTCCTGGGTAACTATTTTCTGGCCAAGGTTTCGCTCGGGCTGGTCCATGACCTGCGTGTCGAGTTGTTCAACAAGCTGCTGGTGCTGCCGAACCGCTACTTTGACAACCACAACTCCGGTCACCTGATTTCGCGTATCACCTTCAACGTGACCATGGTCACCGGTGCTGCCACCGATGCTATCAAGGTGGTGATCCGTGAAGGCCTGACGGTGGTCTTCCTGTTCGCCTACCTACTGTGGATGAACTGGAAACTGACCCTGGTGATGCTGGCTATCTTGCCGGTCATCGCCATGATGGTCAGTACCACCAGCAAGAAATTCCGCAAGCAGAGCAAGAAGATCCAGGTGGCCATGGGCGATGTCACCCACGTGGCCTCGGAAACCATTCAGGGCTACCGCGTGGTCCGCAGCTTTGGCGGTGAGAGCTACGAGCAACAGCGTTTTGCCAATGCAAGCCAGAGCAACACCGACAAGCAACTGCGCATGACCAAGACCGGCGCGGTGTACACGCCGATGCTGCAGCTGGTGATCTATTCTGCGATGGCCACGCTGATGTTCCTGGTACTGTTCCTGCGTGGGGATTCCACGGCAGGTGATCTGGTTGCCTATATCACTGCCGCAGGCCTGCTGCCCAAGCCAATCCGTCAACTGTCGGAAGTCAGCTCAACGATCCAGAAGGGTTTGGCCGGTGCCGAAAGCATTTTCGAGCAGTTGGATGAAGCGCCAGAAGTCGATAACGGTACGGTAGAACTGGAGCGGGTAGAGGGGCGCCTCGAAGTGCGCAACTTGAACTTCACGTATCCGGACACTGAGCGTCAGGTTCTGACTGACATTTCCTTCACTGCTGAACCGGGACAGATGATCGCCCTGGTGGGGCGTTCGGGCAGTGGCAAGTCAACCCTGGCTGCGCTGATTCCGCGGTTCTATCACCATGATCAGGGGCAGATCCTCCTCGATGGCGTAGAGATCGAGGACTATCGTTTGCGCAACCTGCGCCGCCATGTGGCTCAGGTGACCCAGCATGTCACCCTGTTCAACGATACCGTGGCCAATAACATCGCTTATGGTGATCTGGCTGGCGCGCCACGTGCGGATATCGAGGCGGCAGCTGCTGATGCCTATGCCAAGGAGTTTGTCGATCAGCTACCCAAGGGTTTCGATACCCAGGTGGGTGAGAACGGTGTGTTGTTGTCCGGCGGCCAACGCCAACGCCTGGCTATTGCCCGGGCCTTGCTCAAGAACGCTCCGCTGCTGATTCTCGATGAAGCAACTTCGGCCTTGGATACCGAGTCCGAGCGGCATATCCAGGCAGCGCTGGATCATGTGATGAAAGGCCGTACCACGTTGGTCATCGCCCACCGCCTGTCGACCATCGAGAAGGCTGACATGATCCTGGTCATGGATCAGGGCAAGCTGGTCGAACGCGGCACCCATACTGAGCTGCTGGCTGCCAACGGCTACTACGCCAGGCTCCATGCCATGGGCCTGGACGAACCGGCCAAGGCCGATATCACCTGAGCCTGTCGCCGGAGCCCGCCCTGGGCTCCGGCCACGTCCTGCAATAGCTTGTCGATACGGCGGTAATCAAGCGTTTGCCTTGCCTGTGCTAATATCCGCCCCTGTTAATTTTGTATATATGGGTTGCCCATGAAGTTGTCCATGCCGCGTTTCGATCAAGCCCCGGTACTGGTGGTGGGCGATGTCATGCTCGACCGCTACTGGCATGGCGGTACCTCACGGATCTCGCCTGAAGCACCGGTGCCGGTGGTCAAGGTCGAACAGATCGAGGACCGTCCTGGTGGTGCGGCCAACGTTGCCTTGAACATTGCCGCCCTGGGTGCTCCTGCTTCACTGGTTGGTGTTACCGGCCAGGACGAAGCCGCTGACAGCCTGGCCAACAGCCTGCAAGCGGCGGGTGTACGCTCGATCTTCCAGCGCATCGCGCACCAGCCGACCATTGTCAAATTGCGGGTCATGAGCCGTCATCAGCAACTGCTGCGTATCGATTTCGAAGAACCTTTCGCCACCGATCCACTGTCGCTGGGTGCTGAAGTCGAAACCCTGCTCGACGGGGTCAAGGTCTTGGTGTTGTCGGATTACGGCAAGGGTGCACTGAAGAACCATCAGAGCCTGATCCAGGCGGCGCGGGCCAAAGGGATTCCGGTGTTGGCCGATCCCAAGGGCAAGGATTTCTCGATCTACCGTGGTGCCAGCCTGATCACCCCGAACCTCAGCGAGTTTGAAACCATCGTTGGGCGCTGCGCCGATGAGGCTGAGCTGGTGGCCAAGGGTGCCCAACTGATGAATGAGCTTGAGCTGGGTGCCCTGCTGGTTACGCGTGGCGAGCACGGCATGACCCTGCTGCGCCCGGACCATCCGGCCCTGCACTTGCCAGCCCGTGCCCGCGAAGTGTTTGACGTCACCGGTGCCGGCGATACGGTAATTTCGACGCTGGCCGCTGCTATCGCCGCCGGTGAAGAGCTGCCCCATGCCGTGGGCCTGGCCAACCTGGCAGCTGGCATCGTGGTCGGCAAGCTTGGTACCGCTGCTATCAGCGCACCCGAACTGCGCCGGGCCATCCAGCGCGAAGAGGGCTCTGAGCGCGGGGTGCTGAGCCTCGATCAGTTGTTGCTGGCTATCGACGATGCCCGTGCGCACAACGAGAAGATTGTGTTCACCAATGGCTGCTTCGACATTCTCCATGCCGGTCATGTGACCTATCTGGAGCAGGCACGTGCTCAAGGCGATCGACTGATTGTTGCAGTCAATGACGATGCGTCGGTCAGTCGCCTGAAAGGGCCGGGTCGACCGATCAACAGCGTTGACCGGCGTATGGCCGTGCTCGCAGGCCTGGGCGCGGTGGACTGGGTCATCAGCTTCCCTGAGGGCACGCCGGAAAACCTTCTGAGCGAGGTCAAACCGGATGTGCTGGTCAAGGGTGGGGATTATGGCATCGACCAGGTGGTCGGCGCGGACATCGTCAAGGCCTACGGCGGCACGGTGAAAGTGCTGGGGCTGGTTGAGAACAGCTCGACCACGGCCATTGTCGAAAAAATCCGCAAGCACTGATAAAGCCTGTAGCCGCTGCCGCCAGGCTGCGATCGGCTGCGAAGCAGTCGTCATTCTGTTTGGCGGCCGTTTCACGGCCGATCGCAGCCTGGCGGCAGCGGCTACGAATCAATAGCGTGTCACTTGTGTAGCCCGCGCGCCATCTGCAGCAGCTCCCGCGCTTTGCCTGTCAACCGTTGCAGTCCGGTGTCGGGTTTCGGCGTCACCAGCCCTTGTTGGCTGACCCAATCCTTCCAGCGAATCCGCTCATCCCTGACCAGCCAGCCTTCCTGCCGGGCGAAGCTTTCTGCCAGGTACAGCCCCCGGGTGCTTGCCGGCAGTAAACGGTCTTTCTTCAGTGTGTACAGTTCGGCACGGGGATGACCATCCTCCAGCGGCATCAGGTACAGGTCAGGACGGCTGCGATTGAGCCTGGCCACCAGTTGGTCACCTTCAAGCCGCTCATCGACATGAAACAAGCTCAGCGATTTTGCTTCGCGCGGCACCTGCAGGCGCAAGTCGTAGATCAGTTGCAACGAGGCGGTTGGCAAGTGCACGTAGGCCCGCGGCCGCTCCAGTAGTTGCAGGTTGGCGCAGCGCACAGGGCGTGCGGCGCCGGATTGTGGCGTGAGGATGAAAGGCAGTGCCTCACGGTAATGCAGGGCGTCAGCATACGGGGCCGGCAGCCAGGTGTCGTTGAAACGCCCGCCAAGCCAGCCCTCCGGGGTTTCCAGCAGGCACTCTTCAGCGACTTCCTGGATGGCCGTGTGCAGTGGCAGGTTCAGCTCCTGAGCAGGGACATAGCCGGAGATAAGCTTGAGCACCACATCACCGCGATCCTGCCGCTGCTGGCGCACCAGTACCCAGTAATCGCGGTTTTGCCAATGCAGTGTCAGTCGCACCGACACGCCGAGATTGGCCAGTTCAACAGCGAAACGTTGACTGTCCTGCAGCTGAATCTGCTTGCGCCGCTGCTGGGTCTGAACGAAATTCTGAGGCTTGCCGATGCTTTGATAGCACAGCCCCTCGGGGCTGGCTTCGACATGCAGGGGCAGGGTCTTGAAGTTGCTCGGGTTCTTGCGGATCAGCGTTCGCGGCATGTCGGCTCCTTCTTGCGTTGGGGTCGGCCGCGACGGCGGCGCTGGCGTCAGCTCCTGAGTATGGCGGCAACAGTAGCGACGTTATGGGCCAGGTGTACAGGGTTGATAGTGCCGACGATGGCACTGCTCACGCCAGGGTGGGCAAACAGTAGATCGAAGCTGGCACGCACCGGGTCGACACCCGGGCTCAGGCACACATGGCCGCTGGCCAAGGCCTTTTTTACCAGAATGGCTTTACCATGCTCGGCGGCATAGTCGAGCACCACGCGTTCGTTCTGTTCGTTCAGATTGTAGGTGACCATCGCACAATCGCCGCGCTCTAGTGCCTTCAAACCACCCGCTGCGGTTTTGCCGGACAAGCCGAAACCGCCGATCTTGCCTTCCTGCTTCAAGGCTTCGAGTGTCTGGTAAACCTCTTCGTGTTCGAGGATGTGCAGGTCGTTGCCGTCGGAATGGACCAGCACCAGGTCGATGTGGTCGGTTTCCAGGCGCTTGAGGCTGCGTTCGATGGAGAACCGCGTGTGCGCGGCGCTGAAGTCGAAGTGCGAGTGACCGTCGTTGAACTCTTCACCCACCTTGCTGACGATTACCCACTGCTCACGCTGGCCGCGCAGCAGCGGGCCGAGGCGCTCTTCACTGCGGCCATAGGCCGGTGCGGTATCGATCAGGTTGATGCCCAGATCACGTGCCTGGGCCAGCAGCAGGCGGGCCTGCTCGTCGTCGGGTATGGTGAAGCCATTGGGGTATTTGACCCCTTGATCTCGGCCCAGTTTGACGGTGCCCAACCCCAGCGGAGAAACGCGCAGGCCGGTACTGCCCAAAGGGCGGTGCAGATCGTGAAGGGTAGGCAGGCTCATGGCAGCAATTGCTCCCAAACCGGCACAGCCAGCGATGGCTTGGGCAGATCGGGTAGGGCAGTGTGCGCGCGGGGCTTGATGCCATCACGTTCGAGGTTGGCCAGGACCCGGTCAGCAAAGTCCGGCGCCAGCGCAAGTTTGGTCGGCCAGCCAACCAGCAGGCGGTTCTGTTCGGCGAGGAAGGCGTTGTCCGGGCGCACCAGCCCCGACTGCGCGGGCTCAGCGCGATCAATGCGTACAGTGGCCCAGCGTACCTGGCTCAGGTCGATCCACGGCAGCAGGCTGGCGACTTCCTTCTTGGCGGCCGCAATTTGAGCTTCTGGTTCGCGGGCCACACCGTCGGCTTCGGCAAGATCACCGCCCATGTACCAGACCCACTGGCCGTCGGCTGCAGGGTGACTGGTTACCGTGATGCGCGGTTTGGGGCCTCCGCCCAGGCAATGGGCATACAGCGGTTTGAGGCTGGCGCCTTTGGCAATGACCATATGCAATGGGCGACGTTGCATGGCGGGCTGGCTCAGGCCGATCATCTCAAGTAGCGCAGCATTGCCCGCACCTGCGCTGAGTACGATACGCTGGGCACGAATTTCGCGGCCATCGACGCGCAGGCCGAGCAGTTCGCCCGCATCCTGCAGGGGTTCGATTTGCTCGCCAGCCAGCAGGCTGTCACCGGCCAGGTCGGCGAGTCGGGCCAGCAGGCTGGGGACATCGACGACCAGCTCCGCCAGGCGATAGACTTTGCCTTTGAAGGCACGGTCTTGCAGCGCCGGCGGCAATTGGTCGCCTTTGACCTGGTCAACGCGACCACGCACGGCCTTGCTGGCGAAGAAACTGGTCAGGTTGCCGGCAATAGTGCCGGGCGACCACAGGTAATGAGCGTCGGATAGCAGGCGCACACCACTGAGGTCCAGCTCGCCGTTGCCGGCCAGGGCCTCGCTCCAGCGCCGCGGCATGTCGGCAATGGCTTCAGACGCGCCAGTCAGCGCGCCATGCAGGGCATACTTGGCACCGCCGTGAATGATCCCCTGAGATTTGAGGGTCTGCTCGCCACCGAGACTGGCGCGTTCCACCACGACCGTCGAATAACCCAGACGACGCAGGCGAGCATTGAGCCAGAGGCCTGCGACCCCTGCGCCGACGATCAATACGTCGGTGGAAATAACGGATGGCATGCATGCACCTCACAAGCTTGGACAGAAGCCCAGTATACAGCCTGTGAGCGGAATCAATGGCCGGCGGTTTTCGAGAACACCTGGATCACCACCACGCCGCCGACAATCATGGCCATGCCGAGCATGGCCGGAATGTCCAGCTTCTGCCCGTAAATCACCAGCGCGGCGACGCTGATCAAGACAATGCCCAGGCCCGACCAGATAGCGTAGGCGATCCCCACCGGAATGCTGCGCACCACCAGGGTCAGCATCCAGAACGCCACGGCATAGCCGCAGACCATCAGCAGCAGTGGCAGCGGCGTGCTCAGGCCTTTGACGGCTTTCATCGAAGCGGTGGCGATGACTTCGGCGCAGATGGCGATAGCCAGGTAGGTGTAGGCGTTCATGGTGGTTCCTCTGTTCTGGCTGGGCATTTTAGAGCAAGCCTGGATGGGGTAAAGTCATTACCTATCTTTTTTGGAGATAGGTTACATGGCAGAACAGTGGAACCTGGAGCAGCTTCGGCTGTTTGTTCACGTCGCTGAGCAACGCTCGTTTTCGGCCGTGGCTCGCGCCCAGCGCAAGGCGCAGTCGGCGGTGAGCAATGCGATTGCTCTGCTTGAGGCAGACCTGGGCGTAACGCTGTTCGAGCGCAGCAGTGGTCGCCAACCGCGATTGACCGAAGCCGGCACGGCCCTGCTGGAAGATGCTCGCGAGTTGTTGCGTCAATGCGAGCGTCTGGACGGTCGGGCGCTGGCACTGATGCGCGGGCAAGAAGCGCAGTTGCGTGTTGCCCAGGACGAAGCCATGCCCTATCAACCGGTCATCGATAGTCTGGATGAGTTGGCCCAGCACTTCCCCATGCTTGAAGTGCAACTGGCCAGCGGTGCCCAGGGTGATGTCGCCCGCAAGCTGGTCGAGCGCCGCGCAGACTTGGGGTTGCTGTTTCACCATGAACGTATGCCGCAAGCGCTGGAGCGCCGTGCATTGGGGCACGTGGAGATGGTCACCGTTTGCGCCGTCAACCATACCCTGGCGCAGTTGGGCAAGGTCAATCGTCAGCAATTGGCGCGTCACCGGCAGTTATTGATTGCCCCACAGCAAAGCGATTACCCCGGTGGTGAGCCGATCAGTCCGCAGATCTGGCGCGCCGACAGTTTCTACGCCATGGCCGAGCTGTTGATGCGTGGCCTGGGTTGGGCCTGGTTGCCGCGTCATGTGGTGCAATACCCGACCTACCATGCGCAGATGGTAGAACTGAGCTGCGAGTGGACGCCACCGGCACTGGTGGTGGAATTGGTCTGGCGACGTGATGAGCCTCTGGGGCCTGCAGCGCAGTGGTTGGCCGAGCGCTTCGCAGTGCACTTGCGAGCGATTGGCTAGTACACTTTGGCGCCATGAACAGAACACTCTATACCCTGCTGTTTCACCTGGGCCTGCCGCTGGTTGCGCTGCGCCTGTTCCTGCGTTCACGCAAGGCCCCGGCCTATGCCCAGCGTATTGGCGAACGCTTCGCCATCAATCTGCCCGCCATGCGCACAGGCGGTATCTGGGTGCATGCGGTGTCCGTCGGCGAAAGTATTGCCGCTGCACCGATGATCCGTGCCCTGCTGCAGGCTTATCCACAGCTGCCGATCACTGTTACCTGCATGACCCCAACCGGCTCTGAGCGCGTGCGGGCGATGTTTGCCGATGAGCCGCGGATCCAGCATTGCTACCTGCCCTATGACTTGCCTTGGGCGGCGGGGCGTTTTCTCGATCACCTTCAGCCGAAGCTGGCAGTGATCATGGAAACCGAGCTGTGGCCCAACCATATCCACCAGTGCGCCAAGCGCGGCATTCCGGTAGCGCTGGCCAATGCGCGGTTGTCGGAGCGCTCGGCACGAGGCTATGCGCGCTTTGCCGGCCTGACTCGGCCGATGCTGGCTGAGATGAGCCTGATTGCGGTGCAAACCGAAACCGAGGCGCAGCGCTTCCTCCAGTTAGGTGCTCGACCCGAATGCGTGCAGGTGACCGGCTCGATCAAGTTCGACTTGAGCATCGATGAGCACCTGCTGCCACGCGCCCGTGACCTGCGTGCGCAATGGCAGGCAAGCCAGCGCCCGCTGTGGATTGCCGCCAGTACCCATGAGGGCGAAGATGAAGTGATCCTCGCCGCACACAGGCAACTGCTCGAGCACCATGCCGATGCCTTGCTGATCCTGGTGCCACGTCATCCAGAGCGCTTCAACAGTGTGTTCGCGTTGTGCCGTCAGCAACTGGCGACGGTTCGTCGCTCCACTGGTGAGCCAGTAACGGCTGACACGTCAGTGTTGCTCGGCGACACCATGGGTGAGTTGCTGTTTCTTTATGCCTTGGCCGACATCGCTTTTGTCGGTGGCAGTCTGGTGCCCAATGGTGGTCACAACCTACTGGAACCCGCAGCGTTGTCGTTGCCGGTGCTGAGCGGCCCGCACCTGTTCAACTTTCTGGAAATCGCGGCGATGTTACGTGAGGCCGGGGCGTTGCAGGAGGTCGATGACGCTCAAGGGCTGGCGGCAGAAGTGCGGCGCTTGATCGAATTGCCACAGGATGCCCAGCGTATGGGTGATGCGGGGCGGGCGGTGATGAAGGCGAATCAGGGGGCGTTGCAGCGGTTGTTGGACGGATTGGAGCGCTTGATATAAGCGCTATTGATTTGTAGCCGCTGCCGTCAGGCTGCGGCTACAACTGTCCAAGCAAGACTTTTAGGGGCGAGCGTTGAAGTTGGCCTGTGCCGCCGCTGCCAGATCAGGTGGCAGGAAGTCCTTGTCCGGGTTGTAGTCCGGCTTCAGGTAGCGGCTCAGGTCGGTCAGGTCCTGTGGGCTCAGGGTGCCCGCCGCCTGCTTCAGGCGCAGATTGTCGAGGATGTAGTCGTAGCGGGTGTTGTTGTAGTCACGCACCGAGGTGTACAGCTGGCGCTGGGCATCCAGCACGTCGACAATGTTGCGAGTACCAACCTGATAACCGATTTCAGTGGCTTCCAGGGCACTCTGGTTGGATATGATCGACTGCTTGCGCGCCTGCACTTGTTCAACGTCGGTGTTGACCGCGCGGTGCAGGTTGCGGGTGTTTTCCACCACCTGGCGACGCAGGCTTTCACGCTGCTGTTCGCTCTGGCTCAGGCGCTGGTACGCCTCGCGTACTTGCGAACTGGTTAAGCCGCCACTGTAGATCGGAATGTTCAGCTGCAGGCCAATCGTCGTCTGCTCGACGTCACCGCTGTAGTTTTGCCCAGTGAGGTTGGGGTTGGTGAAGCCGAGGTTATCGTTGTCACCTTTTTGGTATTGGGCTACCGCATCCAGTGTGGGTGCGTGCCCGGCCTTGCGCTGGCGCAGGGTTTCTTCGGCGGCGCTGACGGCGTAGTTGGTCGCCTGCAGGTTGAGGTTCTGTTTGCCGGCGGTTTCCACCCAGGACTTGGCGTCGTTGGGCACTGGTACCTGCACCGGCAGGGTGTGGCGGATGCCCTGGATCGCGTTGTAGTCGCGGTTGGTCAGGGTGACCAAGGCTTCGAAAGCGTCGTCGACCTGGCGCTGCGCCACAATCCGGTTGGCCCGCGCGGTGTCGTAACTGGCTTGGGATTGCAGGACGTCGGTCTTGTCCGAAAGCCCCACATCGAAACGCTCGTTGGACTGGTCCAGTTGGCGTTTGAACGCGGCTTCTTCCGCTTTGGTCGATGCCAGGTTGTCCTGAGCACGCAGGACGGCGAAATAGTTCTCGGCACTTTGCAGGATCAGGTTCTGCTCTGTGGCCGACAGCTCCAGCGCAGCTTGTTCGTTGACGGCCTCGGCGGCCTGCAGCTGGAACCAGCGATCGGCGCGAAAGACCGGTTGAGCCAGGGTCGCAGACCAGGAATTACCGCTGCGGTTGGAGGTGATCGATGGATCGTCGATTTTGGTCCGGGAATTCAACATCTCGGCACCGGCCGAGAGATTTGGCAACAGGCCGGCACGGGCCTGGGGTACCACTTCCTTTTGTGCGCCATAGTTGGCGCGGGCGGCGGCGAGGTCGGCGTTGTTGTCCACGGCCTCCTGGTAAACGCTGACCAGATCGGTTTTCGCTGACAAGGGCACGTCTGCTGCCCAGGCCATTCCGTTGGTAGCACAAGACACGGCAAGGGCCAGTGAAAGTTTGCGCAGCATAGGGCGATCCTTGAACAATTGAGTGTTTCTGAGCCGGAGAGTGTAGATGCGCAGACACTTTGCAACAATCTGCCATTTGCGCCATTTATCGTGCCCGTGTTTGTACTATTGGCTTTGCGGTTAAGTCCAGTCTAGACTGAGCGCGTTCTTGTCGGGGTGCCTTGCGTTGAGGCTGAGATCGGATAATCCGGATCCCGTTGAACCTGATCAGGTTAGCGCCTGCGTAGGGAACAAGATTTCTCGCTTTCCCGGCGAGTCTCTTGTGTCAGGTCCGGGAATGTCGAGCCAGCTTCTACAGCTGCAGGCATCACCGCGCATTTGGCACAGCACCACTCATGGTGCGTCCGTGCCTTTCAGGTTCTCCCCGACATTCCACTGCTAGGAAGCCGTCTGGAGAGCCTGTGATGAGTAAACAAGAAAAATACCTTACCAATTTGAGTGAGTCGGCCCAGGTCGATCAACAGTCCGTACAGCCGTTCACCCGTTCGCGCAAAATTTATGTCGAAGGCTCGCACCCGGACATCCGTGTACCGATGCGTGAAATCAGCCTGGACGATACGCCGACCGACTTCGGTGGTGAAGCCAACGCGCCCGTGCTGGTCTACGACACTTCCGGCCCTTACACCGATCCATCCGTCGTCATTGATGTGCGTAAAGGCCTTGGCGATGTGCGCTCCGCCTGGATTGATGCCCGTGGTGACACCGAGCGCCTGGCCGGGTTGTCGTCGGACTTCGGTCAGCAGCGCCTGGCCGATGCCGAGCTGACCAAGCTGCGTTTCGCCCACGTGCGTAACCCACGCCGGGCCAAGGTCGGCGCTAACGTCAGCCAGATGCACTATGCGCGTCAAGGCATCATCACCGCCGAGATGGAATACGTTGCCATCCGCGAGAACATGAAGTTGCAGGAGGCCCGCGCCGCAGGCCTGCTGAACCAGCAGCATCCAGGTCATAGCTTTGGCGCCAGCATTCCCAAGGAAATCACCGCCGAGTTTGTCCGTGAGGAAATCGCCCGCGGTCGCGCGATCATCCCCGCCAACATCAACCACGTCGAACTTGAGCCGATGATCATCGGCCGCAACTTCCTGGTGAAGATCAACGGCAACATCGGCAACAGTGCCCTGGGTTCGTCGATCGAAGAAGAAGTGGCCAAGTTGACCTGGGGTATCCGCTGGGGCTCAGACACGGTCATGGACCTGTCCACCGGCAAGCACATCCATGAAACCCGCGAGTGGATCATCCGCAACTCGCCAGTGCCGATCGGTACCGTTCCGATTTATCAGGCCCTGGAGAAGGTCAATGGCGTTGCCGAGGACCTGACCTGGGAGCTGTTCCGCGACACCCTGATCGAGCAGGCCGAGCAAGGTGTGGACTACTTCACCATTCATGCCGGAGTGCTGTTGCGTTACGTACCGCTGACCGCCAAACGGGTCACCGGCATCGTCAGCCGTGGGGGTTCGATCATGGCCAAGTGGTGCCTGGCGCATCACAAAGAGAACTTCCTCTATACCCATTTCGACGAAATCTGCGAAATCATGAAGGCCTATGACGTCAGCTTCTCGCTCGGCGACGGACTGCGTCCGGGGTCGATTGCCGATGCCAACGACGAAGCGCAATTCGGTGAGCTGGAAACCCTTGGCGAGCTGACCAAGATCGCCTGGAAGCACGACGTGCAGTGCATGATCGAAGGCCCTGGGCACGTGCCGATGCAGTTGATCAAGGAGAACATGGACAAGCAGCTTGAGTGCTGCGACGAGGCGCCGTTCTATACCCTTGGTCCATTGACCACCGACATCGCCCCGGGTTACGACCACATCACCTCCGGTATCGGTGCGGCGATGATCGGTTGGTTCGGTTGCGCCATGCTCTGTTACGTGACACCCAAGGAGCATCTGGGCCTGCCGAACAAGGATGACGTCAAGACTGGGATCATCACCTACAAGATCGCCGCCCATGCCGCCGACCTTGCCAAGGGCCACCCGGGCGCGCAGATTCGTGACAATGCCTTGTCCAAGGCGCGTTTCGAATTCCGTTGGGAAGATCAGTTCAACCTCGGCCTGGACCCGGATACCGCGCGGGCATTCCATGACGAGACCCTGCCCAAGGATTCGGCCAAGGTCGCGCACTTCTGCTCGATGTGCGGGCCGAAGTTTTGCTCGATGAAAATCACCCAGGAAGTGCGTGAGTACGCGGCCAACCAGCGCATTGATGCGGTGGATGTGGCGGTCGAGGATGGCATGCGTGAGCAGGCCGAACGGTTCCGCCAGGAAGGCAGTCAGTTGTACAAGAAAGTCTGACTGGGCTGTATCAGCGGTGTGCCCTGCACACCGTATCGCCGGCAAGGCTGGCTCCCACATGCGCCTTGTTTGCTGGGCCCTGTGGGGGCTGGCCTTGCCGGCGAAAGGGCCCGAAACAACAATAATCTTCTCCCTGTCGAGACCACCTTTGTGAGCACACCCAGCCAATTCTCCCCAGACCACCCGGTCAGCAATCAGCAGCGCGTCCTTAGCGGTCGCGATCTCTGTTCCCTTTGGTTCTCACTTGGCATTGGCCTAATGGTCTTGCAGACCGGCGCCTTGCTCGGTCCAGGTCTGGGGCTGGCCAATGCCGTGTTGGCGATCATCCTCGGTACCAGCGTAGGTGTATTGCTGCTGGCGGCAGTCGGCGTTATCGGTAGCGACACCGGCATGTCGTCCATGGCAGCTTTGCGCCGTAGTCTTGGCCGCGATGGTGCACGCCTGCCAGCGCTGCTCAACTTGCTGCAACTGATTGGTTGGGGCTCATTCGAAATCATCGTCATGCGTGATGCTGCCAGCCTGCTTGGCGCCCGCGCCTTTGGTGAGGGCAGCGTACTGACCAACCCGCTGTTATGGACCCTGTGTTTCGGCGCCCTGGCAACCCTGTTGGCAGTCAGCGGGCCATTGACCTTCGTGCGCAAGATCCTGCGCAAATGGGGTATCTGGCTATTGCTTGGTGCCTGCCTGTGGCTGACCTGGAACCTGTTTGCCAAGGCCGATCTCGCCGCCCTTTGGGCGCGTGCCGGTGATGGCTCGATGTCGCTGGCGGTGGGTATCGACATTGCCATCGCCATGCCGTTGTCGTGGCTACCGTTAATTGCAGACTATTCACGCTTCAGCCGCCATGGCAGCCGGGTATTTATCGGCACGGCGCTGGGCTATTTCGCCGGCAATATCTGGATGATGAGTTTGGGCGTGGCCTACACCTTGGCGTTTGCCCCGGCGGGCGAGGTCAATACCTTGCTGTTGGCCCTGGCGGGCGCCGGTATCGGGATTCCACTGCTGCTGATTCTGCTCGATGAATCGGAAAAGGCCTTTGCCGACATTCATTCGGCTGCCGTTTCCACAGGCTTTTTAGTACGTCTGAAGGTCGAACACCTGGCCTTGGCGCTTGGCGTACTGTGTACCCTGATTGCCTGTTTCGCGCCGCTGGCGCAGTACCAGAACTTTCTGCTGCTGATCGGCTCGGTATTCGCCCCGCTGTTCGGCGTAGTACTGGTGGACCACTTCATCGTGCGTCGCCGCCGCAGTGATAGCAGCCCGATCCATAGCCTGCATTGGCGTGCCCTGCTGGCCTGGGCCTGCGGTGTCGCCACTTACCATGTACTGGCCCACTATGCTGCCGATGTCGGCTCGACCCTGCCGGCGTTGCTGCTGGCAGGGTGCGTGTACTGGTTGGCAGCGCCGTCGGTCAGCCGCGACCGGGAAACAACTCCGGCTTGATCACCCCGTTCAGGCGTGGGTAGGGGATCTTCAGTTCGATGTGACCCATGGAATACGGGGCGATGGCATACACTTCGTACTTGAGCACTACCGCGCCATAGGTCAGGGCAATGTGTGGCGTCTGTTGAAACGGCCAGTTCTTGATGAATTCGGCGTCCTTGTCCATGCCGGTGCGGATCAGCCAGCCCTTGTGGGCTTCCTCGGCGGTCTTCCAGAAGGTCGCCTCCTGGCCCGGTACCAGCATGTCCTGCAGGGTCAGGACTTTGTCTTGCTGGCGCGAGTAGTTGATGAAGCCGCGCCCCGGCATGCCATGGGCACCGCCAGTGTCCAGATAGCTGGACAACTCGATGATCACCAGTCCGTCATGCTGCTCGCGTACCTTGGCTTGCAAGTAGCTGCTATGGCGAGGTTCGGCGCTGGCCATGAACTGATCTTCGTAGGCCTTGAGCGAGCTCGGCAGGGCACTGTTCTGGTTATCCTGGGTCATCTGCAGCAGACGTTTCTCGACGATAGCGTCCAGTTTTGGATTGGCCGGGAAGTGAATGGTGTCGATGTTGACCAGAGGGCATTCAGCCGTGTTGCAACCGGGCTTGATGTGCTCCCAGCGGTCGCGTTTGACCTCCAGCGGGGTGCGCATGTTGGGCTGGAACAGGCTTTGGCAGGCGCCCAGAACCAGGGCCAGCACGGCCACGGCAGTCAATTTCACAAGCGTCATGATGATCCTTGTCAGGCAAAGGTAATCGGGCTTGGACCGTCGGCAAGGCCTTCAGTTCGCCACTAAGCTGAATATCAGCAGGCTGCCTATCCTCGCAGCCCAGCCTGCAACTTTAAAGGGGTGAAACGTGGCGATGCGCAGGTTAGGATGGCGCGATGCAGTACACGAGTTATGAGGATTCCCATGTCAGACACGCTTAAACCTGTGCCCACGGACGTTGAAATCGTCGAGCGGGTGAACTGCTTCAAGGGCTTTTACCAGCTCGATCGGGTTCGCCTGCGCCACGAACTGTTCGCTGGCGGCATGGGCCGCGAGATCAGTCGCGAGCTGTTTGTGCGCCACGATGCGGTGTGCGTGTTGCCGTACGACGCCGTGCGTGACGAAGTGGTGCTGATCGAGCAGTTTCGCGTTGGTGCGATGGGCAAGGTCGCCAACCCGTGGTTGATTGAACTGGTCGCTGGTCTGATCGATAAAGATGAAGCACCGGAAGAAGTTGCGCACCGCGAGGCGCAGGAGGAAGCTGGGCTTGTGTTCAAAGCGCTGTGGCCGATGACGCGGTATTTCCCATCGCCCGGTGGCAGCGATGAGTTTGTCCACTTGTATCTGGGTCAGTGCAGCAGCGTTGGGGCAGGCGGTCTGCACGGGCTGGAGGAAGAAGGTGAAGATATTCGCGTCAAGGTCTGGGCGTTCGAAGACGCCTTGCAGGCCGTGCGCGATGGGCTGATCGCCAATGCGGCATCCATAATTGCCTTGCAATGGCTGGCTTTGAATCGGGATGAAGTCAGGGGGCTATGGTCGTGAATCTGTTGCGCGAACGCTACCGGGTCGATCTGGTCGGCTTGCAGGCAGCCTGCGAGGCCAACTATGCGCGCTTGATGCGCTTGTTGCCGGACATGCGCAGTGCCATGAGTTCGCGCCGCATCGGCATGACCCAGGGTGATCAGATGCTGGGAGTCCTTGTCCTTGATGTGGTCCTTGCCTGTCCGTATACAACCACCCTGCGCGTGCGCCAGGAGCACAGCCTGCCGTGGCTGCCAGTGCCGCAACTGGAGGTGCAGGTGTACCACGATGCGCGTATGGCCGAAGTGGTCAGTGCCGAACACGCCCGGCGTTTTCGCAGCATTTACCCCTATCCCAACGCGGCGATGCACCAGCCCGACGAGAAAGCCCAGCTCAACTTGTTCCTGGGTGAATGGCTGAGTCACTGCCTGGCCTGTGGCCATGAGTTGGCTGTCGTTCGCTGAAATGTGACAGCGGTCGTTTTCGAGTATTTGCTCACATGCCGCTTGCCGCCATAATCGTGCTGAATCCGTTCAAGGAGTCGGCCCTTGCCGCAACAATCGATCCCTGCCAATGACGCACCGGTGTATGTGGTGCAACTGACCGACAGCCATTTGTTTGCCGACGCGCAAGGCACACTGTTGGGCATGAATACTCGCGACAGCCTGCAGCGGGTAATCGACACGGTGCGAGAGGAGCAGCCACGGGTTGATGTGCTGCTGGCCACTGGCGACTTGTCGCAGGATGGCTCAGAAGAGTCTTACGCATGTTTTCGTGAGCTGACAGCAAGCCTGAGGGCCCCGGCGCGCTGGCTAGCGGGTAACCACGACGAGCCGCTGCCTATGGAAAAGGCGGCACAAGGTACGGATCTGTTGAACCCAGTGCTCGATATCGGCAACTGGCGGATTCTGATGCTCAACTCGGCGGTGCCGGGATCGGTCCCAGGGGTACTTGATGAGGGCCAGTTGGCATTGCTCGAACAGTCCTTGAGCGACGCGCCTGAGCGTCACCACCTGATCTGCTTTCACCATCAGCCAGTGTCCATCGACTGTGCCTGGATGGCGCCGATCGGTTTGCGTAATGCCGAGGCACTGTTTGCCGTGCTGGACGGTTATCCACAGGTCAGGGCCTTGCTCTGGGGCCATATCCATCAGGAATGGGACCAGCAGCGCAACGCAGTGCGACTGTTAGCCTCACCTTCCACCTGTATCCAGTTCGAGCCAGGTAGTGAAGACTTCAAGGTCGGTGAGCAGGCCCCGGGCTATCGCTGGCTACGCCTGCATGCGGAGGGTTCGATTGACACCGGGGTGTCGCGAGTGAGTGACTTCGCTTTCACGATCGATTATGCGGGCGATGGCTATTAAATGTTGCTGAATGGGTGAAAACGCTCCATCTGCCGTCGAACAGGCTAAAATGCGCGCTTTCCTGTCTGGCAGCGCCAGGCGGTTCAGGGGCATTTGGGGGCGGCATGTCAGGTTCGATTCTCTATATTCACGGGTTCAACAGTGCGCCTTCTTCGCAGAAAGCCTGCCAATTGGTCGCGGTGATGCAGCAGGTCGGCCTGGGTGAGCGCCTGCGCGTACCGGCGTTGCATCATCACCCACGCCAGGCCATTGCTCAGCTTGAAGCCGCCATTGCCGAGCTCGAATCGCCATTACTGGTCGGCAGCTCGCTCGGCGGCTACTATGCCACCCACTTGGCCGAGCGCCACGGGCTCAAGGCGCTGCTGATCAACCCAGCGGTCAACCCGCACCAGATGTTCGATGGTTACCTGGGGCCTCAGCAGAACCACTACACCGGTGAAACCTGGGAACTGACCCACGATCACGTGCAGGCCCTGGCCGAACTTGAAGTTGCCCCGCCTACGGACGCCGGACGCTATCAAGTCTGGCTGCAAACCGCCGATGAGACCCTGGACTATCGCCGGGCCGAGCAGTTCTATCGGGCCTGTGCATTGCGCATCCAGGCCGGCGGCGATCATAGTTTCCAAGGTTTTGCCGAGCGACTGCCGGCCTTGTTGAGCTTTGCCGGGATTGCCCCACAGCAGTATCAATCGCTCGATTTTTCTGTATTTTGATGACTTATTTTCACCCACGACTGACGACGAGACCCCATGGCCATTCCCAGCGCTAGTGCCTATAACGCAGACGCCATCGAAGTCCTCTCGGGCCTTGACCCGGTGCGCAAACGCCCGGGCATGTACACCGACACCAGCCGGCCGAACCACTTGGCCCAAGAGGTTATCGACAACAGTGTCGACGAAGCCCTGGCCGGACACGCCAAGTCGGTCCAGGTAATTCTTCACGCCGACCACTCGCTGGAAGTGTCCGATGACGGTCGCGGTATGCCGGTGGATATCCATCCGGAAGAGGGTGTTTCCGGCGTTGAACTGATCCTCACCAAGCTGCACGCCGGCGGCAAGTTCTCCAACAAGAACTACCAGTTTTCTGGTGGTTTGCACGGCGTTGGTATTTCCGTGGTCAACGCCTTGTCCACCCAGGTTCGGGTCAAGGTCAAGCGTGATGGCAACGAGTACCAGATGACCTTCGCCGATGGCTTCAAAGCCAGCGAGCTGGAAGTCGTCGGTACGGTCGGCAAGCGCAATACCGGCACCAGTGTGTATTTTGCTCCGGACCCGAAGTATTTCGATTCGCCAAAATTTTCCATCAGTCGCCTCAAGCACGTGCTCAAGGCCAAGGCGGTTTTGTGCCCGGGGCTGCTGGTCAGCTTCGAAGACAAGGCCAGTGGCGAAAAGGTCGAATGGCACTACGAAGACGGTCTGCGCTCCTATCTGGTCGACTCGGTCAGTGAGTTCCAGCGCCTGCCCGACGAGCCGTTCTGCGGCAGCCTGGCGGGTAATAAGGAAGCCGTCGACTGGGCCCTATTGTGGCTGCCTGAAGGCGGCGATAGCGTTCAGGAAAGCTACGTCAACCTGATCCCTACGGCCCAGGGCGGTACGCACGTCAACGGCCTGCGTCAGGGCCTGCTCGATGCCATGCGCGAGTTCTGTGAGTTCCGCAACCTGTTGCCGCGCGGCGTCAAGCTGGCGCCCGAGGACGTCTGGGAGCGCATTACCTTCGTGCTCTCGATGAAAATGCAGGAGCCGCAGTTCTCCGGGCAGACCAAGGAGCGGTTGTCGTCCCGTGAAGCCGCTGCATTCGTCTCCGGTGTGGTCAAGGATGCTTTCAGCCTATGGCTCAACGCGCACCCTGAGCTGGGCATGCAACTGGCAGAACTGGCGATCAGCAACGCCGGGCGCCGCCTCAAGGCCAGCAAGAAGGTCGAACGCAAGCGTGTGACCCAGGGGCCGGCTTTGCCGGGCAAACTGGCGGACTGTGCCGGGCAAGACCCGATGCGTGCTGAGCTGTTCCTGGTCGAAGGTGACTCCGCCGGCGGTTCGGCCAAGCAGGCGCGCGACAAAGAGTTTCAGGCGATCCTGCCGCTGCGCGGCAAGATCCTCAACACCTGGGAAGTCGATGGTGGTGAAGTCCTGGCTAGCCAGGAGGTGCATAACATCGCCGTAGCCATTGGCGTTGATCCGGGTGCCGCTGACATGAGCCAGTTGCGCTACGGCAAGATCTGCATCCTCGCCGACGCCGACTCCGACGGTCTGCACATTGCCACGTTGCTCTGCGCGCTGTTTGTCCAGCATTTCCGGCCCTTGGTCGAGGCTGGGCATGTCTATGTGGCGATGCCGCCGCTGTACCGTATCGACTTGGGCAAGGAAATCTATTACGCCCTCGATGAGGCCGAGCGTGATGGCATTCTCGATCGGCTGGTCGCTGAGAAAAAACGGGGCAAACCGCAGGTCACCCGATTCAAAGGCCTGGGTGAAATGAACCCGCCTCAGCTGCGTGAAACCACGATGGACCCGAATACCCGGCGCCTGGTTCAGTTGACGCTGGATGATCTGGATGGCACCCGCGAGATCATGGACATGCTCCTGGCCAAGAAACGTGCGGGTGACCGTAAGAACTGGCTGGAGTCCAAGGGTAATCTGGCCGAGGTACTGGTTTGATTCGTACGCTTCTGGCCGCAGTCCTTGGTGTTTTTGCCCTGTCAGTGCAGGCAGCGCCGTGGCCGGAGCTGAAGTTTGTCGCCGAACATCCGGTTGAAGGTATGCGCGGTGGCAATCTGTCGGGTCTGGCTCTGTGCAAAGGTGAACTGTGGACGATTTCCGACCGTGATGACGACCTGTTGTACCGCCTGAACACCAAACAGCCGGTATGGCAGGCCGAATCGGTGCCGTTGGTGGCTCCGCCGGTTCCGGAGAGTGGCTTGCCCTGGGGTATTCGTTCGCGAACCTGGGCTGTTGGTCAGGTCCGTGGTGGCGATCTGGATTTTGAAGGCATCAGTTGCGACGCCGCCGGCAATCGTTATGTGGTCAGCGAAGCCCATGCTGCCGTACTGCAGGTACCGGTCGAGGGTGAGCCGAACTGGTTGAAAATTGACCCGAGTATGGTCCGTCAGGCTCGTGCCAGTGGCATGCTTCTGCATTTCAATGCCTTGTTCGAAGGCTTGGCGGTGAGCCCTACCGGTGATCGTATCTGGCTGGCGGCCGAACGTGAGCGCCGTGGCCTGCTGTTGATCAGCCGTCAACAAACGGTTTGGAATTGCGCGAATGGCTGTGTATTGCTCAGTGAGGCCGGGGTCGAGATGCAGCCGCCGCAAATGCCGGGGGCAAGGGCGCTACCGCGGGACTTCGCCGACTTGGCCCTGTTCAACGACAAACTCTTCACCCTGGAACGTAATGCCCATCGGATCTGCCGCCGTCATCTGACCAGCGCCAAGGTTGAGCGTTGCTGGTCGTATGCCGAGGGCGCATTGGCCGAGCCCCGCTTGTACTCACAGCCGTTTGGTTTGGCCGAGGCCTTGGTGATTGATGCCGAAGGTGCCTGGATTGGCTTGGACAATAACAGCGCAACCCGTAAAGACGGCGAATCGCGTCCAATTGTCTGGCGTTTTGCTGCACCGGTCGACGGTTGGAGTGCCAAGCCGTGAGTCAGCCCGCTGGAAAGCGTGCGGGCAGGGTGCTGCTGGTCTTGGCGTGGGCTGCAGGGTTGTTTCTGGCCACACGTTTTTTTGGCGATTGGGAACAACGTCAGGCCAACCCCAATGCTCAGGTGCGCTCTGAGCACGGTGAAGGCTTTATTGAAGTGCAACTGGCAGGAAATGGCCAAGGCCACTTCGTCGCCGATGGCCAGATCAATGGCCAGGCAGTACATTTTCTTCTCGACACCGGCGCTACTGATGTGGCGATTCCCGAGGGCTTGGCAGCCAAGCTCGCGCTTGAACGCGGTGCTCCGGTGATGTTGAGTACCGCCAACGGCCGTACTCAAGGCTATCGCACGCGTCTGGAGACGCTGCAACTGGGCGACATCCTTCTGCGCGAGGTGCGCGCTCTGGTCGTGCCGGGGCTGGATGGCGAACAGGTATTGCTGGGCATGAGTGCCCTGAAACAACTCGAATTTACCCAGCGCAGCGGCACCTTGCTACTGCGCCAGAACCTGAAATGATGAGGCCCGCATGAGCGACTCCCTTGATCTCAGCCTCGATGGCGTAGAGCGCCGGTCACTGGCTGACTTCACCGAACAGGCCTACCTCAACTATTCCATGTACGTGATCATGGACCGTGCCTTGCCGCATATCGGCGACGGCCTGAAGCCAGTGCAACGACGCATCGTTTACGCCATGAGCGAACTGGGCCTGGATGCCGACTCCAAGCACAAGAAGTCGGCGCGAACCGTTGGTGACGTGCTCGGTAAGTTCCATCCTCACGGCGACTCGGCCTGCTATGAAGCAATGGTGCTGATGGCCCAGCCATTCAGCTACCGCTACACATTGGTTGACGGTCAAGGCAACTGGGGTGCACCGGACGATCCAAAGTCGTTCGCCGCCATGCGTTATACCGAGGCGCGCCTGTCTCGTTATTCCGAAGTGCTGCTCAGCGAACTGGGTCAGGGCACCGCCGACTGGGTACCGAACTTCGACGGTACCCTGGATGAGCCGGCGGTGCTGCCAGCGCGTTTGCCCAACATCCTCCTCAATGGCACCACCGGCATCGCCGTGGGCATGGCCACTGATGTGCCTCCGCACAACTTGCGTGAAGTCGCCAGCGCCTGTGTGCGGTTGCTGGACGAGCCCAAGGCCACCATTGAACAGCTTTGCGAGCATATCCAGGGGCCGGACTATCCGACTGAAGCTGAGATCATCACGCCGCGCTCAGAGCTGTTGAAGATCTACGAAAGCGGTCGCGGATCGGTGCGCATGCGTGCGGTCTACCGCATTGAAGATGGCGATATCGTCGTCACTGCCTTGCCGCACCAAGTCTCCGGGGCCAAAGTGCTGGAGCAGATCGCCGCACAGATGCAGGCCAAAAAGCTGCCGATGGTGGCTGACCTGCGTGACGAGTCGGACCACGAAAACCCTTGCCGGATCGTGATCATCGCCCGTTCCAACCGGGTCGACCTCGACGAGTTGATGCAGCACCTGTTTGCCACCACCGACCTTGAGTCCAGCTACCGGGTCAACGTCAATATCATCGGCCTGGATGGTCGCCCGCAGTTGAAGAACCTGCGGGCGCTGCTGGTCGAATGGCTTGAATTCCGTGTACAGACCGTGCGTCGCCGGCTGAAATTCCGCCTGGATAAAGTCGAGCGCCGCCTGCACCTGCTCGAAGGTTTGTTGGTGGCTTTCCTCAACCTGGATGAAGTGATCCACATCATTCGTACTGAGGAACACCCCAAAGCCGCCTTGATTGCCCGTTTCGACCTCACCGAAACCCAGGCCGAGTACATCCTTGAAACCCGCCTGCGCCAATTGGCACGGCTGGAAGAGATGAAGATCCGCAACGAGCAGGATGAATTGGCCAAGGAACAAGCCAAGCTGACCGCGCTGCTGGGTAGTGAAAGCAAGCTGCGCAAACTGGTGCGTTCCGAGCTGATCAAAGATGCCGAAACCTATGGTGATGACCGTCGGTCGCCGATTGTCGAGCGAGCAGAAGCCAAGGCGTTGTCGGAAAATGAATTGATGCCGACCGAGCCGGTTACGGTGGTGCTGTCGGAAAAAGGCTGGGTGCGTTGTGCCAAGGGGCACGACATCGACGCCACGGGCCTGTCGTACAAGGCCGGTGACGGTTTCAAGACCGCCGCGGCTGGGCGTTCCAATCAGTTTGCCGTGTTCATCGACTCCACTGGACGTAGCTATTCGGTGGCCGCGCACACCTTGCCGTCAGCTCGGGGTCAGGGCGAACCGCTGACCGGGCGGCTGACACCGCCACCAGGTGCGGTCTTTGAATGTGTGCTGTTGCCTGAAGACGACGCGTTGTACGTCATCGCCTCCGACGCCGGTTACGGCTTCGTGGTCAAAGGCGAAGATCTGCAGGCTAAGAACAAGGCTGGCAAGGCGCTGCTTAGCTTGCCCAACGGCGCCAAGGTCATTGCTCCACGTGCAGTGGCAGATCGCGAGCAGAACTGGCTGGCAGCGGTGACGACCGAAGGTCGTCTGCTGATCTTCAAAATCAGCGACCTGCCACAGCTGGGTAAAGGAAAGGGTAATAAAATCATCGGCATTCCTGGTGACCGGGTCGCCAGTCGCGAAGAATTCGTCACCGATCTGGCAGTAGTTGCCGATGGCGCAACGCTTGTGTTGCAAGCCGGTAAGCGTACGCTGTCACTTAAGGCCGATGACCTGGAACATTACAAAGGCGAGCGAGGCCGTCGCGGTAACAAACTGCCGCGCGGCTTCCAGCGAGTCGACGCATTGTTGGTGGAAAATCCCGCATAAGCCGGCGTAGCGGCCCCGAATCGGTAATTTAGCGCCCGTTCGGGGCTTAAACACTGGAGTCGGGCCGTTATTTCGCGGATGATAGGGCCCTTGCGGTGCCAGCGTGGCTGTGCGCCCGTATGAATCTATATGAGTATCACTGCGGTTAGCCTTGTGGCAGCCGCCTGGATGGGATGATGAAATTTCTGCGCCTTCCGTTTGTTTTGCTGATGAGCGGCATACTCGGTCTGGCCGGTTGCAGCATGCACCAGCCGGTTTCCCTGTATCAGCTCGACAGCGGTGAGCCTGGCCAACCCAAGCAAAGCGCGGGCATGGCTGTGGTACTCGGCCCGGTATCGGTAGCTGACTACTTGCAGCGCGAGACCCTACTGCAGCGCCAGTCCGATGGCAGCCTGACCGCAGCGACTGATGGCCGTTGGGCTGGTAGCCTGTCGGCGGACATCGATCAATTGCTGGTCCGTCAGCTGGCCTGGCGTCTGGACAGCCAGCGTGTGGTCCTGGCACCCGGCAATACCGGTTTTACCCCGGACGTACAGGTGCTGCTGTCGATCACCCGCCTGGACTCCGGTACCAACCAGCCAGCGATCCTCGATGCCCAGTGGCGACTGCTCGATCGCCGTGGTCAGGTCCGTGACAACCGCATCGTTCACCTCGAACAGCAGCATGCGGGTAGCGCAGCGGCACAAGTTCAGGCCCAGGGCCAGTTGCTGCAAAAACTCGCTGAACAGCTGAGTATTGCCCTCAAGCCTTTGGCCAATCAGCCAGCGATTGCTGAAGAGTCGCCGAAGAGGGCTGCGCCGGTGCAGGTGCGTAAAGGGCCGGAGAAGCCGAAGATTCCACTGGCAACACCGATTCGTACTGATATGGAAGTGTTCCGCTTCTAAGCAGCACCACAAAAAAGCCCGCATCGCTGCGGGCTTTTTTGTGGGCGCGCCCCTTGTAACCGCTGCCGTGAGGTTGCGATCGGGCGTGAAACGGCCGCAAAATCAGAAACCGCGAGATACCAGATCCAACGAGGTGCCTGCGTTGCGACTGCTACGCAGTCGATCGCAGCCTCGTGCCTCGGCAGCGGCTACAGCAAGTGGTGCTGCTGTCTTACACCGCCACTCGGCTTGCTGAAATCGCGGACGCCGTGAACAACCATAAAAAAGCCCGCCTCGCTGCGGGCTTTTTTGTGGGCACGGCCCTTGTAGCCGCTGCCGTGAGGTTGCGATCGGGCGTGAAACGGCCGCAAAATCAGAAACCGCGAGATACCAGATCCAACGAGGTGCCTGCGTTGCGACTGCTACGCAGTCGATCGCAGCCTCGTGCCTCGGCAGCGGCTACAGCAAGTGGTGCTGCTGTCTTACACCGCCACTCGGCTTGCTGAAATCGCGGACGCCGTGAACAACCATAAAAAAGCCCGCATCGCTGCGGGCCTTTTCGTCGTCAGGGATCAGCTCTTGATCCGGCGCTCGTGCATCCGTGCCAACTGGCGCTCCAGCATGGACGGGTAAGGCTCCATCAGGCGCTCGACGCAGCAGGCACCCTCAGGGCTGGCAATCGGACGAATCCGAGCACGCTGGCGAATCAGGGCATCGTCGCTGATCTTGCGTTCAACCAGCAGCAGGTTGCGGCTGTGTTGCGACAGGGCCAGGGCGTCCTGAGCCTTCTCGGTCAGCAACAGATCAATCTGGCTCAGGCCATGCAGGTCTTCACCCAGCACCAGGCCCAGTTGCAGTTGCAAGGTGATGCCGCTGTCGGCCACTTCGATCTGCAGGGCGTGCCCCAGCGCGCGCAACAACTCACCACAGCAAATGGCATTGGTCAGGTAGTCCTCTCCACTGTCCTCGCTGTTGAACAGCATCAGTGTGCTGCCGTCGTTAAGGGTGTGGACTTCGCTTTCATACAGCGAGGCGGCCTGGTCGAGGCAGTCGCGGTAGCGCTCCAGTAGCTCGGTCAGACGGGCCCGAGGCAGGCGGCGAAGTTGTTCCTGGGACCCTAGCTGTACGGCCAGTACCGCACTGGCCTGCGGCTCGCGATTGATCGGCTGTGGGGCAGGGCGTGGGGCGCTGTGCGCTTCGTCGTCGATCAGGTCGGCAAACGCGTCATCGTGTTCATCGTCGGCGGTGACAGGCTTGCTGACCTTGGCCACCGCAGGCTGTTCGTCAAAACTCGGATCGCGCAAATTTCGCACTTCGAACTCGGTTTCGTCTTCCTCCAGCTCTTCCGGCTCCGGCTCGACTTCCCGCGGCGGTGGAGCGAAGCGCGTATGCAGCTGGCGAGCCAGGTCACCAATTTCGTCCTGACGCTCCGTGGCCGGGGTGAACTCGTTGATGTCCCGTAGCCAGACCCGTAGTTGCAGCAGCGGCGTGGAGATGTAACGCCCCAGGCGCAGGCTCATGGCCAAGGCCAGGGCCAACAGGATTCCGGCGAGAATGCCCATGCTCTGCAGGCTGATGGTCAGTGGCTGCTGGAACTGGCTCATGTCCAGGCTGATGCGCAGTTGCCCGGCCGTCACGTCCTGGAAGGTGATTTTGGTTTGGTACAGGCCTTCGGCCTCACCCAGCAGGCCGTTTTTCGGGCGCTGGCCAGCTTCGGCCAGGATCCGGTTGTCGACGCTGTAGATGGCCGCATGGGCAACCAGTGGGTTCTTCACCAAATTACCCAGCAGCACATTGAGGCTGAGGATGTCGTTGGACACCAGCAGCTCGGTTGCCGAGGTAGCGGTCTGCGTGGTCAGGCTCTGCCCCAGGGCATCGGCTTGTTCATGCATGGCCTGTTTGAACTGCAAACCCATCACGCAGGCATAGATCACCAGGGCCAGTGCTACCAGCAGCACGTTGTGGCAGGCGATCCGCAGCGCAAGCGGCACACGGCGTTGGCGCAGAGCATGAAAAATCAGCAGGAAGAAGTTGTCAGTCTTAACGGGCGTGGGCCGGTTCACAGAGCGCGGCTCTTTATGTCGGAGAAGTTGCTGCGCAGTATAGCGAGCGCTCAAGGACCGGCAAAGCATCCACTGCGCCCGATGGTCAGCGAAAATCGGTAGAATGCACTTTTTTTCTACGAGTCGGAGCCCGTCTTGCGCGAAATCGTTCTGATTAACATCACTGGTGAGGACCGTCCGGGTCTTACTGCGGCCATCACAGGCGTTCTGGCCCAGGGTGGTGTGAACATCCTCGACATCGGTCAGGCGGTGATTCATGACACCCTGTCCTTTGGCATTCTGGTGGAAATCCCGGATACCGAGAAGGCTTCATCGGTACTGAAAAATATTCTGTTTGCGGGCTACGAACTCGATCAACAGGTCCGTTTCACTCCCGTTTCCGAAGCCGACTACCAGAGTTGGGTTGAAGGCCAGGGCAAGGCCCGTCACATCGTGACCTTGCTAACCCGTAAGGTTACGGCTGAACAATTGCAGCGGGTCAGTTCGATTACTGCCAAGTATGGGCTGAACATCGACCACATCGATCGCCTTTCCGGTCGCGTGGCATTGGATACGCCGGTCGAACAGGGCAAGGGCTGCATCGAGTTCTCCGTGCGTGGCGAACCGGCGGATCCGCAGGCCTTGCGCGCCGAGTTCCTCAGTGTGGCGCAGGAGCTGAATGTCGATATCGCCTTCCAGCAGGACTCGCTGTTCCGTCGTAACCGTCGCCTGGCGGTGTTCGACATGGACTCGACGCTGATTGAAGCCGAAGTGATCGACGAATTGGCCAAGGCTGCCGGAGTAGGCGAGCAGGTGTCGGAAATCACCGAACGGGCTATGCGTGGCGAACTGGACTTCCGTGCCAGCTTCAAAGAACGCCTGGCCTTGCTCAAGGGGCTGGACGTCGGCGTGCTGGACGAAATCGGCGCTTCGCTGCGCCTGACTGAAGGCGCCGAAACGCTGTTTGCCGAGCTCAAGCGTCTGGGCTACAAGACCGCAATCCTGTCTGGCGGCTTCACCTACTTTGCCAAGCAGCTGCAGGCCAAGCTAGGTATCGACTACGTCTTTGCTAACGAGCTGGAAGTGGTCGACGGTAAAGTCACCGGTGTGGCGGTCGAGCCGATTGTTGACGCCCAGCGCAAGGCTGATCTGCTCGGCGAGCTGGCGCGCAAGGAAGGACTGCAGATGGAGCAGACCATCGCCGTGGGTGATGGAGCCAATGACCTGCCGATGCTGGCCATTGCTGGCTTGGGCGTGGCCTTCCGGGCCAAACCACTGGTCAAACAGTCGGCCAAGCAGGCTATTTCGACCTTGGGTCTGGATGGTGTGCTGTACTTGCTGGGCTTTCGCGATCGCGACGGCCGGGTCTGAAAAGCGAGGCCGTACTAGCCAGAAACAAAAAAGCCCGCATCGCTGCGGGCTTTTTCATGTTCAGGCCTGGGCGGGCAATGCCAGGCGCTGACCCATGCTCACGGCCGAACCGGCACCGAGTTCTTCGGCCCATTTGACCTGCTCTGGTCCGAACAGGACAACGGCGGTCGAACCCAGCTTGAAACGACCCAGTTCCGCACCTTTTTCCAGGTGGATCGGTGCACGGCTAGCTTCGTCGTAGCGGAAAGTCTTGAGTTCACGCTTCGGAGGCGTCACCAGGCCAGCCCAGACGGTCTCGATAGACGCCACGATCATCGCCCCGACCAGAACCACGGCCATCGGCCCACGCTCGGTATCGAACAGGCAGACCACGCGCTCGTTGCGGGCAAACAGTTCAGGTACGTTTTCGGCGGTGGTCTGGTTGACCGAGAACAGCCGACCCGGGACATAGATCATTTCGCGCAGAGTACCGGCCAGTGGCATGTGCACACGGTGGTAGTCCTTGGGCGACAGATAGATAGTGGCAAACTCACCACCCATGAACGGGGCGGCATTGGCCGGATCACCACCAAGCAGCTCCAGTGCGCTGAAGCTGTGACCCTTGGCCTGGAAGATACGACCGTGCTCGATAGGGCCAAGTTGGCTAACTGCGCCATCGGCCGGGCAGAGGATCGCGCCCGGCGTTTCGTCGAGCGGGCGTGCATCGGGTTTCAGGGCGCGGGTGAAGAAGGCGTTGAAGTGCTCGTAAGCGCTCAGGTCTTCGACCAGCGCCTGGGACATATCGACCTGATAACGCTTGGCGAACCAACTGGTGAAGGCGTTTTTGAACCAGCGAACACGGCATTCGGCGATGCAACCGGCCAGGCGTGACAGCAGGTGATGCGGCAGCAGGTGCTGGCTGATGATGAACAAGCGGGATTTCATTGGGTTTCCTTGATTCTTCAAATTTCTACAGGGGTGTCGGGGTGGTTGCCCCATTCGCCCCAGGATCCGGCATAGGCTTTGACCCGAGGGTAGCCCAAGTGCTTGGCTACCAGATAGGTAAAGCCGGAACGGTGATGAGTCTGGCAGTGGGTGACCACTTCCTTGTCTTTGCTGATGCCCAGTTTTTCGAGGATCTCGGGCATGTCTTTGCGGATGCGCAGGTGGTCGTTCATGTCCATGCCTGCAGTCCATTCGAAATTGACGGCACCAGGGATATGCCCACCTTTGGCGGCCAGTACCTTTTCACCGCGGTATTCGCCCGGGCTGCGCGCATCCCAGATGGCCAGGTCGGCGGCGCCGATACGGCTTTGCAGATATTCCCGGGTTGCCGTGGGCTCCTCGTGCAGGGTCAGACTGACCGTGCCGCTGGCCTTGGCCGGTACTTCAGTGCTGAGGGTGCTCGCAGGCCATGCCTGGGCGCCGCCATTGAGGTAGTGGTAGCGGGAGTGGCCGATCACATCCAGCAACCAGATGAAACGTCCGGCCCAGCCGCCGCCCTCGTCGTCATAGACCACGTAGACCGCATTGGCGTTGTGGCCAAGCTCGGCAAACAGCTTTTCCAGATCGGCTTTGGCCGGCAGTAGGCCCGGCGCAGGGGGTTGGCCCAGCTGGGTACGCTTCGGGTCGACAAAGCGAGCCCCGGGGATATGCCCGCTGTCATAGCGGTTGACGCTGGTCAGGTCCACCAGGATCAACTCAGGTACATCAAGCCGGGCTTGCAGGTCAGCCGGCTCAATTACCAGGGGCAAGCCAGAAAAGTCAGTCATCCAGAGTCTCCAGAGCGGAACAGAGGGGGGCGATTGTAGCGCATGGGTCAGGCACTGCGGTTGCTGAAGGCGGTCAGGGCCCGTTCGATACATTGCGCGGTTTTGCCAAAGGCCTGCACGCTGATATCGGCCAGTGGCTTTCCACCCTGGTCAGCGACCAGCAGCATCACCACGCGACCATTGCTCGACAGTGAGCGCAGCAGCAGGTGTTCGCTGCGAAACAAGCTGCGCAGGTGGGCCGGCAACAGTGCCGCGAATTGCGTGTGATTCTCTGGCGTCAACCGTAGTTGCGCGGCGCTGCTCATTAGACGTTGCAGCAACTTGCTCTGCTCGATGGGCAGCACCAGGCTGGCCGCTTCTGCTGGCAATCCGGCAATCTGATGAGCGCGCAGCTGGGTCAGGGTCTTGTCGGCCATCAGCAACATCAGACGCTGCATGCCACAGGCTACCAGCGCTTCGCGGGCCAGGGTCGTCAGGTGGATGGCGTTGCTGAACGGGCTGGGCTCGACCAGCAGTTCAGCACAGCGTTTTCGCCATGCTCCCAAGGCCTGGGCCGAAGGCGGGGGCGGTGCCATCTGCCCCTTGTGCAAGCGGCGCTGATTCCAAGGCCAGAGCAGCGCTTCGGCTGGGTGAAACAGGCCATGGTTGGCATGATGGCGGGCGCTGGTGACCGCTTGTTGGTGCACCCATTGCTGAACGTCATCCAATGACGTTTGCAGGTACAGGCTGGTGAGCAACTGCCAGCGCCGTACATGAGGGTTGGTCCAGCCGACTTGTGCCGCCAGGGCCAAGCCGTTGGCCAGCAACACGGTGTTGGCGGGTTGGTTGAACCAGCGGCGTAGATTTGGCTGGTCATCCAACTGTTGTTGTTGGTGCAGGCTGTTCGGGTCACGGGCGATGAGCAAGGCCTTGGCCAGCAAACGGCGTTCATCCTGCAGCAGGTGATAGCCACGGGTGACCCACTCTGGCAGACGCCAGTGTTCGGCGAGAGCTTTGCACAGGCTAAGCACCCGCACCCCAAACAGCTCCAGCTCCACTTGCGTTGCGGATTCGCCCTTGTGCACAACCCGTAGCTCCCATGCTTCAAGTAGCTTGGGAAACGTCAGGGCCAGTGGCCACAGCGGCGATAGAAACAAAAGACTGCCCCAGTGAATTTCCTGCCAGAGTCGTGCCAGACGGCTGGCGAACAGGCCGTTAGCTTGTTGGCTGGCATGCTGGCTGACCATCTGCAGTTGGCGCAAGGTCAGGGCGATATCGTCTTCAGCCAACGCTGGTAGACGTTCCAGCAATTCAGCGGTTCGCGCCAGGCCCAAGCGATTGAGGGCGATCTCCAGGCTTTCAGCGGGTTCGCCAAGGCTGGTGTTGGTGTGATGGTTGGCTTCGCGCATCACGCTGAGCACCAAAGCTGGGCTGTCCTGCATCAACTCGGCGATGTCCCGCAGCGATCGGCGACTGTCGGCGATCGCAGTTTTTACCTGCTCGTAACTGGTCTGTGGAATCGGTAGTCGAACGCTGTCGAGCAGCTTGACCCAGGCATCGAGTGTTTTAGGTGTTTGTTCTGGCACGATGGTTTCAATAGGCATGCTGGAGGGGCCGAACTGGCTTTTCGCCTTGACTGACTATAGTCTGGCGCAGATCTGCCGATAAGTAGAAGAAGAGTTTTATTAACTTCCGCTCACGACCCTGACCACGACAGTAAGTGCTTTCTATCTATGGCTAAAATTATCGGCATCATCGTCGTATTCGCGAGTGTGCTCGGCGGATATGTTCTATCCCACGGTAAAATTGCGGCACTGATTCAGCCCTTCGAGGTGCTGATCATCGGTGGCGCGGCCTTTGGTGCGTTCCTCCAGGCGAACCCTGGTTACATGACCATGCATGTAATCAAAAAGTCGCTGAAGATGTTTGGTACGCGCTTTACCCACACCTTCTACATCGAGGTGCTCGGGCTGGTCTACGAGATCCTCAACAAGAGCCGGCGCGAAGGCATGATGGCGATCGAAGCCGATATCGAAGACGCCGCTTCCAGCCCGATTTTTGCCAAGTACCCTGCAGTACTGGGTGATGAGCGCATGACCGCTTTCATCTGTGACTACCTGCGCATCATGTCCACCGGCAACATGGCACCGCATGAGCTTGAAGGCCTGTTCGACATGGAACTGCTGAGCATGAAGGAAGAGCTTGAGCATCCGTCCCATGCCGTGACCGGCATTGCCGACGGCATGCCAGGCTTCGGTATCGTTGCCGCGGTACTGGGGATCGTGGTGACCATGGCTTCGCTGGGCGACGGTGACCAGAAGTCCATCGGTTTGCACGTCGGTGCGGCGCTGGTCGGTACCTTCTTCGGTATTCTCGCCGCCTACGGCTTCTTCGGGCCGCTGGCCACTGCCTTGCGTCAGGATGCTCGAGAAGAACTCAACGTCTACGAAGCCATCAAGGCTTCGCTGGTGGCCTCGGCTTCCGGCATGCCGCCGTCGCTGGCTGTGGAATTCGGGCGCAAGGTGCTGTTTCCAGCGCATCGCCCGAGCTTCGCCGAGCTGGAACAAGCGGTTCGCGGTCGCTAAGTCATGGAAAACAACCAGCCCATTATCGTCAAGCGCGTAAAACGCTATGGCGACGGCCACCACGGTGGTGCCTGGAAGATCGCCTTTGCCGACTTTGCCACGGCAATGATGGCGTTCTTCCTGGTGCTCTGGCTGCTGTCCACGGCGACACCGGAACAGAAAATCGCCATCGCCGGGTACTTCAAGGACCCGATCGGTTTTTCCGAAAGCGGTACGCCTTACGTTATCGACCTCGGGGGTTCACCGAAACTCGCTCCGGAAAAGACCATCAACCCGGAAGAGAAGTCCGAGCCAACTCCGGATACCAGTATTCAGCTGGATCAGGACAAGGTTGAGAGCATGGCCGAGCAGGTTGAGCGCGAGCGTCTGGAGCTGCTGTTGCAGGAACTGCAGAACAAGGTCGAAGAAAACCCGCAACTGCAGAAATTCAAGGACCAGATCCTCTTCGAAATCACCCAGGATGGCCTGCGTATCCAGATCATGGATGCTGAGAACCGGCCAATGTTTGACCTGGGCAGCGCCCGTCTCCAGCCGTACTTCGAAGATATCCTGCTGGCCATGGCCGATACCATCAAGGCGGTGCCGAACAAGATCAGTATCAGTGGTCATACCGATGCCAAGCCGTATGCGGGCACGGGGGACTTTGGTAACTGGGAGCTGTCGGCCAACCGTGCTAACGCTGCGCGTCGGGCCCTGGTTGCAGGTGGCTACCCGGATGCTCAGGTGGCACGAGTGGTTGGCTATGCCTCGTCATCACTGTTCGACCGGGCCAACCCGCTCAATCCGGTAAACCGGCGTATCGACATAATTGTCCTGACCAAGAAAGCCCAGCGCACGCTGGAAGGTGAGCAGACGCAGCCACCCGCACCTGCTACTCCTGAAGGCACTGCACCTGGCGCTGAGGCGCCGACGCCTGCGCCGGCCGCTGCGACCGAGCCTGAGCCGATGCAGCCGCGTGAACTGCGCCAGAAGCTGAACATCTTCGAGGACGGTGTGTTGAAGATGGATGAAAGCAAGGAGTAATCCTGTGCTGTGATCACAACGCCCGTGTGCAGCAATGCACACGGGCGTTGTCGTTTTGCGACGCTCAGAAGCCGCGACGAATCTTGGCCTTCAGATCGGCGTGGAAGAAGTCGGCATTTACGCGGTTGATGGCATCGGCGTCAGCACCTTCGTTGTCTATCGAGCGCTTGAAGGTCTGTTCATCGTGGTAGGCGAGCACGAACAAATCGATATGTTCGCGTAAGCGCATTATCGGCCACTTCTCCAGGTAATCAGGTAGTACGCTGTCCGTGCATTGGAACAATGCAATACGGCGATTGCTGAGCGTAGCGGCGCCCAGCTGGAACGGAGTCCACCAGGTGTCGGCATTTTCCTGGGACAGGACGGTGATCAAGTGGGTACAGCCGCTGACGTTGCGACACACCAACCCGGTAATGTCGTCGGCTGTTTGTCCGGCGCTGCCATCGAACAGATCCAGGTGGGTGTCTATGCCTTCGAGTTTCAGGCGCTCGTTGATAATAAAGGCATCCAGGCGTTCCTGGTGGCGATAGCTGATAACAACAGGCATCAGGCGAGCCCTCCTGGTACGCAGGTGGTGCAATTGATACGTAAGGATCGAATTGTCATTGTTGATTCCTTTCATACTCACAGCATGGAGAGGGTTCGCCTCGTCATGGCGAACCTGAAAGGTGACAATCAATGAAAGCTGCTATCGCGGCAAGGGACCACTTGCAATAAAGAAGATCCCTACATTGGATGGTAAATTTTCCTGCGGACTTGTCTTACAGCCAAGAGTGATGAGGCTCGTTGCGAGCCTCAGGTGGCAGGTCAGTAACTGTCTTGAGGCAGGCTGGCGATGATCGAGCGATAGCTGTTCATCCGCTGTTGCTGGACACGGCCGTCTTCCAGGGCCTTGAGCAGGGCGCAACCGGGCTCGCGGTCGTGTTTGCAGTCACGAAAGCGGCAGGTGCCGAGCAGATCGTTGAACTCGATGAAGCCGGCTTCGACATCGGCGCGGCTGACGTGACCGAGGCCGAACTCGCGAATTCCGGGGGAGTCGATCAGCTCACCGCCACCCGGGAAGTGGTAGAGGCGCGCGGTCGTGGTGGTGTGGGTGCCTTGACCGGACCACTCGGACAGATCGCCTACCCGGGTCTGCACCTCAGGCAGCAGGCTATTGACCAGCGACGACTTGCCGACCCCGGACTGGCCGACGAACACACTGATGTGTCCGTCCAGCTGCTTCTGCAACTGCTGCATGCCATCACCGTGATGGGCCGAAACCTCCAGCAGCGGATAGCCCAACTGCCTGTACACCGCCAACAGGGCATTGAGCGCCGGGGCGTTCTGCTCGTTGATCAGGTCGGCCTTGTTCAGCAGCAGCAGCGGACGAATGCCGGCGTGTTCGGCGGCTACCAGGTAGCGGTCGATCAGGTTGGCGTGGGGTTCTGGTGCCGGGGCGAAGACGATAACGATCAGGTCGACGTTGGCCGCTACCGGCTTGAGCTGGCCACGACTGTCGGGTCGGCACAGTTCGGTATGGCGCGGCATTTGCGCGACGATGACACCGATACCCTGGTTGCCTGAGCGCCAGACGACGCGGTCGCCGGTTACCAGCGCTGGCAGATTGGCGCGCAAGTGGCAGCGGAACACCTGGCCGGCGTCATCGCCGTCCTGTGCCTCGACTTCGACCTGCACGCCAAAGTGGGCGATCACCAGGCCGAGTTGTTCCGGGCCCAGGTCACCGCCTTCGAGCTCCTTCAGGGTCTGTTGTTCGCGTTTGGCGGCGCGAGCAGCGCGTTCACCCTGGATTTTTTCGATCCGCCAATTTTGGCGGCGATTGAGCTGGCGTTTGGCCATGAAGGTTCCGTGTTCGGCATGCATTATTAAACGGCGAGGAGTTTAGCACGCTCCACTAGGCTAAACTGCGCACCTACCGAGGAGCAGAATCATGCAGAACCCACAGAACCTGATCTGGATCGACCTGGAAATGACCGGTCTGGATCCGGATCATGACGTCATCATCGAAATGGCCACCATTGTCACTGACAGCGATCTCAACACCCTGGCCGAAGGCCCGGTGATCGCCATTCACCACAGTGACGAGGTGCTGGCGCGTATGGACGAGTGGAACACCCGTACCCATGGTGCCTCCGGCCTGACCCAGCGGGTCAAGGACAGCAAGGTCAGCATGGCCGAAGCCGAGGCGCAGACCATTGCCTTCCTTGAGCAGTGGGTGCCAAAAGGCAAGTCGCCGATCTGTGGCAACAGTATCTGCCAGGATCGCCGCTTCCTCTATCGCCACATGCGTGGCCTGGAAAACTACTTCCACTATCGCAACCTCGATGTCTCCACGCTCAAAGAGCTGGCCGCGCGCTGGGCGCCAGAGGTGCGTGACAGTTTCAAGAAAGGCGGCACGCACCTGGCGCTGGACGACATTCGCGAATCGATCAACGAACTGCGTCACTATCGCGAGCACTTCATCAAGTTTTGATCGCGCCGCCGCACGCTTGTACAGACAATCCGTGCGGCGCCCCCTTTTGGTGCTTGAGGCAACTGGTTAGACTGCGCGCCCCCTTGCACGGATCTGCGCTATGTTGTTGATGCTCTATCTCATTGCAATCACCGCTGAAGCCATGACTGGCGCGCTGTCTGCCGGGCGCCGCGGCATGGACTGGTTCGGCGTGGTGTTGATCGCCTGCATCACTGCGTTGGGTGGTGGCTCGGTGCGCGATGTGTTGCTGGGGCATTACCCGCTGACCTGGGTAAAGCACCCGGAGTACCTGGTGCTGACCAGTTTTGCTGCACTGATGACCATCTTCATCGCACCCTTGATGCGTCACCTGCGCTCATTGTTCCTGGTGCTCGATGCCTTGGGGCTGGTGGCCTTTACCCTGATTGGTTGCATGACGGCACTGGAAATGGGGCAGGGCATGCTGGTGGCGTCGATCAGCGGGGTGATCACCGGGGTGTTTGGCGGTATTTTGCGTGACATCTTCTGCAATGATATTCCGCTGATCTTCCGCCGTGAGCTGTATGCGAGCGTGTCGTTTGCGGCCGCTTGGTTCTATCTGGGGTGTGTTTACTTCAATGTGCCCAGCGAGCAGGCGATCCTGTTGACCTTGTTTGGTGGTTTGCTGCTGCGCTTGTTGGCCATTCGCTTTCACTGGGAAATGCCCAAGTTTCATTACAACGATGAGCACTGAAGTGTTGAGCGGCAAGCTGTAAGCTGCAAGTTGCGGGGATCAGCTAGACGTTTGGGGCTTCGCGCATGCCGCTGCTTTCATCGCATGCTGCCCCAGCGCCCACTGCACATGTTCGCGCACCAGCTCCGACGGATGATCCTGGCGCGCCTTCAGCGCCTCCAATACCGGTATGGTCGAAGGCGCGTTGCCCAATCCCACCGCCAGATTGCGCAGCCAGCGTTCATACCCGGCACGCCTTAACGGTGAGCCTTCGGTACTGTCGAGGAAGGTCTGCTCGTCCCACATGAACAGCACGGCCAACTCCGCGCTATCGAGGTTGTGCCGGGGTTTGAAGTCACTCTCGGCGGTCGGCCGGGCGAAGCGGTTCCAGGGGCAGACGATCTGGCAGTCATCACAGCCGAATACGCGGTTGCCGATCAGGGGTCGCAGTTCTTCAGGGATGGTGCTTTTCAGCTCGATTGTCAGGTACGAGATGCAGCGCCTGGCGTCTAGTACATATGGACCGACAAAGGCCTGGGTCGGGCAGATGTCCAGACAGGCACTGCAACGACCGCAATGCTCACTGGCCTGCGGCGGATCGACCGGCAGCGGAATGTCGACAAATAGCTCGGCGAGAAAGAAGTAGCTGCCGGCCTTGCGGTTGAGCAGCAGGGTGTTTTTGCCAATCCAGCCCAACCCGGCCTGCTCGGCAATGGCTTTCTCCAGGACCGGGGCGCTGTCGACGAAGGCCCGAAAACCGAATGGGCCAATGTCTTTCTGAATGCGCTCAGCCAAGTGCTGCACGCGTTTGCGAATCAGCTTGTGATAGTCACGGCCCAGGGCATAACGGGAGATATAGGCTTTTTCCGGATGGGCCAGTTGCTGGGCCATGCGTGTGTCGCCCGGCAGATAGTCCATGCGCAGCGAGACCACACGCAGGGTTCCCGGCACCAATTGGTCGGGGTGCGAGCGCTTGCTGCCATGGGCACCCATGTAATCCATTTCGCCGTGATAGCCGGCTTCGAGCCAGCGCTCCAGGTGCTGTTCGTGCTCAGCCAGATCCACCCCGGCGATGCCGACATGGGCAAAGCCGAGCGCTTTACCCCAGTCTTTGATCGATTGGGCCAGTGCGGGAAGATCGGGAGTGGCAGCAGACATGGGAAATAGGGCAATACGGACTCAGGTGCGTATAATTCTGCCAGACATCGGAGCCTTTGACCCATGCCTCAGACCAAACACCCTGCAAACGCACCGCAGATCATCAGCAGCGTCACCCTGACGCCACTTGCGCCGCGCCAGATTACGGCGCAAAAGGGCGATTTTGGCCATGTCTTGGTGGTCGGCGGTGATCGCGGCACCGGCGGGGCCGTTCTGCTCAGTGCTGAGGCCACGTTGCGCTGTGGTGCCGGGCTGGTCTCGCTGGCCACGCGCAGCGAGCAGGTCGCCGCTGCTTTGGCGCGGCTGCCGGAGGTGATGTGCCTGGGCGTGCATTCGGCTAACCAATTAATGACGCCCCTCGAGCGAGCCTCGGTAGTGGTAGTCGGTCCAGGCCTTGGCCAGGCGGCCTGGGGGCGTAGCTTACTGTCGGCGGTTGCCAATGCGCGGCTGGCGCAGGTGTGGGACGCCGATGCGTTGAATCTGCTGGCACGGGCGCCGTTGGCGCTGGCAGGCGGCTCGATCATTACCCCGCACCCAGGAGAGGCCGCACGGTTGCTGGGGATCTCCACCGAGGCGGTCCAGGCTGATCGTGCGGGAGCAGCGCGCAAACTCGCGCGTAAATACGCAGTCGTATGTGTGCTCAAGGGTGCGGGTACCCTGGTGGCTGATCCGGCCGGGCAGCTTGCCTTGTGCGAGCGTGGGCACCCGGCTATGGCGGGTGCGGGCCTGGGCGACGTACTCAGTGGGGTGCTGGGGGCGCTGCTGGCTCAGGGGTTGTCGAGCTGGGACGCGGCCTGTCTGGGCGTCTGGTTGCATGCCTGCGCCGGAGAGCGGCAGGGTATGCAAGGTCGTGGGCTGGCGGCCAGTGATCTGGTGCCAGCGATTCGTCATTTATTGGAGGAGCATTCAGCGTGTCAGGTGTAACCCTGTTTTTGGCCGACGAAGAGGCCATGGTCCGTTTCGGTCACCGTATTGCCGAAGTGACCAAAGGTCACGGCGTGATTTTTCTGGAAGGGGACCTGGGCGCAGGTAAAACCACCTTGTCGCGCGGCATCATTCGCGGTCTTGGGCATACCGGAGCGGTAAAAAGCCCTACCTTTACAGTGGTTGAACCTTATGAAATCGGCGATATTCGTGCGTTTCACTTCGATCTCTATCGCTTGGTCGATCCAGAGGAGCTGGAGTTCTTGGGTATTCGCGATTACTTCGAAGATGACGCGTTGTGCCTGTTCGAATGGCCCCAAAAGGGTGCGGGTGTTTTGCCAAAGCCCGACCTGACCATTACCATAAGCCCCCAGGCGAGCGGTCGTTCGCTGAACCTGTCGCCGCAGGGGGCACGTGGCGTAGCCTGGTGTGCCGCTCTGGCCTTGGAATTCAAATAGAAAATGGGGATAGGTATGCGCATTCGCGCACTGGTTGCGGTCGTAGGGTTGCTGCTTACGGCGGTAACTGTTGATGCTTTGGCCGTCACGCAAGTCAAAAGTATGCGTTTGTGGCGAGCGCCGGATAACACACGTCTGGTGTTCGACCTTTCCGGGCCAGTACAGCACAGCGTGTTTACCCTGACAGCCCCGGATCGTCTGGTCATCGATATCAATGGTGCAACACTGGCCGCGCCGTTGGCCGTGTCGACCTCCAATACTCCGATTACCAGTGTGCGCTCGGCCCAGCGTACACCGACCGACTTGCGTGTGGTGATTGATCTGAGCAAGTCGGTTACGCCCAAGAGCTTTACCTTGGCGCCGAATGCTCAGTATGGCAATCGCCTGGTGGTTGACCTTTTCGACCAGGCCGCTGATGCCGTCGCACCTGCGCCAACACCGCCGGTTGCCACCACCCCGGCGGTGCCAGTGACACCTGCGCAGCCGTCGATCAAGCTGACCCCTGTGCCCAGCGGCAAGCGGGACATTGTTATCGCCATCGATGCCGGTCATGGTGGTGAAGACCCTGGGGCTTCGGGCTCCAAGGGCCAGCATGAAAAAGACATCGTATTGTCGATTGCCAAGGAGCTGCAGCGTCAGATCAACAGCGAGAAGGGTTTCCGTGCTGAATTGACGCGTACCGGCGACTATTTCATTCCGCTGCGCAAGCGTACCGAGATTGCCCGCAAGAAAGGCGCTGACCTGTTTATATCGATCCACGCTGACGCTGCGCCCTCCAAGGCTGCCTTTGGTGCTTCGGTATTCGCCCTGTCTGATCGCGGTGCCACCTCGGAAACCGCCCGTTGGCTGGCCGACAGTGAAAACCGTTCGGACCTGATCGGTGGTGCCGGTAACGTCAGCCTCGACGATAAGGACCGCATGCTTGCGGGCGTGCTGCTCGACCTGTCGATGACCGCATCGCTGAGTTCGAGCCTCAACGTCGGGCAGAAGGTTCTGGGCAACATGGGCCGCGTCACCCCATTGCACAAACGACGGGTCGAGCAGGCAGGTTTTATGGTGCTGAAGTCGCCAGACATCCCTTCGATCCTGGTGGAAACCGGCTTTATCTCCAACGCCAACGAAGCGGCCAAGCTCGCAACTCGGAGTCACCAGCAATCGTTGGCGCGTTCGATTCACAGTGGTGTGCGCCAGTTCTTCCAGCAGAACCCGCCGCCCGGTACTTACATCGCGTTCTTGCGTGACAGCGGCAAAATCGCCCAAGGGCCACGCGAACACAGCGTGCGTCCAGGCGAGACGCTGGCCATGATCGCTGTGCGTTATCAGGTCAGCGTGGCTAGTCTGCGCTCGGCCAACAGCCTCAAGAGTGATGAATTGAAAGTCGGCCAGAGCTTGAATATCCCCACGACTGCCCTGGCGTCGCAGCAATGACCGACAGTGCGCGGATCGAGCTGCTCAGCCCGCGGCTGGCGAACCAGATTGCCGCCGGTGAGGTGGTCGAGCGTCCAGCATCGGTGATCAAGGAACTGCTGGAAAACAGCCTGGACTCCGGTGCCCGTCGGATTGACGTGGAAGTTGAGCAGGGCGGAGTAAAATTGCTGCGGGTGCGTGACGATGGTCGTGGCATCGCCGCCGACGACCTACCGTTGGCCCTGGCGCGTCACGCCACCAGCAAAATCCGCGACCTGGAAGACCTGGAACGGGTAATGAGCCTTGGCTTTCGTGGTGAGGCCCTGGCTTCGATCAGTTCGGTGGCGCGCCTGACCCTCACCTCGCGTACCCGTGACGCGGACCAAGCCTGGCAAGTGGAAACCGAAGGCCGTGACATGGCCCCACGGGTGCAACCAGCAGCGCACCCGGCTGGTACCTCGGTGGAAGTGCGTGATCTGTTCTTCAACACCCCGGCCCGCCGCAAATTTCTCAAGACCGAGAAAACCGAATTCGATCACCTGCAGGAGGTGATCCGGCGCCTGGCGCTGGCGCGTTTCGATGTCGCTTTTCACCTGCGCCACAACGGCAAGAGCATTCTCAGCCTGCACGAAGCCTTGGACGATAACGCCCGGGCTCGGCGCGTAGCGGCAATCTGCGGCCCGGGCTTCCTTGAGCAGGCGCTGCCGATCGAAATCGAACGCAACGGTTTGCACCTGTGGGGCTGGGTGGGTTTGCCGACCTTCTCGCGCAGTCAGGCTGACTTGCAGTACTTCTTCGTCAACGGCCGTGCCGTGCGTGACAAGCTGGTAGCCCACGCGGTACGCCAGGCCTATCGCGATGTATTGTTCAATGGGCGGCACCCGACCTTCGTGCTGTTCCTTGAGGTCGACCCTACTGGTGTTGACGTCAACGTTCATCCGACCAAGCATGAAGTGCGCTTTCGTGACGGGCGCATGGTCCACGATTTTCTCTATGGCACCTTACACCGGGCCCTGGCTGACGTGCGCCCGGAAGATCAACTGGCTGCGCCCGCCACAACCAGTGAGATCGTCCGCCCCAGCGGTATACAGGCAGGCGAATTTGGTCCCCAGGGCGAAATGCGCCTGGCGGCAAACCTGCTCGAACAACCGTCGGCCCAGCCGAGCGTTCGACCTCCGGGTGATGGCAACGGCGGCGGGGGCGGTTATCAGTATCAGTACACGCCGCGCCCGGCCCAGGCCGTACCGGCTGCCGAGGCGCAGGGCGTCTACCGTGAATTCTTTGCACCGCTGAACGAGGCAGCACCTGCGGTGCTGCCCGACAGCCAGGGTGATATTCCACCCCTAGGCTACGCCCTGGCGCAGCTCAAGGGCATCTATATCCTCGCCGAGAATGCCGTGGGTCTGGTGCTGGTAGACATGCATGCAGCCCATGAGCGCATCATGTATGAACGCCTCAAGGTGGCCATGGCCAGTGAAGGCCTGAGCGGCCAGCCGTTGCTGGTGCCTGAATCCCTGGCGCTGAGCCAGCGCGAGGCCGACTGCGCCGAAGAACACGCCGAATGGTTCCAGCGCCTGGGCTTCGAGCTGCAGCGCCTGGGCCCGGAAAGCCTGGCGATCCGTCAGATTCCGGCATTGCTCAAGCAGGCTGAGGCCAATCGTTTGGTCCAGGATGTGCTCGCCGACCTGATGGAGTACGGCACCAGCGACCGCATTCAGGCGCACCTGAACGAATTGCTCGGCACCATGGCCTGTCACGGCGCCATTCGCGCCAACCGTCGTCTGGCCCTGGCAGAAATGAATGGTCTGTTGCGCGACATGGAGAACACCGAGCGCAGCGGCCAGTGCAACCACGGCCGACCGACCTGGACCCAAATGGGCCTGGACGATCTGGACAAACTGTTCCTGCGCGGTCGATAACATGAGTGGCAAACCTCCCGCGATTTTCCTGATGGGCCCGACCGCGGCGGGCAAAACCGATCTGGCCATCGAACTGACCAAAGTGCTGCCCTGCGAGCTGATCAGTGTCGACTCGGCATTGGTTTATCGGGGCATGGATATCGGCACCGCCAAGCCTTCGAAAGACATCCTGGCGGCGCATCCGCACCGCCTGATCGATATTCTCGACCCGGCGCAAAGCTATTCAGCGGCTGATTTTCGTCGCGACGCGCTGGAGGCCATGGCCGATATCACCGCCCGCGGCAAAATACCGCTATTGGTCGGTGGCACCATGCTTTATTACAAAGCCCTGCTCGAAGGCCTGGCCGATATGCCAGCGGCTGATCCGCAGGTGCGCGCCGAGCTCGAAGAAGAGGCGGCACGCCTTGGATTGCACGGCCTGCACCAGCAATTAGCGGCTGTTGACCCTGAGTCGGCCGCGCGGATTCACCCCAATGACCCTCAGCGCCTGATCCGCGCGCTTGAGGTTTATCGGGTCAGCGGCATGACAATGACGGCCCATCGCCAACGTCAATCCGCGGAAAGTAGCGCCGCAGGCCCTTCGGCAGCGGGCCATTTGCCCTATACTGTCGCCAGCCTGGCCATTGCGCCGAATGATCGGCACGTTTTGCACGAGCGGATTGCGCTACGATTTGGGCAAATGCTGGAACAGGGCTTCGTTGACGAGGTCCGAGTGCTGCGAGCCAGAAGTGACTTGCATGCGGGACTGCCGTCTATACGGGCGGTTGGTTATCGCCAGGTCTGGGATCATCTTGATGGCAAGTTAACATCAGTTGAGATGCAGGAGCGCGGCATTATTGCCACTCGCCAATTGGCGAAGCGGCAATTCACCTGGTTGCGTAGTTGGGCTGACTTGCATTGGTTGGACAGCCTGGCTTGCGACAATCTGTCTCGCACCTTGAAATACCTGGGGTCGGTCTCCATATTGAGCTGAGTCCTTGCAATTGCCGTCTATCCTTGGGGGTGGGGCGGCTTGAGCCATCAGTTTTTCTTTGATTTTTTTACTATTGATCCTTACAGGAGTGCGGCATATGTCAAAAGGGCATTCGCTACAAGACCCTTACTTGAATACTTTGAGAAAAGAAAAAGTTGGGGTTTCGATCTATTTGGTTAACGGCATCAAGCTGCAAGGCACGATCGAATCCTTCGACCAGTTCGTGATCCTGCTGAAAAACACCGTAAGCCAGATGGTTTACAAGCACGCTATCTCGACAGTAGTTCCTGTGCGTCCGATCCGTCTGCCAAGCGCAACCGAATCCGAGCAAGGCGACGCTGAGCCAGGTAACGCCTGATAGGAGTCTGCTTTGTTCTTTGAGCGCCACGGTGGTGGTGAACGAGCAGTCCTCGTTCACTTGGAAGGTCAGAACCCTGAGGCGCGCGAAGATCCGCAGGAGTTTCGGGAGCTGGCACTGTCGGCTGGGGCCGATATTGTCGCGTTCGCCAATGTGGCGCGACATCAGCCCACCGCCAAATACCTGATTGGCAGCGGCAAGGTCGAGGAACTGCGCGACCTGGTCAAAGCCGAACAGGTAGATTTGGTGATTTTCAATCACACCCTCACACCCAGTCAGGAACGTAACCTCGAGCGAGTATTCGAGTGTCGCGTGCTTGACCGCACCGGTTTGATTCTCGATATTTTCGCCCAGCGGGCGCGTACCCATGAAGGCAAGCTCCAGGTTGAACTGGCCCAGCTTGAGCACATGAGCACGCGGCTGGTTCGCGGCTGGACGCACCTTGAGCGGCAGAAAGGCGGTATCGGTCTGCGCGGCCCGGGTGAATCCCAGCTGGAAACCGACCGTCGCCTGTTGCGGGTACGTCTGCGCCAGATCAAATCACGCCTGGAAAAGGTCCGCAGCCAGCGCGAGCAGGCTCGCCGTGGGCGTAAGCGCGCAGATATCCCGTCGGTTTCGCTGGTTGGCTATACCAACGCCGGTAAATCGACCCTGTTCAATGCCATGACCCAATCCGAGGTCTACGCAGCCGATCAGTTGTTTGCGACACTTGATCCGACCTTGCGCCGGCTTGAGCTCGACGATGTCGGGCCGATTGTCCTGGCCGATACCGTGGGCTTCATTCGTCACCTGCCACACAAGCTGGTCGAGGCTTTTCGAGCTACGCTCGAAGAGTCGAGCAACTCGGATCTGCTGCTGCATGTGATCGACGCGCATGAACCTGATCGGATGGAGCAGATCGAGCAGGTCATGGCGGTACTGGGGGAGATTGGTGCAGAAGGCTTGCCGATCCTCGAGGTCTATAACAAACTCGACCTGCTTGAAGGTGTCGAGCCGCAGATTCAGCGCGATGCCGACGGCAAGCCGCAGCGAGTTTGGGTCTCGGCGCGTGATGGGCGTGGCCTGGAACTGGTGGGGCAGGCAATCGCCGAGTTGCTGGGGGATGACCTGTTTATCGGAACCTTGCGCCTTGAACAGCGTTTTGCGCGATTGCGCGCGCAATTCTTTGCATTGGGCGCAGTGCAGGGCGAAGAGCACGACGATGAAGGCAGCAGTCTTCTGGCCGTGCGAGTGTCTCGGGTCGAGTTCAATCGCCTGGTCAGTCGCGAAGGTTTGAAGCCAGCGGAGTTCATCGAGCAACACACTTTGCAATAAAAGCCCGGCGACGCGGTCGGGCAGCCGTGACAGGCATTCTGTAGCATTGGACGGCGCGCCGTGGGTGCGTCTTTGCTTTATCAGATGGAGAGCGCTATGGCTTGGAATGAGCCGGGTGGCAACTCGAACAATCAGGATCCTTGGGGCGGCCGCCGTGGCGGCGACAAGAAAGGACCGCCGGATCTCGACGAGGCCTTCCGCAAGCTGCAGGACAGCCTGAACGGCATGTTCGGCAGTGGCAAAAAACGCGGCGGTGACGGTGGCATCGGCAAGGGTGGTGGCTTCGGCCTGCTCGGCGTCGGTCTGGCCGTGCTGGCAGCTATCTGGCTGTACAGCGCCGTGTATGTGGTCGACGAACAGGAGCAGGCCGTAGTGCTGCGCTTCGGCAAATACTACGAAACCGTAGGGCCGGGCCTGAACATCTACTTCCCGCCGATCGATCGCAAGTACATGGAAAACGTCACGCGTGAGCGTGCCTATACCAAGCAGGGGCAGATGCTCACTGAAGACGAGAACATCGTCGAAGTGCCGCTGACCGTGCAGTACAAAATCACCAACCTGCAGGATTTCGTGCTGAACGTTGATCAGCCTGAAGTCAGCCTGCAGCACGCGACTGACAGTGCTCTGCGCCATGTGGTGGGCTCCACCGCCATGGACAAGGTGCTGACCGAAGGTCGTGAGCAGATGGCCGTGGAAATCAAGGAGCGCCTGCAGCGTTTCCTCGATACCTACCGTACCGGTATCACCGTCACCCAGGTCAACGTACAGAGCGCGGCAGCCCCGCGTGAAGTGCAGGAAGCCTTTGACGACGTGATCCGTGCCCGTGAAGACGAGCAGCGGGCCCGCAACCAGGCCGAGTCCTACGCCAACGGCGTGGTGCCAGAAGCCCGTGGTCAGGCTCAGCGGATCATCGAAGACGCCAACGGTTACCGCGACGAAGTCGTCTCGCGCGCCAAGGGTGAGGCTGATCGCTTCACCAAGCTGGTCGCCGAGTACCGCAAGGCTCCTGAGGTGACCCGTCAGCGTCTGTACCTGGACACCATGCAGGAAGTCTACAGCAACACCAGCAAGGTCCTGGTTTCCGGTAAGGATGGCCAGAGCAACTTGCTGTACCTGCCGTTGGACAAGATGGTTGAAGGTAGCCGTACCAGCAGTGCCCCGGTCAGCGTCCCGGCTTCGGCCAACGACGCAGCCAATCGCGCGGCGGCGGAGCTGCAACAGCAGCAAACACAGTTGCGTTCTAGGGAGAGCCGCTGATGAGCAATAAATCGCTGATCGCCCTGATCGTTGGCGTGGTGCTGGCGATCGTGGCCTGGAACAGCTTCTACATCGTGTCCCAGACCGAGCGCGCGGTACTGCTGCAATTTGGTCGTGTGGTCCAGGCTGATGTTCAGCCGGGCCTGCATGTGAAGGTTCCGTACGTCAACCAGGTGCGTAAGTTCGACGCTCGCCTGATGACGCTGGACGCTCCAACCCAGCGCTTCCTGACCCTGGAAAAGAAAGCCGTGATGGTCGATGCCTACGCCAAATGGCGGGTCAAAGACGCTGAGCGTTTCTATACCGCGACCTCGGGCCTCAAGCAGATCGCCGACGAGCGTCTGTCGCGCCGTCTGGAAAGCGGCCTGCGTGACCAGTTCGGTAAGCGTACCTTGCACGAAGTGGTCTCCGGTGAACGTGATGCACTGATGGCTGACATCACTGCTTCGCTGAACCGCATGGCCAGCAAGGAGCTGGGTATTGAAGTGGTCGACGTTCGCGTCAAGGCCATCGACCTGCCTAAAGAAGTAAACCGCAGCGTGTTCGAGCGTATGAGCACCGAGCGTGAGCGTGAAGCCCGCGAACACCGCGCCAAAGGTAACGAGTTGGCCGAAGGTATTCGTGCCGACGCCGACCGTCAGCGCCGTGTTCTGCTGGCCGAAGCTTATCGGGAGTCGGAAGAGACCCGCGGTGATGGTGACGCCCAGGCGGCGTCGATCTACGCCAAAGCCTACGGTCAGGACCAGGACTTCTACGCGTTCTACCGCAGTCTGAAGGCCTACCGCGAAAGCTTTGCCAATAAGAGCGATGTACTGGTGCTCGACCCGAGCAGCGAGTTCTTCCGCTTTATGGACAAGCCCAAGCCGTAAGGTTGCACCCCGCCGGGCGGCTAAAACGCTTGGCGGGGTGATCCTGCGAGAAAACGGGTGTATGATGCGGCAGCCGGGAAATTCCCGGCTTTTTTGCGTCTGCAAGATCGAACGGCCGCAAGCGGTCTCCGGTCTACAGAGCAGCCCAAGGTATTTGAGGGTATCGGCACGGCGGTAGCGCTGGAATCAGTGCTGCGCGCTATTGTTTGGCGATACCTGCTTCACTCAAGGCTAGCCCGCGGGCAGGCCGCCCGGACCAAAGGGGAAATGGCGTAATGGCAACGGTAGACCGCTGGCTGCTGCCAGATGGCATCGAAGAAGTACTGCCACCTGAGGCGGCGCGTATCGAGATCGCGCGTCGTCAGGTGTTGGATCTGTTCCAGAGCTGGGGTTACGAGTTCGTCGTGACCCCGCATATCGAGTACCTGGAATCGCTGCTCACCGGTGCCGGCCAGGACCTGGATCTGCGGACCTTCAAGGTTATCGACCCGCAATCGGGTCGGCAGATGGGCTTTCGGGCTGACATCACCCCGCAGGTCGCGCGCATCGATGCGCACACCTTGCGCCGTGAAGGCCCGAGCCGTCTGTGCTACGCCGGTAGCGTGCTGCATGCCCTGCCGCGAGCGCTGTCGACATCGCGCAGCCCGATCCAGCTCGGTGCCGAGCTGTACGGCGACGCCAGCCCGGTCAGCGACGTTGAAGTGATCAGCCTGATGCTGGCCATGCTGCAACTGGCGGATGTGCCGGATGTGCACATGGACCTGGGTCACGTCGGTATCTACCGCGGCCTGGCCCGTGCGGCTGGCTTGTCCGGTGCGGTCGAGCAACAGCTGTTCGATGCCCTGCAGCGCAAGGCCATCGATGAGGTGATCGAGCTGACCGCCAACCTGCCAGCGGACCTCGCCGGCATGCTGCGTTCGCTGACCGAGCTGTGCGGTGGGCGTGAAGTACTGGCCGAGGCGCGTGTGCGTCTGGGGCGTGCGCCAGCTGCGGTGCTGGCGGCCCTGGATGACCTGATGGCGATTGCCGAGCGTCTGGCTACGCGTTACCCCGAGCTGCCCCTGTATTTCGACCTGGGCGAGCTGCGCGGTTACCACTACCACACCGGAGTGGTGTTTGCGGTATTTGTCCCGGGCGTCGGTCAGTCGATCGCTCAGGGCGGTCGTTACGACGACATCGGAGCAGACTTTGGCCGGGCGCGCCCGGCCACCGGTTTCTCCACGGATTTGAAGACCCTGGTCACACTGGGGCGGGCCGAGGTTGTATTGCCGTCTGGCGGGATCTGGATGCCCGACAGCAGCGATGCAGCACTCTGGCAGTTGGTCTGCCAATTGCGCAGTGAAGGTCAGCGGGTGGTTCAGGCATTGCCTGGGCAGCCATTGACTGCCGCCGTCGAGGCGGATTGCGATCGGCAATTGATTCAGCAAAACGGGCTTTGGCAGGTTCTGCCGCTGGCCATTTGAGATTCCCCGCCGGTACGAGCCGGCGCCAAGTTTGCGCGAATGAGGACAAGTGTTATGGGTAAGAATGTCGTAGTCCTGGGCACCCAGTGGGGTGATGAGGGCAAAGGCAAGATCGTTGATCTGCTGACCGAACATGCTGCCGCCGTAGTGCGCTACCAAGGTGGCCACAACGCGGGCCACACCCTGGTGATCGACGGTGAGAAGACCGTGCTGCACCTGATCCCGTCGGGCGTGCTGCGCGAAGGCGTGCAGTGCCTGATCGGCAACGGCGTGGTGGTTGCACCGGACGCCCTGCTGCGTGAAATCAACAAGCTGGAAGAGAAGGGTGTACCGGTGCGCGAGCGCCTGCGTATCAGCCCGTCCTGCCCGCTGATTCTGTCCTATCACGTGGCGCTCGACCAAGCTCGCGAAAAAGCCCGTGGCGAGGCGAAGATCGGTACCACCGGTCGTGGTATCGGCCCAGCCTACGAAGATAAGGTTGCCCGTCGCGGTCTGCGCATCGGTGACTTGTTCCACCGTGAGCGTTTCGCAGCCAAGCTCGGCGAGCTGCTGGACTACCACAACTTCGTGCTGGTCAATTACTACAAAGAGCCTGCAATCGACTTCCAGAAGACCCTGGACGAGTGCATGGAGTACGCCGAGCTGCTCAAGCCGATGATGCTCGACGTCACCGCTGAGCTGCACAACCTGCGTCGCGCTGGCAAGGACATCATGTTCGAAGGTGCCCAGGGTTCGCTGCTGGACATCGACCACGGTACCTACCCGTTCGTTACCAGCTCCAACACCACCGCTGGCGGCATCGCTACCGGTTCGGGCGTTGGCCCAATGTACCTGGACTACATCCTGGGTATCACCAAGGCTTACACCACCCGCGTTGGTTCGGGCCCGTTCCCGACCGAGCTGTTCGATGACGTGGGTGCCTTCCTGGCCAAGCGTGGCCACGAGTTCGGTGCTACCACCGGTCGTGCCCGTCGTTGCGGCTGGTTCGATGCCGTCATCCTGCGTCGCGCTATCGACGTCAACAGCATCTCGGGCCTGTGCCTGACCAAGCTGGACGTGCTCGACGGTCTGGAAACCATCCGTATCTGCGTTGGCTACAAGAACGAGAACGGTGCAGTGATCGACGCGCCAACCGACGCTGACAGCTACATCGGTCTGGAGCCGGTGTACGAGGAGATGCCGGGCTGGACCGAGTCGACCCTGGGTGCCAAGACCCTGGAAGAGCTGCCGGCCAATGCCCGTGCTTACATCAAGCGTGTAGAAGAGCTGGTCGGCGCGCCGATCGACATCATCTCCACCGGCCCTGACCGCAACGAGACCATCGTGCTGCGTCATCCGTTCGCCTAATCCGCGAGTGATGTAAAAGCAAAGGCCCCTTTTTAGGGGCCTTTGTCGTTTCTGTCTGCTGTTCGGCACAACCTTTGCTGTAAGAATCGCTTCAGGGTTGCCATCATTTTAGTGGCCCCAGTAGTAGAGGGTTCTTACGTGTCAGCCGTTCTCTCACTGTTACGAAGCCGCCTGCTGCGGCCTGTGTTTGTTGCCCTTGGTATCGCTCTTTTGGTGCAGGTGCTGGTCGCGGTCGCGCTGACTCGGAGCACCGTCACCACACTTGAGGCTGACCTTGGCAAACGATTGGGCGCCGACAGTCAGAAATTGTCCGCCGAGCTCGAACAGGCCGGGCAGGAAGTCAGCGCGGGGCTTGATAGCCTCTCTGCCAGTACCCGCCAGCGTCTGACCGCGGGGCTTTCCACTCGTCTGCAAAGCGAACAGGCTCAATTGCGGGCAACGCTGGAGAAGAACCTCAAGGACTCGGCCAATGATATGGCTGAACTGCTGGCCTCGGTCGCCCCGCGGGCCATGTGGGACAACGATGTACCGACTCTGTCCGAGTTCTCCCGGCGTGCCCAGCGCAATCCCAGCGTGCTGTTCGTGGTGTACGACGATGTCCAGGGGCAGCACCTGACCCGCTACCTGAATCGGCAGAATCCGATCAACCAGGCCTTGCTGGAAAAGGGGCAGGGTGAGCGGGCGCTGGACAAGGTTCTGGATGCCGCACGCAATGATCCGTCGGTGTATTTCGTCGAAGCCTCGATCAACCCCAACGGCGTGGAAATCGGCAAGGTACTGATGGGGGTCTCTACCGCCGCCGTCGATGCCGAGTTGGTGGCGCTCGACAAGCGCTTCTCGGCGCTGATCGCCAGTGGGGATCAATTGGTCGGTGAAAGCCTGGTGGGCGCGGCAGCCGACAGCAACAAGGCCTTGCGTGCACGCCTGGAGGCTGCACAGGCGAGTGCTGCTGGTATGCAGGCTAATACCTCGCAAAGCGTTCAGGACGCTGCGACAACCCTGCGCTGGAACATCGGCGTCGGTCTGGCCCTGGTCGGCCTTGGTGTGCTCCTGGCGGTGGCGGTGGTGCTGGGGCGGCGGGTGGTCAATAAGCTGCGCCTGCTGATTGCTGCGCTGAACGATCTGGCCGCCGGTGAGGGCGATCTGACCAAGCGGGTCAGCATCGACAGTCGCGACGAGATTGGCGACATGGCGGCAGCGGTTAACCAGTTTGTCGACAAGCTGCAGCCAATCGTACGTGAGGCGGGGGAGGTGGCCCAGCGTACTGGCATTGAGATCGGCGCCATGGCTCAGCGCAACGCTGGGGCTGATGCGGCTGCCGAGCTGCAGCGTGACGAAGTGGCGGCGAGCCTGCGCGACCTGTCGACCATGGCTGATGAGGCCCAGGCCGAAAGCCAGGCCATGCAGTCGGCCTTGCAGCAGGTGGTGGATATTCGTCAGGCCACGGATGAAAACTCGCGCACTTCGACTCAGGTGGCCAAGCTTATTGAAGACCTGGCTGGGCAGGTGCAGACCGGCTCGAAGGTCATCGAGCGCCTGGCGCAGCAAAGCGAGCAGATTGAGGTGGTGCTGACAGTGATTCATGGCATTGCCGAACAGACCAACTTGCTTGCGCTCAATGCTGCTATCGAGGCGGCGCGGGCAGGTGAGACCGGGCGTGGCTTTGCGGTGGTGGCGGACGAAGTGCGGGCCTTGGCCAGCAAAACCCAGAGCTCGACGGGCGATATCCAAGCGCATATTGGTGCGTTGCAGCAGGGTGCGAAAGAGGCGGTGGCCGCGATCAGTCAGGCTGGGCGACAGGCCAGCGAAGGGTTGCTGGTGCTACGTGACAACGCGCGATTGCAGCAGTCGGTGCAGGCGTCGGTTGAGCAGGTGCATGCGGCGATTGGTCTGGCTACCCGCGCGGCGGAGCAGCAGGCGCAAGGCGCGCAAGCGGTGCGTGGGCGGGTGCAGACCATCCATGCCCAGGCCGAGCGGGCTGCCGAAGTGGTGATGCAGACCACCGCCAGCAGCAAGGTGCTGGATGACCTGGCGGAGCAGCTCAAGGCTAGCCTGGGTCAATTCCGCGCCTGATCCCGTCCTCCGAGCTTGTGGGAGCTGGCCTTGCCAGCGATGCAGGCGACGCGTAACAGCTGACACCGCGCCGATTTCATACAGGCAATCAATGCGCCCGGATCCTATGTGGGGAGGGCTCAAGCGCGGTTCAGGTACATTCGCGTTGTCAGTAGGTACACCGGCAACCCAGACACCAGAATCAGCAAGGCGGCATAGGGGGCGGCAGCCGCAAACTCGACATTGGCTGTGTGCGCCCACACCTCGGTAGCCAGAGTGGTCATGCCTGTCGGGCTGAGCAGCAAGGTGGCGGTCAGTTCTTTCATGGCATCCAGAAACACCAGGGCAAACGCCGCTGCCAGTGCCGGGAAGATGATCGGCAAGGTGACCCGGCAGAATGCACTGAATTGAGTCGCCCCGAGTGTTCGCGCCGCCTCTTCAAGTTGCGGTGCTGCCTTGTGCAGCGCTGTGCGCACCGGCGCTTGGGCCAGAGGCAAGAACAGCAGGGCATACGCCAGCAACAACAACCCGGTGGTCTGGTACAGCGCAGGCACGTAGTGCAAAGCGAAATACACCAGGGTCAAGGCAATCACCAGGCCGGGCAGGGCGTGCAACAAATAAGGCAAGCGCTCGGCCCAGATCGCCAGGCGACCTTTGTAGCGCACCACCAGAAAGCTCACTGGCAATGCCAGCAGCAGGCTCAGGCCAGCGCCTCCCAGCGACAGTGATAGCGAGGAGAACAGAGCGCGGCTGATATCGGCGACCGGGAAGGCCGCGGACGAACCAACACTCAGCCAGTAGCCGAGCATGCCCAGGGGAATCCCGCTGCCCAGCAATGCCAGGGCCAGGCAAAACAATTGTCCTGCCGGCATCCATGCCCGTAGGCGAATGGGGGCGCCGCGCCGCGCTACACCCTGGCCAATTCGCACATGCCGGGCATTGCCGCGCACGCGCAGCTCAAACCAGAGCATCAGTAAGCACATGAACAGCAGTACAGCCGAGAGCATGGCCGCATTGGCGTTGCTGAATTCCAGTTCGAATTGTTGGTAAATCGCCGTAGTGAAGGTTTGCAGGCCGAGGATCGACAGCGCGCCGAACTCGACCAGCATGTGCAGGGCAATCAGCAGGCTGCCGCCGAGAATCGATGGCCACAGCAGGGGTAGGGTGATCTTGAAGAACACCCCCCAGCGATTTTGCCCCAGGGTGCGCGCCGACTCTTCAAGTGAGGTGTCGAGATTGCGCAGGGTCGCGGCCACGGGCAGGAACACCAGCGGGTACTTGGACAGGCTCATCACTAGGATGGCGCCGGCCAGGCCTTCGAAGCGCGGGCTCAAGGATACCCAGGTAAAGCCGCTGACGAAGGCTGGTACGGCAAACGGCAGGCAGAGGATCACGCCCCACACGCGTCGCCCAGGAAGATCGCTACGTTCCAGTAGCCAGGCCAGCGCTACGCCGAGGGCCATACAGGCCAGGGTTACGCCCGTCATCAGCATTAGCGTATTGCGCATCAGGCCCCAAACAAACGGGCGCCAGAGCAGATGCAGCGCTTCGCGCCAGCCCGCTTCCCAGGTCTTCAGGGCAACGTAGAGCAGGGGTAGCAGGCTCAAACCGACCAGTAGCAGTACCGGCAGCACGACCCAGATAGAGGGGCGCTTGCGCTTGGGGACATAGCGACTGGTCGGTTGGATCGCGGGCAGGGCTGCGCTCATTACAGCAAGCCAACTTCGCGTTCGAGTTCCAGGGCTTCTTCAGCGTTGCCCAGGTCGGCTGGGGTGATTTTCGGCGGACGCAGGTCCTCGAACGGCTTCAGACCCTGGTCCGAGACCATGCCTTTGTGTAGCGGGTATTCGGCGGTGGTCTGGGTAATTACGCGCTGGCCTTCTTCGCTGGCCATCCAGGCCAGCAGCGCCTGGGCTTCCTTAGGGTGTTTGCTGGCCTTGACGGCTGCGGCGCCGGAAATGGTCATCAGGCCGCCGACGTCGCCATCCGCCAGGTAGTAGAGTTTCGAATCCAGCTGGCCGCGTTCTTTTTTCAGTGCATACCAGTAGTAGTTGTTAACCAGTACGGCGGCTACTTCCCCGTTTTCCACGGCTTTGAGGGCAACCATGTTATTGGTGTAAGTCTTGCCGAAGGCCTTGAGGCCGGTCAGCCATTCTTCGGCAGCCTCACGGCCGTGCAGCTTGAGGATGGCCACGGCCTGTTCCTGGAACGCGCCGCTGGTCGGCACGAAGCCGATCTTGCCTTCCCACTCGGGGTTGGCAAAGTCCATGACCGAAGGCGGAAGTTCTTTCTCGTCGATGACCTTGGGGTTGAAGGCGACAACCCGGGTTCGTGCTGTCACGCCCATCCAGGTGCCGTTGCCGGCGACAAATTCCTTGGGCAGCATCTGCAGGGTGGAGTCGTCGATCTTGGCCAGCAGGCCGAGTTCGCCCAGGTTGTTCAGCGGTGGCGACTCTTCGGTGTAGATGACATCGGCTGGCGAGCGCTCGCCTTCTTCGATGATCTGGCTAGCCAGCTGGTTGCTGCTACCCTTGCGGACGTTGATGTGGACGCCAGTCTTGGCCTCATAGGCCTTGGCGATGGCGTCGCCGATTTCCTTGTGCTGGCCGTTGTACAGGGTCAGCGATATCGGGTCGGCGGCCATGGCGGCGGGGGCGCCAAGCACCAGGGCAAAAACAGAAACGGCCAGGCCGCGCAACAGGGGGTTATTGCGGAACATCATGCGGGTGTTTCCTCGCTTGCGGCTACATATCTGGAAACAATGATAAGCGATATCGCTTCTCAAGTGCCCTTGTGAAGGGAAATTCATGAGCAGGCTATCGGTTAGTCAGGAGGGCGTAGGCAAGAAATGAGGCGGGGTAGAAACGAAAAAACCCGCTTTCGCGGGTTTGATCTGAATTGGTGCCCAGAAGAAGACTCGAACTTCCACGACCGTAAGGTCACCAGCACCTGAAGCTGGCGTGTCTACCAATTTCACCATCTGGGCAAAATGAAGCGGTGTAGCTTGTAACGAAAACAGTGTAGCGTGTTGCAGTAAATCTCAGAAGCGCGGGGCAGTTCTAAGATTTGAAATTGGTGCCCAGAAGAAGACTCGAACTTCCACGACCGTAAGGTCACCAGCACCTGAAGCTGGCGTGTCTACCAATTTCACCATCTGGGCATTTCGCTAAGGTCACATGATGCTTCACATCACGTTGCATCTCAACTATAACGACGGTGGCCGTCGTTGTGGTGCGCACTATACGGATGCCTCTGAGAGCTGTAAAGCCCCGTTCAGAAAAAATCTTAAAATTTTCAAGTCGTTGTTCCTTATGATGGTTTTGGCAGCATCCAGGGGGCTCTGAGAGGGCTGTCCAAGCCTGAAATTTCCGGTTTCAATACGCCTATGCCAAACTAACCCTTATATAGACAAGGTGAACCCCTCCTAATGGCCGATTGGCAGACCCTCGATCCCGAGGCCGCTCGTGAAGCGGAAAAATACGAAAACCCTATTCCTAGCCGTGAGCTGATCCTGCAGCGCTTGGACGAGCGCGGCTCGCCGGCTGCCCGTGAGCAGCTGGTCGAAGAGTTCGGCCTGACCACCGAAGACCAGATCGAAGCCCTGCGCCGCCGTTTGCGGGCGATGGAGCGTGACGGTCAGCTGATCTATACCCGGCGCGGCACTTATGCCCCGGTAGACAAGCTCGACCTGATCCTCGGCCGCATCGCCGGCCACCGCGACGGTTTTGGCTTCCTGATCCCGGACGATGGCAGCGATGACCTGTTCTTGAGCCCGGCACAGATGCGCCTGGTGTTCGATGGCGACCGTGCCCTGGCCCGCGTCTCCGGCCTTGACCGCCGAGGCCGCCGTGAAGGCGTGGTGGTCGAAGTGATCTCGCGTGCCCACGAAACCATCGTTGGTCGCTATTTCGAAGAAGGCGGTATCGGCTTCGTTACCCCCGACAACCCCAAGGTCCAGCAGGAAGTGCTGATCACGCCGGGGCGCAATGGTGGCGCGAAGATCGGTCAGTTCGTTGAAGTGAAGATCACTCACTGGCCGACCCCGCGCTTCCAGCCTCAGGGCGATGTCACCGAAGTGATCGGTAACTACATGGCCCCGGGCATGGAAATCGACGTTGCCCTGCGCAGCTATGACATTCCGCATGTCTGGCCTGAAGCGGTGGTCAAGGAAGCGCGCAAGCTCAAGTCGGAAGTCGAAGAGAAAGACAAAGAGCACCGCATCGACCTGCGTCATCTACCGTTCGTGACCATCGACGGCGAAGATGCCCGCGACTTTGACGATGCGGTCTACTGCGAGAGCCTGGGCAAACTGCGCCTGTTCTCCGGTGGCTGGCGCCTGTACGTGGCGATCGCCGACGTTTCCAGCTATGTGCGCCTGGGGTCTGCCCTGGATGCCGAAGCCCAGGTGCGCGGCAACTCGGTGTACTTCCCTGAACGCGTCGTGCCGATGCTGCCGGAAGAACTCTCCAACGGCCTGTGCTCGCTGAACCCGCACGTCGACCGCTTGGCGATGGTCTGTGAAATGACCATCAACAAGTCCGGGCAGATGGTCGATTACCAATTCTATGAAGCGGTGATCCACTCTCACGCGCGTCTGACCTACAACAAGGTCAGCAGCATGCTCGAACACGCCCGTACCCGCGAAGGCAAAGCCCTGCGCGAGCAGTACAGCGAAGTGGTGCCGGACCTCAAGCAGCTCTATGCGCTGTACAAGGTACTGCTGGCGGCCCGTCATACCCGTGGCGCGATCGACTTCGAAACCCAGGAAACCCGGATTATCTTCGGCTCCGAGCGCAAAATCGCGGAAATCCGCCCGACCGTGCGCAACGACGCCCACAAGCTGATCGAGGAATGCATGCTGGCGGCCAACGTCGCCACTGCCGAATTCCTCAAGAAACACGAAATTCCTGCGCTGTACCGTGTACACGATGGTCCACCGCCAGAGCGCCTGGAAAAACTGCGCGCCTTCCTGGGTGAGCTGGGCCTGTCGTTGCACAAAGGCAAGGATGGTCCATCGCCGAAGGACTACCAGGCACTGTTGGCGCAGATCAGTGATCGCCCAGACTTCCACCTGATTCAGACGGTGATGCTGCGCTCTCTGAGCCAGGCGGTGTACAGCGCTGACAATAACGGCCACTTCGGTCTGAATTACGAGGCGTACACTCACTTCACCTCGCCGATCCGCCGTTATCCGGACCTGTTGACCCACCGGGCCATCCGCAGTGTGATCCGTTCGCGCCAGGAAACCCCGCACGTCAAACGCGCTGGCGCCATGAGCATTCCCAAGGCGCGGATCTATCCGTACGACGAGGCGACTCTGGAGCAGCTCGGCGAGCAGTGCTCGATGAGCGAACGGCGCGCCGACGAGGCCACTCGCGATGTGGTCAACTGGCTCAAGTGCGAGTACATGAAAGATCGCGTCGGCGAGAGTTTCCCGGGTGTGATCACCGCGGTGACCGGCTTTGGCCTGTTCGTCGAACTGACCGACATCTACGTCGAAGGCATGGTGCATGTCAGCGCCTTGCCGGGCGATTACTACCACTTCGACCCTGTGCACCACCGCCTGGCCGGTGAGCGCACCGGTCGTAGCTTCCGCCTGGGTGACACGGTGGAAGTACGGGTCATGCGCGTCGACCTCGAACAGCGCAAGATCGACTTCGAGATGGCAGAGAACACCCTGAAGGCGCCGATTGGTCGCAAGCAGCGTTCCGAAGGCGTGCGCCCCCAAGATGGCAAAGCGGTTCCGGTCCTCGACAAGGCTGAAGTGACCAAGGCCGAGCCTGCGCGTAGGAGCAAAAAGAACGAAACCGCCGAAGCTTATTTTCCTTCGCACGCCGCGGCGAAAAACGCCGAAGTGCGTAAGAGCCGGGAAATGAAGAAGGCACTGATGTCCGATGCCAAAAGCGCCGGTGGCAAGTCGTCTTCCAAGGCTGGCAAGTCGTCGGAGAAACCGAGCAAGCATCGCAAGGGGCCGCCAAAAGCAGGCTCTGGATCACGTAAACCCAAGGCCAAGTCATGAGTCAGTTGGAAAAAATCTACGGCGTTCACGCCGTAGAAGCCCTGTTGCGTCATCACCCTAAGCGGGTCAAGCAGATCTGGTTGTCCGAAGGTCGCAGTGAACCGCGTCTACAGCCTCTGCTTGAACTGGCCGCGCAGAACCGCGTGGCGATCGGCCAGGCAGAGCGTCGCGAGATGGATGCCTGGGTTGAAGGCGTGCATCAAGGCGTTGTGGCTGAAGTCAGCCCAAGCCAGGTCTGGGGCGAGGCCATGCTCGAAGAGCTGCTCGATCGTACCGAAGGCGCGCCGTTGATCCTGGTGCTCGACGGTGTCACTGACCCGCACAACCTCGGCGCCTGCCTGCGCACCGCCGATGCGGCGGGTGCGCTGGCGGTGGTCGTGCCCAAGGACAAGTCGGCAACCCTGACCCCGGCGGTGCGGAAAGTGGCCTGCGGCGCTGCCGAAGTGATCCCGTTGGTGGCCGTGACTAACCTTGCGCGCACACTGGAAAAGCTCCAGCAGCGTGGCTTGTGGGTTGTCGGTACTGCGGGTGAGGCCGAGCAGGAGCTGTATCAGCAAGACCTGACCGGGCCGACCATCCTGATCATGGGGGCCGAAGGCAAGGGCATGCGCCGCTTGACCCGTGAGCACTGTGATTTCCTGGTTAAGCTGCCGATGGCCGGTAGCGTCAGCAGTCTGAACGTGTCGGTGGCGACTGGCGTGTGCCTGTTCGAGGCCGTTCGTCAGCGCCAGGCCAAAGCCAAGGTCTGACACCGCTGCACCTGTGGGGGCGAAATCATCCGCGAAGGACCGCATAGCAGCCCTATCTTTGGGGTCGCGCTGCGACCCAGCGCGGATGAATTCGCTCTCGCAGGTGTTCCGGCTCCCTCTTCGCGGGGCTGCTCAATAATTCACCAATTCCCTTGCTTGTCCCCTGGCGCTTCTCTACAATTGCGCCCCTTGCCATGTTGGCAGGCGCTCACGCGCCCCCAGCCAAGGCAAGACATACAGTGTCATTCACTCCTTGTCTGACCACTCTGGTGGCAGACTACAACCCGTAAGGAGCATTCATGCGTCATTACGAAATCATCTTTCTGGTCCACCCTGACCAGAGCGAGCAAGTCGGCGGCATGGTTGAGCGTTACACCAAGCTGATCGAAGAAGACGGCGGCAAGATCCACCGTCTGGAAGATTGGGGCCGTCGTCAACTGGCCTACGCAATCAACAATGTTCACAAGGCTCACTACGTGATGCTGAACGTTGAGTGCACTGGCAAGGCCCTGGCCGAGCTGGAAGACAACTTCCGCTACAACGATGCCGTGATCCGTAACCTGGTCATCCGTCGCGACGAAGCCGTTACCGGCCAGTCCGAGATGCTCAAGGCTGAAGAAAACCGCAGTGAGCGCCGTGAGCGTCGCGACCGTCCTGAGCATGCTGACAACGCCGATGGCGACGACAGCAATGACAGCGACAACAGCGATAACGCTGACGAGTAATCCACGGACCTTTTGAGGAGCCTATTACATGGCACGTTTCTTCCGTCGTCGTAAATTCTGCCGCTTCACTGCTGAAGACGTGAAAGAGATCGATTACAAAGATCTCAACACCCTGAAAGCTTACGTATCCGAAACCGGCAAAATCGTTCCAAGCCGTATCACCGGTACCAAAGCTCGTTATCAGCGTCAGCTGGCTACCGCTATCAAGCGCGCCCGCTTCCTGGCCCTGCTGCCCTACACCGACAGCCACGGCCGCTGAGACCGGGTCGTCGACAAGTAGCAAAGGATAGAGTGCATGCGCGCCTTAGCTGATTTCATCATGCGCGGTCGCGTGCAGGCCACCCTGGTGGTGGTGGGTTGTGCGGCATTGCCGCTGTTGTTCTGGTTGAGTGCCGCCGCTGGGAGCCTGGTGTTCCTGCGGCGCGGTTTCAAGGACGCCTCCGGAGTCCTCGCCTGGGCATTATTGCCGGCGTTGGCCTGGTGGTTCTTCGGCGAGCCGCGCACCTTGATGGTGTTGCTGGGAACGCTGGGGTTGGCTGCGCTACTGCGCGCCGGACAGTCCTGGAATCGGGTGCTGTTGTTCAGCATCGCCATGGGCCTGGTGTATGGCGTAATCCTGGGTTCGGTGTTCCGCGAACCGATTGAAGCTCTGGCTGGAGCGCTTGAAAAAGCCCTGCCGCAGATGCTCGACGGTCTCTACCAGCAGTTGTCGGTAGAGGAGCGGGCCCGCCTGGGAAGCCTGATTGCACCGGTGCTCAACGGCCTCATAGCGGCATTGTTGCAAGCCGTCAGTGTGCTGGCCCTGATGTTGGGACGGTACTGGCAGGCGTTACTGTATAACCCGGGTGGTTTTGGGCGCGAGTTTCAAGCGGTCAGACTCCCCTTGGTGCCAACGCTGGTGTTGGTGGTGCTCATGCTGGTGGGACCGAATTTCGGTCCTGAACTGGCGATGTTGACGCCGCTGTGCAGCGTACCGCTGATGTTTGCAGGGCTCGCCCTGATGCATGGGCTGGTGGCACAAGGACGACTGGGCAAGTTCTGGTTGGTTGGGATGTACGTGACACTGCTGCTGTTCATGCAGCTGACTTATCCGTTGCTCGTGGTTTTGGCCATTGTCGACAGCCTGATTGATTTTCGCGGTCGCAAGGTACCCCCTAAAGGTGCCGATAACGATTCTGCGAACGGTGAAGGTTAAAAGTAAGAGGATTTTCACATGCAACTGATCCTTCTGGAAAAAATCGCTAACCTGGGCAACCTGGGCGATAAGGTAAATGTTAAGGCTGGTTACGGCCGTAACTACCTGCTGCCATTCGGCAAGGCCACCGCTGCTACCGCTGCCAACCTGGCTGCGTTCGAAGAGCGTCGTGCTGAGCTGGAAAAACTGGCTGCAGAGAAAAAAGCTTCGGCTGAAACCCGCGCTGCCCAACTGGCCGAGCTGGAAGTGACCATCACTGCCACCGCCGGTGACGAAGGCAAGCTGTTCGGTTCGATCGGCACCCACGACATCGCTGACGCCCTGACCGCCTCCGGCGTTGAAGTGGCCAAAGCTGAAGTTCGTCTGCCGAACGGCACCATCCGTAACGTCGGCGAATACGACGTTGCCGTGCACCTGCACAGCGACGTTGAAGCCACCGTTCGCGTGGTTGTTGTCGCAGCCTAAGCTGTACCAATCGGCTGGCACCCTGAGTGCCAGCCGGTTAACATCGGGCACGATCCTGCTTTGCAGGTCGTGCCCTTTGTCTTTTTCATCACCCTGATTCCTGCGTGGCCATGAACGAGATAACCGCCCCCGAGCAATATGATCTGCAAACCTCTGCGCTGAAGGTGCCGCCACATTCCATCGAGGCCGAACAGGCCGTGCTCGGTGGCCTGATGCTGGACAACAACGCCTGGGAGCGAGTGCTTGATCAAGTCTCCGACGGCGACTTCTACCGGCATGACCACCGCCTGATCTTCCGCGCCATCCACAAACTCGCTGACCAGAACGCCCCGTTCGACGTGGTAACCCTGCACGAGCAACTGGACAAGGAAGGTCTCAGCTCCCAGGTCGGTGGCCTCGGCTACCTCGGTGAGCTGGCCAAGAACACCCCGTCGGTGGCCAACATCAAGGCCTACGCGGCGATCATCCGCGAGCGGGCGACCCTGCGCCAGTTGATCAGCATCAGTAACGAGATTGCTGACAGCGCCTTCAACCCCCAGGGGCGTAACGCCGCCGAAATCCTCGATGAAGCCGAGCGACAGATCTTCCAGATCGCCGAAGCGCGACCGAAAACCGGCGGCCCGGTGGGCGTTAACGACCTGCTGACTAAAGCCATCGACCGTATCGACACGCTGTTTAACACCGACAGCGCGATTACCGGCCTGTCGACCGGTTACACCGACCTCGACGAGAAGACCAGCGGGCTGCAGCCGGCCGACTTGATCATCGTCGCTGGCCGTCCGTCCATGGGTAAGACCACCTTCGCCATGAACCTGGTGGAGAACGCCGTGTTGCGCAGCGACAAGGCGGTTCTGGTGTACTCCCTGGAGATGCCAGGTGAATCGCTGATCATGCGTATGCTCTCGTCCCTGGGCCGCATCGACCAGACCAAGGTGCGTTCCGGTCAGCTGGAAGACGACGACTGGCCGCGCCTGACGTCGGCGGTCAACCTGCTCAACGATCGTAAGCTGTTCATCGACGATACCGCCGGCATCAGCCCGTCGGAAATGCGTGCGCGGACCCGTCGCCTGGTGCGTGAGCATGGCGAAATCGGCCTGATCATGATCGACTACCTGCAGTTGATGCAGATCCCAGGTTCCAGCGGCGACAACCGTACCAACGAGATTTCCGAGATCTCCCGCTCGCTCAAGGCCCTGGCCAAAGAGTTCAACTGCCCGGTGGTAGCGCTGTCGCAGCTCAACCGCTCGCTTGAACAGCGGCCGAACAAACGCCCGGTGAACTCCGACTTGCGTGAATCGGGTGCAATCGAGCAGGACGCCGACGTGATCATGTTCGTGTACCGGGACGAGGTGTATCACCCGGAAACCGAGCACAAGGGCATCGCCGAAATCATCATCGGTAAGCAGCGGAACGGTCCGATCGGCTTTATCCGCCTGGCCTTCATTGGTAAGTACACGCGCTTCGAGAACCTGGCACCAGGTAGTTACAACTTCGACGACGACGAATAAAGCCAAATCAGCCAATTCCGACCTTTAACGTCGGAATTGGTTAAATTTTGTGCTATATTCCGCGCCCGCGATTTTTCATCGATTAGCCACCGGTCACTGACATGCAAGCAGCCAAACCACTTTTCGACTATCCCAAGTACTGGGCCGAATGCTTCGGACCAGCACCGTTCCTGCCGATGAGCAGGGAGGAGATGGATCAGCTCGGCTGGGATTCCTGCGACATCATCATCGTGACCGGCGACGCCTACGTCGACCATCCGTCGTTCGGGATGGCGATCATCGGCCGTCTGCTTGAGGCCCAGGGCTTTCGTGTCGGCATCATCGCCCAGCCGAACTGGCAGTCCAAAGACGACTTCATGAAGCTCGGCGAGCCGAACCTGTTCTTCGGCGTCGCGGCCGGCAACATGGACTCGATGATCAACCGCTACACTGCCGACAAAAAGATCCGCTCCGACGACGCCTATACCCCGGGTGGTCTGGCCGGCAAGCGTCCGGACCGCGCCAGCCTGGTCTATAGCCAGCGCTGTAAAGAAGCCTACAAGCATGTGCCAATCGTCCTCGGCGGCATTGAGGCTTCGCTGCGCCGTATCGCCCATTACGATTACTGGCAGGACAAGGTTCGTCATTCGATCCTGATCGACGCCTGCGCCGATATCCTCCTGTACGGCAACGCCGAGCGGGCTATCGTCGAAGTGGCCCAACGCCTGGCGTTCGGTGAAAAGATCGAAAACATCACCGATATTCGCGGCACTGCCTTCATTCGCCGGGACACCCCGCAAGGCTGGTACGAAGTCGACTCCACGCGTATCGACCGTCCGGGCAAGGTCGACAAGATCATCAACCCGTACGTCAACACTCAGGACACCCAGGCCTGCGCCATCGAGCAGGAAAAGGGCCCGGTTGAAGACCCGAACGAAGCCAAGGTCGTGCAGATCCTGGCTAGCCCGCGCATGACCCGTGACAAGACGGTGATTCGCCTGCCATCGTTCGAAAAGGTCCGCAACGACCCGGTGCTCTACGCCCATGCCAACCGCGTGTTGCACCTGGAGACCAACCCGGGCAACGCCCGCGCCCTGGTGCAGAGGCACGCGGAGGTGGACGTGTGGTTTAACCCACCACCCATTCCGATGACCACTGAAGAAATGGACTACGTGTTCGGCATGCCCTATGCGCGCATTCCGCACCCGGCGTACGGCAAGGAGAAAATTCCGGCCTACGACATGATCCGTTTCTCGGTGAACATCATGCGTGGCTGTTTCGGCGGCTGCACCTTCTGCTCGATCACCGAGCACGAGGGGCGGATCATCCAGAACCGTTCGCACGATTCGATCATTCGTGAAATTGAAGAAATTCGCGACAAGGTGCCAGGTTTTACCGGGGTTATCTCCGACCTCGGCGGCCCGACCGCGAACATGTACCGCATTGCCTGCAAGAGCCCCGAGATCGAGTCGGCGTGCCGCAAGCCATCGTGCGTGTTCCCGGGCATTTGTCCGAACCTGAACACCGACCACTCGGCGCTGATCCAGCTGTACCGCAGTGCGCGTGACCTGCCGGGAGTGAAGAAGATTCTCATCGCCTCGGGCCTGCGCTACGACCTGGCGGTGGAGTCGCCGGAGTACGTCAAGGAGCTGGTCACCCACCACGTCGGCGGCTACCTGAAAATCGCGCCGGAGCACACCGAAGAAGGCCCGCTGAATCAGATGATGAAGCCGGGTATCGGTAGCTATGACCGCTTCAAGCGCATGTTCGAGAAGTACTCGAAAGAGGCGGGTAAAGAGCAGTACCTGATCCCGTACTTCATCGCTGCGCACCCGGGCACCACCGACGAAGACATGATGAACCTGGCGCTGTGGCTCAAGGGCAACGGTTTCCGTGCTGACCAGGTGCAGGCCTTTTATCCGTCGCCAATGGCCTCGGCCACGGCCATGTACCACTCGGGCAAGAACCCGCTGCGCAAGGTCACTTATAAGAGCGACCCGGTCACCATCGTCAAGAGCGAGCAGCAACGCCGCCTGCACAAGGCTTTCCTGCGCTATCACGATCCGAAGGGCTGGCCGATGTTGCGTGAAGCGCTGGAGCGCATGGGTCGCGCGGACCTGATCGGTCCGGGCAAGCACCAGCTGATCCCGCTGCACCAGCCTGCAACTGACAGCTACCAGAGCGCGCGTCGCAAGAACTCGACGCCAGCGGGTAGCCACAAGGTGGCCAAAGAGCAGAAGATCCTTACCCAGCATACGGGCTTGCCACCACGCGGTAGTGACGGCGCCAATCCGTGGGACAAGCGTGAGCAGGCCAAGGCTGCGGCGTTTGCCCGCAATCAGCAGGCAGCGAAGGAACGCAAGGAAGCTGCCAAGGGGGGCAAGGGCAAGAAGAAGCCTGCCCGCCAGCCGGTGATTCCACGCTGATTGAGCGGTTTTCTCCATCGGAGCGTTTCAAGTAATCAGCCCATAAATACCCCTCTGTGAGGGGTATTTTTTTGCACGTTACATTTTGGTTGGGCTAGAGGGACCTTTCCCCTAGCCATTGATCAAGCTTGGGCCACATCCGCTTGACCGCCGCCGGTCCCGCCACCAGGCTGATATGGCCACCGGGCAGCACCAGCTCTGCCTTGTCGTGCGAACCCACTCCCGCCACCAAAGGCTGTGCGCAGTCTGGCGGCACGAGCGAATCGTACTGTGCGATGACATGCAGCAACGAGACCTTGATGTTTTTCAAGTCGACCTCTTGGCCAGCGATGCGCAACCCCCCTTCAAACAGCGCGTTCTTTTTTCCCAGGTCCTGATTGATCTGTCGAAAGTATTCGCCTGGAAGCGGCAGGGTTTCGTCACTGAAGCGAGCCATCATGCGGTGACCTTTAACGTAGTCGTCGTTCCACATGTTGTCCCAAAGCCGGACCTGGCTGGCAATACGGCCTGCTGGTCGATGCAGTTCAATTGCCTTGACGATGGTCTGGGGCGGGACAATGCCTTTCGCATTGATCAAGCGCTCAGCCTGGAAATGACGTTGGCTGGCCAACGGCATTTTCGTCCAGTCGATGGGCGTGGTGAAGCACACCAGGTTTTTCAGGGGACCGTCCGGATGTAGGGCGGCGTACAGGGTTGCGAGCACGCCCCCCATGCAATAGCCAACCAGCGTGACGTCATCCACGCCTGAATCCTGCTGTACGCGGCGAATACAGTCGGGAATGAAGTCGAGCACATAATGCTCGAACTTCAGGTGTGACTCCTCCCGAGTTGGCGGATTCCAGTCAATGACATACACGTCGTAACCGCGCGCGAGCAGAAACTCGATCAGGCTCTGCCCCTTCGCCAGATCGAAAATGGCAGCCTTGTTGGTCGTCGCCATAACGAACAACAGCGGCACGCGGTAAATCTCATCTGATGTTGCGTGATAGTGGTACAGGCTTACCGTACCGCGTCGGTGCAGAAGCGTCCTGGGGGTCAAACCAACGGCTGGCGGGGGTGTGCTCAGGTACTCAAGACCCTTGCGGCTACGCTGGATCATCATGCTGACCTCCGAGCGCAGTCTATTGGCCAACGACGCGTCGGCTACCGGGCTTTCATGCGGCCGAGGCATCGAGATTTCCTTCCTTGCTTTTACGTTTGGATGCCGGTTTGAGCGGCGCAGGGGAAACTTCAACCAGCGGACGTCGAGTACGGGGCGGGCGTGTTGCAATCGGCGTACTGCTGGGGGGCGGCAGTAACTGATCAAGTTTGTCCTCTACTCGCTGTAACGACGCAGCGAGCACCGCGATTTCGGAACGGCTGGGCAGGTCCAGACTTCTGTGCAAACGCTCCAGCGACGTTTGCGACAGGTGCTGGAGGCCGAGCGAGACCTTGGAATACTGGTCGATCACAAGACCCAGCTGTTTCGAGTCGTTGTTGCGGGCAGCCAGGGCATTGATGCCGTCCTCGAACCGAGTGATGGCCTCGCGATACAGTTTTAACGGATCAGGTAATGCCATGACGTGGTCCTCACTCAACGGTTAACAGAGCAGTTTTTTTCTATCGGATAGGTTTGGCGTGCGGCCAATTGATCAAGACCGGAAATCGCTTTGCGGCGGATCAGAGCGGTGGGCACGAACAAAGGTTTGATCAACAGCCCACAGGTGTCGGCCGCCTTGGGCGACAACAGGCGTAGCAAGGCGCTGCCCCAGCGTTCGGTAACAACCCACGCGGTCAGGGTCGAGCTGGCCAGTTCACCAGCGCTGGCGCGTAGTCGCGAGTGTTTGCGGGGCATTCTGTCGGCGATCTCGATCGTGCGGTCGGCCGGCGACTGCTGGGCGAACGCATTGCTCAGTGCATCGGCGATGCGCTGCAGCGCGTCACGGCTGGCGCTATTGACCGAGTCGAAATTGATGAAGCCGTGGAACTGACCTCGGTAGTGCAGCAGTTCCACCGGCACCTGGGCTGCACGCAGACGCGCGGCATAGTCCAGGCCGTCGTCGCGGATCGGATCGAAACCGGCACTGACGATAACCGCTGGCGCCAGGCCGTGCAGGTCGGGGTTACGGCGTGGCGAATACCAAGGGTCAAGCAGGTCCAGTGTGCTGAGCGAGGGGGCGAGGGTCTGCTCAATCCACTGAACGGCTTGATCAGTCAGCAGGGCACTGCTGTGCGCGTTCTCCGCGTAGGAGGGGAACTTGTCCACCAGTTCAGTGGCCGGGTACACCAGCACTTGCAGGCTCAGTGCCGACCCGCGGCGGCGCACGTTTTCCTGGGCGATGGCAGCGCAGAGATTGCCGCCTGCCGAATCACCGCCAATGGCCAGACGAGTGATATCGATACCCAGCTGAGCTCCCTGTTTAGCCACCCATTCGAACGCAGCGAGGGCATCGGCACGGCCTGCTGACAGATCGTGCTCCGGCGCCAGGCGATAGCGCACGGCAATGACGATGCAGTTGGCGGCCAGCGCAATGCTGCGGCAGATGCCATCAGCGGTGTCCAGATCGCCGATGATGAACCCGCCGCCGAAAAACCACATAAACGCAGGCCGCAGCGGCTCAGTATGGCCAGGTTTGAACACGCGCAGGGTGATGGCCCCACCGGGACCGTCGATCAGTTGCTCCGTTACTGAGCCCACTGCTGGGTTGCGTCCGAGCGCAAGCGCGGTCAAGCGCCACCCCTGACGCAGTCTGGGCAGAGAATAGGTTTCTGCAGGGCGCAAGCGGGTGGAGAAGTTGACCAGGCGCAAAAATGCCCGCGCTTCTCGGTCGGGTTGCTGGGCGCGCAATACGCGAGGCATACCGATAGCCTGTCGCTCAGGGCTTGCCTTTGGTTTTTTGTTGTTGTTCATTGCCACTCCGTTCGCCGGTAATCCGTATGCCGCGCCATAGCGATAGCCTACTGACCACCGTGGTTTTGCGTCGCTACCCTCAATGGGGGGCCAACGACCCACTCGTCGCTGCTGGCAAAGCCTCAAATCTGTGCAAGGCTTGCACGGCAGCTTCGTTGCGGTGCGTTTCTGGCGCACCTGAGCAGGTTGCGCGGAGCAATCGTGGAACTGGCCACCTGGCACAGGTCTTGCGCGGCTCTGCTACCGTCCAGGCTCGCAGGAGGCCCGCCGTGTCGATCCATGTCGCCTTGCACCATGTCACCGAGTACCGTTACGACCGCGCTGTCGAGTTGGGGCCACAGATCGTCCGTCTGCGTCCGGCGCCCCACAGTCGTACACGGATTCTCTCCTATGCGTTGAACGTGCAGCCGGACGGGCATTTCATCAACTGGCAGCAAGACCCCCAGGGCAATTACCTGGCTCGCCTGGTGTTCCCGGAGAAAACCGACCAGCTACGGATAGAAGTCGACCTGGTTGCCGAAATGGCGGTGTTCAACCCCTTCGACTTCTTTCTTGAGCCCTACGCTGAGCAGATTCCCTTCAACTATGCCAAGGACGAACGCCACGAGCTGATGCCCTACCTGGAGCAATTGCCGCTGACCCCCGCGTTCGCCGATTACCTGCAGAGCATTGATCGCAGCCCTCAGCCCAGCGTCGATTTTCTGGTTGCCCTCAATCAGCGCCTGAGTCTGGACATTAGCTACCTGATCCGGCTCGAACCCGGTGTACAAACACCGCAGCAGACCCTGGAGCTTGGCTCGGGCTCCTGCCGCGACTCGGCCTGGCTGTTGGTGCAACTGCTGCGTCATCTTGGCCTGGCGGCGCGCTTTGTTTCCGGGTATTTGATTCAACTGAGTGCCGATATCAAAGCCCTTGATGGGCCCTCTGGTGCCGATGAAGACTTCACCGACCTGCACGCCTGGTGCGAGGTCTACCTGCCCGGCGCGGGCTGGATCGGCCTGGATGCGACGTCCGGGCTATTTGCCGGTGAAGGCCATATCCCATTGGCCTGTAGCCCTGACCCAACCTCTGCGGCGCCTATCAGCGGGCTGGTCGAACCCTGTGACTGTACTTTCACCCATGACATGCGTGTCGAGCGGTTGTGGGAGTCACCGCGGGTAACGCTGCCTTATAGCGATGAGCAGTGGCAGGCGATCGTCACCCTTGGGCGTCAGGTCGACACGGATCTAAAAGCGGCGGATGTGCGCCTGACCATGGGCGGTGAGCCGACCTTCGTTGCCCTTGATGACCCCGACGGCGCTGAATGGAACACCACGGCGCTGGGACCGGACAAGCGTCGCCTGGCCAGTGAGTTGTTCCAGCGTCTGTATCAGCACTATGCACCCAAGGGGCTGGTTCACTTTGGGCAGGGCAAGTGGTACCCGGGTGAGCAACTGCCGCGTTGGTCGTTGAACTGCTTTTGGCGCCGTGACGGCGAGCCAGTGTGGCGCAATCCAGCACTGATTGCCCGAGAGCAGGAAGACTATGGTGCCGACAGTCAGTTGGCCGGGCGCTTTCTCGCCAGCGTTGCCGAACGGCTGAAGTTGCCCGGCCGTTACGTATTCCCAGCCTACGAAGATGCGCTGTACTACCTATGGCGCGAAGGTGGGTTGCCGTCCAATGTCAGCGTCGAGGATGCGCGGCTGGATGATGAGATGGAGCGCGTACGGCTGCGCAAGGTGTTTGGCCAGGGCCTCGATCAGGTCATCGGTCAGGTCCTGCCGCTGGCGCGCAGTGCCGATGAGCAACGCTGGCAGAGCGGGCGTTGGTACCTGCGCGATGAACATTGCCGGCTGGTGCCCGGTGATTCAGCGTTGGGTTATCGCCTGCCGCTGGCGGCGCAGCCTTGGGTCAGTGCGGCAGAGTATCCCTATGTACATCCGACTGATCCTAATCAGCTACTCGGTGACTTGCCCGGCCGTGACGTATTGGCCGCGGCCAGTGTGGCTCATGAAGTGGATGAACAGGAGCTGCCGGCGCCGAAGGCCGATGCCTCAGCCGACTGGCTGACCCGTACGGCGTTATGTGCCGAACCCAGGGACGGGCGCCTGTACGTGTTCATGCCGCCACTCTCGCGACTGGAAGACTACCTTGAGCTGGTGGCGGTGATTGAGGCAAGCGCGTCTGAACTCAATTGCCCGGTGATCCTCGAAGGCTACGAACCACCCGCTGACCCGCGGCTGATTAACTTCAAGGTGACCCCGGACCCAGGCGTGATCGAGGTAAACGTGCAGCCGTCAGCCAGTTGGGATGAGCTGGTCGAACGCACCGAATTTCTTTACGAACAGGCCCGGCAGACGCGATTGATCAGTGAAAAATTCATGATCGACGGTCGCCACACCGGCACGGGGGGCGGCAATCACCTGGTGCTTGGCGGCGCAACACCGCAGGACTCACCGTTTCTGCGTCGGCCAGACCTGTTGCGCAGCCTGATCAGTTATTGGCACAACCATCCGTCGTTGTCCTATCTGTTTTCTGGCCTGTTCATCGGTCCGACGTCTCAGGCGCCACGGGTGGATGAGGCGCGCAACGACGCGCTGTACGAACTGGAAATTGCCTTCGCGCAGATGCCCGAGCCTGGTGAGTCCTGCGCACCGTGGCAGGTGGACCGACTGCTGCGCAACTTGCTGATTGATGTGACCGGCAACACCCATCGCGCCGAATTCTGCATCGACAAGCTGTATTCGCCGGATGGCCCGGCCGGGCGCTTGGGCCTGCTGGAGTTGCGGGCTTTCGAGATGCCGCCGCATGCGCGCATGAGCCTGCTCCAGCAGCTGTTGCTGCGGGCATTGGTGGCGCGTTTCTGGCGTGAGCCCTATGCACCGACCCGCTTGGTCCGTTGGGGTACTGAGTTGCACGATCGCTTCATGCTGGCGCATTTCATTGAGCAGGATTTTGCCGATGTGCTGGTCGAGCTCAATGCCGCCGGTTACCCCTTGCGTGCCGAATGGTTCGCCGCGCATTTTGAGTTCCGTTTTCCCAAGGTGGGCGACTACGCGGTCAATGGCATCGAACTTGAGTTCCGCCAGGCCCTGGAACCCTGGCATGTGCTGGGTGAGGAGGGCGGTGCAGGTGGCAACGTGCGCTATGTCGATTCGTCGCTGGAACGCCTGCAGGTCAAGGTCACTGGCATGAGCGCCGAGCGCTATCGGCTGACGTGTAACGGTGTCGCCGTGCCGTTGCAGGCTACCGGGCGAGTCGGTGAATTCGTTGCGGGCGTGCGTTATCGCGCCTGGCAACCGGCCAACTGCCTGCAGCCGACCATCCCGGTGCATGCGCCGCTGGTCTTCGATGTGCTCGACACCTGGATGGGGCGCTCGTTGGGCGGGTGTCAGTACCACGTAGCCCATCCTGGCGGGCGCAATTACGACAGCCAACCGGTTAATGCCAACGAAGCCCAGAGCCGGCGCCAGGCACGTTTTTTCCGCCTTGGGCACAGTCCCGGCAAGTTGCCGGTGCCGATGCTCCAGATCGATCCACAAATGCCCTTTACTCTGGATCTGCGCCGTCACTGAGCGCTACTCTGACATTGACCTGTGGCCTTCGAGCACTGCCATGCCTGACTTGTTTGATGCCTACCCGCTGCAAGCGGGTGCTTACCACGAAATGCTTGCAGCCCAAGGCAAGGTTCGTGGCCATTGGCAGCCGGTGTGCGACTATCTGCAACGCAGCGGTCCGGCGCAGTTGGCACAGCGCCAGGCTTCGTTGACCCGGCAGTTGCAGGAAAACGGCGTCACCTACAACATTTATGCCGACCCCAAGGGCGCTGATCGCCCCTGGGAACTCGATCTTTTGCCGCATGTGTTGCCTGCTGGCGAATGGCAGCAGCTGGCTGCAGGCGTCGCCCAGCGCGCTCGGTTGCTCAATGCCGTACTGGCAGACATCTACGGGCCACAACGCCTGATCAGCGACGGCATGCTGCCGGCTGAACTGGTTTACGGGCATAACAATTTCCTTTGGCCGTGCCAAGGTATATGCCCGCCCGACGGGACGTTTCTGCATGTGTATGCGGTTGATCTGGCGCGGGCGCCGGACGGACGTTGGTGGGTGACCGCCGACCGCACCCAGGCACCGTCCGGGGCCGGCTATGCGCTGGAGAACCGCACCATCGTTTCACGGGCCTTGCCGGAGTTGTACCGGGATCTGCAGGTGCAGCATCTGGCGGGTTTTTTCCGGACTTTGCAGCAAACCCTGATCCGCCTGGCACCCAACGATACAGAGCCACCCTTGGTGGTCCTGCTGACACCGGGGCGGTTCAACGAAAGCTATTTCGAACATTTGTATCTGGCGCGTCAGCTGGGGTATCCGTTGGTAGAGGGCAGTGACCTGACCGTGCGCGATGCCACGGTGTACCTCAAGACGCTCAGCGGCCTGCGCCGTGTTCACGCGATCATGCGCCGCCTGGATGATGACTTCTGCGACCCGCTGGAGCTGCGCACCGATTCCGCTCTGGGTGTGCCGGGACTGCTCGATGCAGTGCGCCAGGGTCGGGTGTTGGTGGCTAATGCCTTGGGCAGCGGCGTGCTGGAGTCGCCCGGATTGCTCGGCTTTTTACCTGCGATCAATCAGCGTCTGTTTGGCGAAGCGCTCAGCCTGCCATCGATTGCCACCTGGTGGTGCGGGGAACCTGCAGTGATGGCGCGGGCGCTGGAGCAATTACCGCAGTTACTGGTCAAGCCGGCGTTTCCTTCCCAGAGCTTCAGGCCGGTGTTCGGTCGTGACCTGGACAGTGCTCAGCGCCAAGCCTTGGCCGAGCGGATTCAGGCGCGTCCCTATGCCTATGTTGCCCAGGAGCTGGCGCAGCTGTCCCAGGCGCCGGTCTGGCAGCAGGACACGGGCCAGTTGCAGTCTCGGGCTATCGGCATGCGCGTGTATGCAGTGGCGTCGGCGCAAGGGTACCGCGTGTTGCCTGGTGGCTTGACGCGGGTCGCGGCCCTTGCCGACGCTGAGGTGGTGTCAATGCAGCGCGGCGGTGCCAGCAAAGACACGTGGGTGCTGGGTGAAGCGGCAGCGGTCGGTGAGCCGTGGCGCAGTCAGCGTGATTTGCGGGTGGCAGACCTGGTTCGCCAGGACCCATTCCTGCCTTCGCGCGTGGTGGAGAACCTGTTCTGGTACGGGCGCTATTGCGAACGCTGCGACGCCAGCGCTCGCTTGCTGCGGATTATCCTCACCCGCTATCTGGACGGCGATGACCCCCTGGCCCTGCAGGCGGCGGTAACCCTGGCCGATGAACTGGCGTTACTGCCAGAGGAGGGCACATTGCCCGAGCGCTTGCGTACAGCTCTGGCCGACAGCGACTGGGCTTTCAGCCTCAATGCCAATTTGCAGCGTTTGCAGTGGGCGGCTTCGCAAGTACGCGGCAAGCTTTCGCGCGAAAACTGGCAGGCGCTGGTGGAGTTACAGCGCGAATCGCGCAGCCTTGATGATGACGCTGCAGACTTTGGTGAACAGGTGGATTTTCTCAACCGCCTGCTTATGTCCATGGCGGCGCTGTCCGGGTTTGCCTTGGATGACATGACCCGCGACGAGGGCTGGCGCTTCTTGATGATCGGTCGGCGCATCGAGCGTCTGCAGTCTCTGTGCAGCAGCTTGGCGGCCTTTCTGCGGGGGCCTGCGGTGTTCGATCAGGCCGGGCTGGAGTGGCTGCTGGAGTTGGGTAACAGCAGTATTACCTATCGCTCACGCTACCTGGCGGTGGCCCAGTTGATTCCGGTGCTCGACCTCTTGCTGCTCGATGAGCAGAACCCTCATGCGGTGCTGTTCCAGCTCAAATTGCTGGTGAGCGCCTATCGACGTTTGTGCGCCGAGTTCGCTGGCAGCGTGGATCCTGGTCTGGCGTTGCTGGCCGAACAACTCAAGCATTTTGATTTGCGCAGCCTCGAGGATTCGCTGTTCGGCAGTGCCAGCATTCACGCGGTGCTGCTTGGCCTGGCCGATCTGTTACACGACATCGCCGTGGCCAGCGGTGAGATTTCCGAGCGCCTGGCATTGCGTCATTTCGCCCATGTCGACGATGTCAGCCAGCAAACGGTGTCGGTCTGATGAGCGCTCATTACCAGGTCATTCACGACACCCATTACCGTTATGACAGCCCGGTCTCGCTGGCCCAACAACTGGCGCATCTATGGCCGCGGCCCTGTGCTTGGCAACGTTGCACGGCGCAGGTCTTACAGGTCAGCCCGATGCCGACCCAGCGACGTGATGAATGGGATGTCTTCGGTAACCCGCTTACGCGGCTGGCCTTTGAACGTCAGCATGATCAGTTGCGGGTGGTGGCGCGCTTGCAGATTGAAGTCTTGCCGCGTGCCGAGCCGCAGTTGAGTGCCTCTCCCGCCTGGGAGCAGGTGCGTGATGCACTGAGCTATGCCGCTCAACCGCGATCGGATGAACATCTGCAGGCCTGTCGCTACCGATTCGAGTCGCCCTATGTGCGTCTCAAACAGCGCTTCGTAGCGTTCAGTGCGTCGTGCTTTGCCCCTGGGCAACCGTTACTGACTGGCGCCCAGGCATTAATGGAAAAGATCTATACCGAGTTCACCTTCGATGCCGAGGCGACCCAGGTTGCTACGCCGTTGGTGCAGGTGCTGGAGCGCCGTCGCGGTGTCTGTCAGGACTTCGCCCACCTCATGCTCGCTTGCCTGCGCTCGCGAGGCCTGGCAGCGCGCTACGTCAGTGGCTATCTGTTGACTCGGCCGCCGCCAGGGCAACCCCGGTTGGTCGGTGCTGATGCGTCCCATGCCTGGGTTTCGGTGTTCTGTCCAACGCAGGGATGGGTTGATTTCGACCCGACCAACAACCTGCGGCCTGGGTTGGAGCACATCACTCTGGCCTGGGGCCGGGATTTTTCCGATGTGTCGCCCTTGCGCGGGGTGATCCTCGGCGGGGGCAACCATGACCCGCAGGTGCAGGTCACGGTCATGCCGGTGGAGGAGGGGCAGCTCTAATCAGGTTTTTTGTCGACCCATTTGGGCGCGACGGGCGCTTGGAAACTGTCCATGGCATCAAGCAGTTCACCGGGGGCGTCGGCCAGTTGCAACATGGCGCGGTGCTGTGGACGGACGAAGCCTTCTTCCACCACGTGATCGAGGAAACTGCCCAGCTTACTGTAGAAGCCGTTGACGTCGAGCAGGCCCAAGGGCTTGGCGTGGTAGCCCAGTTGGCCCCAGGTCCAGACTTCGAACAGTTCTTCCAGGGTGCCCAGGCCACCGGGCAGGGCCACGAAGGCATCGCTAAGTTCAGCCATGCGTGCTTTACGCGCATGCATGCCATCGACGACTTCCAGGCGGGTCAGGCCGGTGTGGCCGACCTCGGCGTTTTTCAGCGCTTCGGGGATAATCCCGATCACTTCGCCGCCAGCTGCCATGGCGGCGTCGGCAACGATCCCCATCAGGCCAACCGCGCCGCCGCCGTAGACCAGGGTCAGACCGCGTTGAGCGATGGTCTGACCAAGGGCGATGGCCGCTTCCCGGTAGGCTGGGTTGACGCCGGCGCTGGCGCCACAGAACACACAAACGGAACGTACAGGCATTGCTTCTCTCCGGTTACAAGCGCGCACAGAGTAAGCGGCTGAACGGTACCTTCCAAGAGTGAGCGGTGACATTAACTGCGAAGTGCGGGTTATTCCGGACGCGCGAACTCACACGTCGCACCACTGGCACCGCAGGCATAAGCGGCCAGAAGGCTGCGCATAAGGCTGTTGAGGGTCATGGCAATTACTCCTTAATGAGAGGTTGTTTCATCCTCCCTCAACGGTGCATGATGGGCACTTAGATTTCATGTATACAATTCATAGAACAAATTCACTGCTGATGGCGCTTTGCTAGCACTTGATCCACATCATGGGTTCGCCTCACGCTTTCAGGCAGTCTGCAAACTGATAAAACCCTGCCAAGGAGATTCACGATGTTTGCCAAAGTTGTAGCCGTATCCTTGCTGACCCTCGCCAGCACTCAGGTATTCGCCGCTGAGTGCAAGGTCACGGTCGACTCCACCGATCAGATGACCTTCAACACCAAGGCCATTGAAATCGACAAGAGCTGCAAGACTTTTACTGTTGAACTGACGCACTCCGGTTCGTTGCCGAAGAACGTGATGGGCCACAACCTGGTGATCAGTAAAGAAGCTGACATGCAGCCGATCGCCACCGACGGCTTGAGCGCTGGTATCGACAAGAACTATCTGAAAGACGGCGATGAGCGTGTTATTGCTCATACCAAAGTGATTGGCGCCAAGGAAACCGACTCGGTGACCTTCGATGTATCCAAGCTCAAGGCTGATGAGAAGTACGGCTTCTTCTGCTCGTTCCCAGGCCACATCTCGATGATGAAAGGCACTGTTACTCTGAAGTAATCTGACCCGTTGTAGCCGCTGCCGCCAGGCTGCGATCGACTGCGAAGCAGTCGTCATCCAGTCACCGTGATGGGCCTGAATGACGGTCGTTTCACGCCCGATCGCAGCCTGGCGTCAGCGGCTACGATCAAATCAGGGCGCGAACGGCATCTCGCGCTTGTGTTGGGTCTTCTCGTACGTCCCCTTGATAATCGCAAACGCCTCTTCACTGACCGGCTCACCGTGCAGGAAGGCGTCGATCTGTGCGTAGGTCACGCCATGCGACGCTTCGTCCGGCTTGCCTGGCGCAAGGTCTTCAAGGTCGGCAGTCGGCACTTTTTCTACCAGTGATTCCGGGGCGCCAAAGCTGCGCGCAATGTCACGCACCTGGTTTTTCACCAGGCCGCTCAATGGCGCCAGGTCGCAGGAACCGTCACCAAACTTGGTGAAGAACCCCATCACCGCTTCGGCAGCATGGTCAGTGCCGATCACTAGGCCCTGACGAGCACCGGCGATGGTGTATTGTGCGACCATGCGCATGCGCGCCTTGGTATTGCCGGTCACGAAGTCGACCATGGCCGGCTGACTGTTCTCCAAGGCTTTCACTTCTTTGCTCAACGCCTGGACGGCGGGCGCAATGTTCACCGTGTGCAGTTCATCCGGCTTGATCACCTCCAGGCAGGCCTGGGCATCGTGTTCGTCATGCTGCACGTGATAAGGCAGGCGTACGGCAATGAAGCGATAGTCCGGATCACCGGATTCGTTGCGCAGCTCGTTGATCGCCCGTTGCGCCAGCAGCGCTGCCGTCAGCGAATCGACACCACCACTGATACCCAACACCAGGGTCTTGAGGCGCGCGTTATTCAGGCATTGCTTGATGAACGCCACGCGACGGGTCACTTCGGTATCGAGTGCTGCGCGGTCGGCGAAGGGCGGCTGGACCTTGAGCGCTTGCGCAATCTCTCGCTGGACGGCTTGCATGAATTACTCCTTGGGCACTTTGAAGACGTGGCGCAGGTAGGCAACGAAGTTTTCGTCGCGACATTGAGTCTTGGCGGCCTCGTCGGAAATTTTGGCGACAGGCTGGCCGTTGCAGTCGGTCATTTTAAGCACGATGCTCATTGGCGCCACCCCGGGAATGTCACAGGTGAGGTTGGTGCCAATGCCGAAGCTGACATTGATCCGACCGCGCAGGGCACGGAAGATCTCCAGGGACTTGGTCAGGTTCAGGCCATCGGAGAACACCAAGGTCTTGGTCATCGGGTCGATTCCCAGCTTGCGGTAGTGGGCGATGGCCTTTTCTGCCCAAAGCACCGGATCACCCGAGTCATGGCGCAGACCATCAAACAGCTTGGCGAAGAACAGGTCAAAATCGCCGAGGAAGGCATCCATGGTGATGCAGTCGGTCAAGGCGATACCGAGCAAGCCGCGGTATTCACGCACCCAGCAGTCGAGGGCGGCGATCTGGCTGTCGATCAAGCGTGGGCCCAATTGTTGGTGGGCCATGATCCATTCATGGGCCATGGTCCCCAAGGGCTTGATATCCAGTTTTCGTGCCAGGTGGACGTTGCTGGTACCGACAAAGCGTGCCGGGAAATCGTCCTTGAGCACCCGCACGACTTCTTCCTGAACCTTGTAGGAGAAGCGTCGGCGGGTGCCGAAGTCTGCCACTTGCAGCTCAGCCAGTTCATCGCTGCTGGCATGCGCCCTGAGCCAGTCGAACTTGCGGTAGAGCTGGTCACGGGCCTCGCTGAGCTTGACCTGGGGGTAGCGGTGGCGGTTGCGCACTTCGCTGATGATTGCCAGCAACGGCACCTCGAAGAGGATTACATGCAGCCAGGGTCCCCGTAGACGCAGATAAAACTGGTCGTTTTCGATGCCCATTTGCAGATAACGCAAATTGAAGCGGAACAAACCGAGAAAGCGCAGGAAGTCTGGCTTTATAAAGCTGATCTGCTCCAGAAAATCCAATTGGCCATTCGCCAGGCTCAGTTCACAGAGTTTCTCGATCTGCTCGCGTATCTGCGCCAGATAGGGGCGCAGGTCTTCGCCGTTGCGGCAGCGGAACTCCCATTCAACCTCGACGTTGGGGTAGTTGTGCAGCACCGCCTGCATCATGCTCAGCTTGTAGAAATCAGTGTCGAGCAGGTTCTGCACGATGCGATCGGCGAAGGCGCTCTCGCTCATAAGGGGCTCCGTAAAGGGCGCGCGCCATCCACTGCCAGCAGCAATGACACACAGACCTGTCCATTGTGCCAGCCTTTTTCCACAGGTGGGCGGGTGGGCTTCGGGTACATCAGTAGCAGCTTGTAGCTGCAGCACTTTCCCAGATCAGCAGCTAGCCTGTAATGGTGCCCGGTGTAGCAGTCGCGCACCAAGGATGTGCAGTTCGGTTACGCATGCTGTTACAGGCTGGTTGCACGTAAACACTTGCCGGGGTTGCAATGATGGCACTTTGTGGTTGCTCTTTTTCTCTGGATGGGGTGGCGCTCGCCTTGCGGCAGACGGTTGCACAGCCAGTAAAAAAAGGACGCGCTCAGGGCTGCGGTAAGTTCTTCATGAGTTTTTCCAGAATAAAAAACCAATGGCACGGCCCTTGCTCAGAGCAATTGCTGAAAGTTGTAGTGCCAACCAAAAAAACTCCAAGGAGCACCACCTCATGTCGCAGACGTTTTACAAGAAAGGCTTTCTGGCCCTTGCCGTAGCTACGGCGCTGGGTGTTTCTTCGTATGTTCAGGCCGACATCAAGATCGGTGTAGCAGGCCCGATGACCGGTGCCAACGCAGCGTTTGGCGAGCAGTACATGAAAGGTGCCCAGGCGGCGGCTGATGCCGTCAACAAAGCGGGCGGTGTCAACGGCGAGAAGATCGTTCTGATCAGGGGCGATGACGCCTGTGAACCGAAGCAGGCAGTGGCCGTGGCCAACCGTCTGGTTGATCAGGACAAGGTCGCTGGCGTGGTGGGGCACTTCTGCTCGTCCAACACCATTCCCGCTTCCGAGGTGTATGACGAAGCCGGGATCATCGCGATCACGCCGGGTTCGACCAACCCGCAGGTTACCGAGCGCGGCCTGAGCGGCATGTTCCGTATGTGCGGGCGTGACGATCAGCAGGGCATCGTGGCTGGCGATTACATCGTCGACGTGCTCAAGGGTAAGAAGGTTGTGGTCCTGCATGACAAGGACACCTACGGTCAGGGCCTGGCGGATGCCACCAAAGCTCAACTGGCCAAGCGAGGCGTGACGCCAGTGCTGTACGAAGGCCTGACCCGTGGCGAGAAGGACTTTAGCGCTGTGGTCACCAAGATCCGCGCAGCAGGTGCCGATGTCGTCTACTTCGGCGGTTTGCATCCGGAAGCTGGCCCACTGGTTCGACAGATGCGTGAGCAGGGTCTCAAAGACGTCAAATTCATGTCCGATGACGGCATCGTCACTGACGAGCTGGTCACCACTGCCGGTGGTGCGCAGTACGTAGACGGCGTGTACATGACCTTCGGTGCCGACCCACGCTTGCTGCCTGAAAGTAAGGCGGTGGTAGAGGAGTTCCGCAAGGCCGGCACCGAACCAGAGGGCTACACCCTGTACGCCTACGCGTCGGTCCAGGCCCTGGCCGCCGCCTTCAATGGCGCCAAGTCGAACAAGGGTGAAGACGCTGCCAAGTGGCTCAAGGCCAACCCAGTGAAAACCGTGATGGGCGAGAAGAAGTGGGACGCCAAAGGCGACCTGACCGTTTCCGACTATGTGGTCTACCAGTGGGACAAGGACGGCAAATACCACCAGCTGGAAAAACAAAAATAACAACGGTATCCGACCCGGGTCTGTGCCCGGGTCGCTACCCGGTTTTGCGCCGTACCTGTCTTTTCTCGTAGATATGCACAACCCTGCGCTGCGAGGGCCGCTTCATCCGGGGCTCACCGTAGTCGGCGCTGTGCAATCTCAAATACGTGAGATTGCGTTATGGATGGTATTTTTCTGCAGCAACTGATCAATGGACTGACCTTGGGGTCTGTCTATGGTCTGATCGCCATCGGCTACACAATGGTCTATGGCATTATCGGCATGATCAACTTCGCGCACGGCGAGGTGTATATGATCTCCGCTTACCTGGCGGCGATCAGTCTGGCATTGCTGGCGTACTTCGGTATCGAATCCTTCCCGCTGTTGATGCTCGGGACGCTGATCTTCACGGTCGTGGTAACAGGCGTTTATGGCTGGACCATCGAACGCATCGCCTACAAACCCCTGCGTAACTCCACCCGCCTGGCACCCTTGATCAGTGCCATCGGTATTTCGCTGATCCTGCAGAACTACGCGCAGATCAGCCAGGGGGCGCGTCAGCAAGGCGTACCGACCCTGCTCGAAGGTGCCTGGCGCCTGGAAGTGGGTAGCGGTTTCGTGCAACTGACCTACACCAAGATCTTTATCCTGATTGCCGCTTTCGTCGGCATGGCCGCGCTGACCTACATCATCAAGTTCACCAAGTTGGGACGCATGTGCCGTGCAACCCAGCAGGATCGCAAGATGGCTTCGATCCTGGGGATCAACACTGACCGGGTGATCTCCTACGTGTTTGTCATCGGCGCGGTGATGGCCGCGCTGGCCGGTGTGCTGATCACCATGAACTACGGCACCTTCGACTTCTATGCCGGCTTCATCATCGGCATCAAGGCCTTCACCGCAGCGGTATTGGGTGGCATCGGCTCGCTGCCGGGCGCCATGCTCGGCGGGATCATCCTCGGTATCTCCGAGTCGCTATTTTCCGGGTTGATCAACTCCGATTACAAAGACGTGTTCAGTTTCTCCCTGCTGGTGCTGATTCTGATCTTCCGTCCCCAAGGCCTGCTGGGTCGCCCACTCGTGGCGAAGGTGTAAGTATGTCTGCTGCCAAAACCGTTTCATTCGATCTAAAGCGCAGTCTGATCGATGCGATTCTCGCCGGGCTGATTTCCCTGATTGTTTTCGGGCCCATCGTCGGCGTGGTGCTCGACGGCTACAGCTTCAACATGGAACCGACCCGCGTCGCCTGGCTGGTAGCCGGGGTCATGGTCGGGCGCTTCCTGCTCAGCCTGTTCCTGCAGACCCCCAAGGGCCAATCGATCCTGCAAGGTTTCGAAGGCAGTAGTTCCGGTGTGCATGTGCTGGCGCCGGACTACAAGTCGCGGCTGCGCTGGATCATTCCGGCGCTGATCGTGATCGCCATTGTCTTTCCGTTCTTTGCCAACAAGTACCTGCTTACCGTGGTCATCCTCGGCCTGATCTATGTTTTGCTGGGGCTTGGCCTGAACATTGTGGTGGGGCTGGCTGGCCTGCTCGACCTGGGTTACGTGGCTTTCTATGCCATCGGTGCTTATGGCCTTGCACTGGGCTACCAGTACCTGGGCTTGGGCTTCTGGACCGTGCTGCCACTGGCTGCAATCGCCGCCGCATTAGCCGGGTGCATATTGGGCTTCCCGGTGCTGAGGATGCACGGTGACTACCTGGCCATCGTGACCTTGGGCTTCGGTGAAATCATTCGCTTGATACTGAACAACTGGCTGTCGTTCACCGGCGGTCCGAACGGTATGCCGGTGCCTTCGCCCACCTTTATGGGCCTGGAGTTCGGGCGTCGGGCTAAAGACGGCGGTGTGCCGTTTCACGAGTTCTTCGGTATCGCCTACAACCCCAACATTAAGTTCCTGTTCATCTACATCGTGCTGTTCTTGGTGGTGCTGGCGGTGCTGTACATCAAGCACCGGCTGACCCGTATGCCAGTCGGTCGCGCCTGGGAAGCGCTGCGTGAAGACGAGATCGCCTGTCGCTCCATGGGCCTGAATCACGTGCTGGTAAAACTCTCAGCCTTCACTCTGGGTGCTTCCACAGCCGGCCTTGCCGGAGTGTTTTTCGCCAGTTACCAGGGCTTTGTGAACCCGTCCTCGTTCACCTTCTTTGAGTCGGCGCTGATCCTCGCCATCGTGGTACTCGGCGGCATGGGTTCGACCGTCGGCGTGGTGATTGCGGCATTCGTCCTGACCGTGGCGCCAGAGCTGCTGCGTAGCTTCTCCGAGTACCGGGTGTTGCTGTTTGGCGTACTCATGGTGTTGATGATGATCTGGAGACCGCGCGGCCTGATTCGTATCAGCCGTACCGGTGTAGTCCCGCGTAAAGGAGTGGCGCCATGAGCGATGACGTGATTCTCTCGGTCGAACACCTGATGATGCATTTTGGTGGCATCAAGGCGCTCAGCGATGTCAGCCTCAAGGTCAAGCGCAACCAGATATTTGCCCTGATCGGCCCCAACGGTGCGGGCAAGACCACGGTATTCAACTGCCTGACCGGCTTCTACAAGGCCAGTGGCGGGAAGATCGAACTGAACATGCGCGGTACCCGCACCAACGTGATCCAACTGCTTGGCGAGCGCTTCCAGTTGGGCGACTTCGTCTCACCCAAGCGTTTTATCAGCCGCCTGCACTACAAAATGTTTGGTGGTACCCACCTGGTCAACCGTGCTGGATTGGCGCGCACCTTCCAAAACATTCGCCTGTTCAAGGAAATGTCGGTGGTGGAAAACCTGCTGGTGGCCCAGCACATGTGGGTCAACCGCAACTTGCTGGCTGGTGTGCTTAACACCAAGGGCTATCGCAAGGCCGAAAGCGATGCGCTCGATCACGCGTTCTATTGGCTGGAAGTGGTCGACCTGGTCGATTGCGCCAACCGCTTGGCTGGTGAGCTGTCGTACGGGCAGCAGCGCCGTCTGGAGATTGCCCGGGCAATGTGCACACGACCGCAAATCATCTGCCTGGACGAACCGGCAGCAGGCCTCAACCCGCAGGAAACCGAAGCTTTGAGCAAGATGATTCGGGTGCTGCGCGACGAGCACGACCTGACCGTGGTGCTCATCGAACACGACATGGGCATGGTCATGAGCATCTCTGACCATATCGTCGTTCTCGATCACGGCAACGTGATTGCTGAAGGCGCGCCACAGGACATCCGCAACAACCCGACGGTGATCGCCGCCTACCTGGGTGCTGACGAAGAGGAGCTGGTATGACTGCACCCATTCTCGAACTCAAGGACCTGGATGTGTTCTATGGGCCGATCCAGGCGCTGAAAAAAGTATCGATGCACATCGATGAAGGTGAGACGGTGAGCCTGATTGGTTCCAATGGCGCCGGCAAGTCGACCCTGCTGATGTCGATCTTTGGTCAGCCACGGGCGGCCAGTGGGCAGATTGTCTATCGTGGGACGGACATCACTCACAAATCGTCCCACTACATCGCTTCCAATGGCATTGCCCAGTCGCCGGAAGGACGGCGGGTGTTCCCGGACATGTCGGTGGAAGAGAACCTGATGATGGGCACCATCCCCATTGGTGACAAGTTCGCCAGCGAAGACATGCAGCGCATGTTCGAGTTGTTTCCACGGCTCAAGGAGCGACGTAACCAACGGGCCATGACCATGTCCGGTGGTGAGCAGCAAATGCTTGCCATCGCCCGGGCGTTGATGAGCCGACCCAAGCTGTTGCTGCTCGATGAACCGTCGCTGGGGCTGGCGCCGATTGTGGTCAAACAGATCTTCTCTACTCTGCGGGAACTGGCCAAGACTGGCATGACCATCTTTCTGGTGGAGCAGAACGCTAACCATGCGCTGAAGCTCTCGGACCGTGCCTACGTGATGGTCAACGGGCAGATCCGTCTGACCGGTACTGGCCAGGAGCTGTTGGTCAACGAAGAGGTGCGTAACGCTTACCTGGGTGGACACTGATTCGACCCGCTTCAAAGCGCCCTGCAATGCAGGGCGTTTTTTTTCCACAGCTTTGTGGAAAACCTTACGAGCACTTCTTTTCAGACGCGACACAAAGTCGCTGCAAACAGCTGTTTTGCCGAGCTTTTGAGTTGTCCACCATTGGTGTGGAAGCGGCTGTGGGTAACTTGGTGGCACCTTGCTACAGGCCTTTGTTTTCAAGGCTTTCGGCCATCTGGTTGTTTTTTGATCAAGTGTTCAATAAAGATTTTCAGCGGCTCTTGTCAAGTTTTTTATAACTGGCGCAACCGGCATGAAATATAGCGCCAAGCCTGTGGATAAGTCTGTGGGCAAGCATTGGAAAGAATGCGCAAAGCGCCGTACTCACAGGCGTTGGGCCAGCATCGGAAATTCCTCAATGGAAAGGCCGTAGGTGCTGAGGTCAAACAGCAGGCCAGTGGTCAAGGAAAATACTTTCAAGCCACGCCAAAGCCCGGTCTACAGGGCTCGAAGTTGCCCCCAGAGTGTGTGCAAGAGCCTGTGGATAAGGTGAGCAACGTTTGCTACAGCCCATATGAATCAAGGTGTTGGCGGGTTTGGTTGTTTTTTGTACAGTGCGGCTATGCTTGCTGGCGGCGTTGTCGGCGGGCATGCTGCTCAGCCGTGATCTCGACTTGCAAGGAGTTAGGCATGACCTCTACCGTTTTCATCACCGGCGCGACCTCGGGCTTTGGCGAAGCCTGTGCCCGTCGGTTCGCCGAAGCCGGCTGGTCGCTGGTGCTGACCGGTCGCCGTCAGGAGCGCCTGGATGCGCTGTGTGAAGAGCTGTCGAAGACTACCGAAGTGCACGGCCTGGTCCTCGACGTACGTGACCGCAAGGCGATGGAAGCGGCGATTGCCACGCTGCCGCCCTCATTCGCCAAGCTGCGCGGGCTGATCAACAACGCCGGGCTGGCCCTGGGGGCGGATCCTGCGCCCAAGTGCGATCTGGATGATTGGGACACCATGGTCGATACCAACATCAAGGGCCTGATGTACAGCACCCGCCTGCTGTTGCCCCGGCTAATCGCCCATGGCCGCGGCGCGACCATTCTCAACGTCGGCTCGGTGGCGGGTAACTATCCGTACCCGGGCAGCCATGTGTATGGCGGCACCAAGGCCTTTGTCGGGCAGTTTTCCTTGAGCCTGCGCTGCGACCTGCAAGGCACGGGCGTGCGCGTGAGCAACATTGAGCCGGGGTTGTGCGAAAGCGAGTTTTCCCTGGTGCGTTTCGGTGGCGACCAGGCGCGTTATGACGCGACTTACGCGGGCGCCGAGGCAATTCAGCCGCAGGATATCGCTGAAACCATCTTCTGGATCATGAACCAGCCGGCACACATCAACATCAACAGCCTTGAGCTGATGCCGGTGAGTCAGGCGTGGGCGGGCTTTTCGATCGATCGTTCCGGCAAGGCTTGAGGCCCTCATCGCCGGCAAGAGCGGCTCCCACCATGAGGGAGTCGGCCTTGCTGGCTATGGCGTCAGACCTGACGTTGCAAACCTTGCAGGCAGGTCGCCAGATGATAGGGCGTGGTCGATGGCATATCGCTACGGCTGACCGCGCCACTGGCGTCACGGCACTCATACCAGCCACCAGCATGCAGGAAACGCTGCTGCAGCGCCTGTAGCTGGATCAGGACTTTGTCGGCATTGTCTGGGCGCAAGGCTAGCGCGCGCACGTACTCGGCCTGAGCCCAGATGCGCTGAGTGGCATCGAGGACCTGGCCATCAGCACTGAGCATGGCCAATACGGCAGTGTCTTTCACCCCGTATTGCTCGGCGTAGGCAAACGCCCGGCTGAGTGAAGCATGCAGGTCGCTGCTGCCTAGCAGCGGTGAAGACTCCAGCAAGTAGAACCATTCAAACTGGTGGCCTGGCTCGAACCAGTTATCCACAGCACCCCGCGGCTTTTCCAGCATCACCCCGTGTTCAGGGTCGATGAAGTGCGTTTGCATGGCTGCCGCCAAGCTTGCCAAGGCGTCTTCAACAGCGGCGTCATCACGCACTGAGAGGGTGGCGAGGAAGGCTTCAGCCAAATGCATCAACGGATTCTGCAAGGGGCCACTGGCCAAATCCGACCAGTCTTCAGCGAGACTGGCCTCATACAAGCCATCATCACGTGCGAACTGTTCGGCGACCACGCTCAGCGCCGCATTGAGAGTCGACTCGATCAACTGCTCGCGAACCTGCCCCCAGTAATGGGCACAGGCAAAGATGATGAACGCGTGGGTGTAGAGGTCTTTACGTCGATCCAGCGGCTTGCCCTGAGCATCGATGCTGTAGAACCAGCCGCCATGCTCGGCATCGTGAAAGTGTCGTTGCAACGAGCGAAACAGTGCGGCAGCGCGTTCACGGGCGCCGGGTTGCTCGATGCGACTGCTGAACAGGTACAACTGCCGAGCACAGGCCATGGCCCGGTAGCGTTGCACGGGCAGAGGCTGCTGCTGCGGGTCGAGCGCTTCGTAAGGCAGAGCCAACGTTGCGTTCCAGCCAGGACCTTGCCAGAGCGGCACGATGCGCTGGGTAAAGTGCGCCTGGGCCTGTTCGAGCAGGGCGGGCAGTTCGGGCTGGGCAGTACGAAGGTCGGGCATGGAGAAAAATCGTCGCAATCAAGGCGTTTGCGCGCATGGTAGCAGGAAATGGCTCAGCCCTAGAGGGTGCTGAGCCCTTGCCAGTGTTTGGCGCCGACAAAGATGAAGCGCAGTTGCTGGATGATTTTCTCCTGCGCACTCAGTGGCTCAGCACTGCCGTCAGCCGGTTCATCGATCAGCTCTGGCAGGGTCGCGAACACGGTTTTCACCACCAGGTCAGCAATTACCGACAGCGCGGCATTGTCCAGGTGTTGCCAACGCGGCATGCGCGCAAGGTCAGTGGCCAGGTCTGAGCTAATGCCCTGGCGCAGGGTGGCAATCGCCTGGCGTACCGGCTGTGAGCCGCCATATTGTTCGCGTGCAAGGAACAGGAACTGCGGACGATTGGCCGCCACCACGTCGAGAAAGATGCGTACCGAGGCGTTGGTAATGCCGCCAAGTTCGAATTCGTTTTGGCGCACCAGGCGAATGGTCTGGCGAAAGGTTTCGCCGACTTCATTAACCAGGGCCAGGCCGAGTTGGTCCATATCGGAAAAGTGGCGGTAGAAGCCCGTCGGTACAATGCCGGCGCTTTTGCTTACTTCACGCAGGCTGATGCTGCCGAAGCCTCGACCACTTTCCATCAGGTGGCGGGCGGCATCCAGCAGGGCTTGGCGGGTCTGTAGCTTTTGTTCGGCGCGCGGCAGCATGGCGAGTATCGGCTGGCAATGAAACAGCCCTGCACTCTAATAGCCTGCGCACGGAAAAACAAAGCCCGGTCAATGGACCGGGCTGGGAGGGGAGCTGCTACAGCGCTGGTACCTCTTGTTGTCTGGCATAGGCTTCAGCTCGCCCGTTGGTTCTTTTCGATCAGACGGTCAGAACCACCTTCGGCAACTTGATAGCGCTCTTTCAGACGGTCAGATCCACCTTCAGCGACGCGGTTACGCTCCAGCAGGCGGTCGGCGCCACCTTCGGCGATGCGGTTACGTTCCAGCAGGCGGTCGGCGCCACCTTCGGCGACACGGTTGCGTTCCAGCAGACGATCCGAGCCACCTTCGGCCAGGGTGTTCAGCGGTTGCGAGATCACCGTGGAGCTGGAGCGGGACTCGGCAGTCAGGCTTTGCTCACTGGCTGGAACGGCGAAGGCATTGGCAGCCAGGATGGACAGGGACAGACTCAGCAGCAATTGGCGTTTCATGGTTCGGTGCTCCTTGATGGGGCTGGAAAGTGGGTACGGGGCCAATGCTACGCTTGGGGGCGAGAGATAGAAGTTCATAAGGATAATGGTGACAATCGATGGAATTGATGCTTTGCAGCTAAGGCTCTATAACAATGCTTTCAAGAGGTTTTGCCGTCGTGTTCGGGCGCTGCTGCAGGGGGTTGGCCTGGCGCGGATTGATGGGGAAACGGGAAAATCCAGGGAAATTCCGTCATCAATTAAACCCCTCAGGTTTTCATCAGTCCGATGATTAAGTGCCATCAATACGCCCAGTTTTGCTGTATGGGCGTCAGGAGAATTTTGCAATGACGCGTCCCGCCAGAATCCTCATCTGGACCCTCAGCAGCCTGTTGCTGGTGCTGACACTCCTGGTAATTGCCATCGCGACGTTCGATTGGAACCGGGTCAAACCGACCCTCAATGCCAAGGTATCTGAAGCGTTGCATCGCCCTTTCGCCATCAACGGCAACCTTGATGTGCGCTGGCAGCGTGAGCCGGAGCAGGGTGGTTGGCGAGCTTGGTTGCCGTGGCCGCACTTCATCGCCGAAGACCTGACCCTGGGCAACCCGGACTGGCTCAAAGAGCCACAAATGGTGAGCCTAAAGCGTGTCGAGTTTCGCCTGGCGCCGTTGCCATTGCTGTTTCAGCAAGTCGTCATTCCGCGCATCGATCTCAACCAACCCACCGCCAAACTCAAACGCCTGGCCGATGGCCGGGCCAACTGGACGTTTGATTTCGGGCCCAAGGATGATCAGACTGAGCCTTCGAACTGGGTGCTAGACATCGGCGCTATCGGATTCGATCAGGGCCGGGTGAACATTGACGACCACACGCTGAAAACCAGCGTCGATGTGGTGATCGACCCCTTAGGCAAGCCGATCCCGTTCAGCGACATTGTCGGCAAGGCCACGGCGCAGAAGGCTGGGGCTGCTCAGGACTACGCCTTTGGCCTCAAGGTCAAAGGGCGCTACAAAGGCCAGCCGCTCTCTGGCAATGGCAAGATTGGAGGCCTGCTGGCGCTGCAAGATGCCTCACAGCCGTTCCCGCTGCAGGCCGACATGCAGATAGCCGATACCCGTATCGCTCTGGCCGGCACCCTGACCGATCCGCGCAATCTAGGTGCTCTGGACCTGCGTCTGCGTCTGTCAGGCGCAAGCCTGGGCAACCTCTATCCATTGACCGGGGTGACCCTGCCGGATTCACCGCCGTATTCCACCGACGGTCATCTGCTAGCCAAACTGCACGAGCCAGGCGGTGCGTTTTTCCGCTACCAAGGCTTCAACGGCAAGATCGGCGACAGCGATATCCAGGGTGACCTGACCTTTGTCTCCAGCCAGCCGCGGCCCAAGCTCAGTGGCAAGCTGGTGTCCAATCAGTTGCTGTTCAAAGACCTGGCACCGCTGATCGGTGCCGACTCCAACGCTGAGCAAAAGGCGCGTGGTGGGGCCAGCAAGCAACCGGCGGGTAAGGTGCTACCGGTTGAGGAGTTCCGCACCGAGCGTTGGCGGACCATGGACGCCGACGTAACCTTCAGTGGCAAGCGCATTGTCCACAGCGAGGCGTTACCGTTCACCGATCTCTCCAGCCACTTTGTCCTCGACGATGGTGTACTGCGTCTGGAACCACTGCGTTTTGGCGTGGCCGGGGGGACCCTGGATGCCCAGGTTCGCCTGGACGGGCGGGCGGTGCCTTTGCAGGGCCGGGCTCAACTCAGTGCGCGAGGGTTCAAGCTCAAGCAACTGTTCCCGACCTTCGAGCCCATGAAGACCAGCTTTGGTCAACTCAATGGGGACGCCGACCTCAGCGGTCGGGGTAATTCGGTGGCGGCATTGCTGGCCACCGCTAACGGCAATCTGAAAATGCTCATCAACGATGGCGCCATCAGTCGCGGCCTGATGGAGATCGCCGGGCTCAATGTGGGCAACTATGTAGTGGGGCAGTTGTTCGGTGACAAGGAAGTGAAGATCAACTGCGCCGCAGCCGACTTCGGTATCAAGGATGGCTTGGCGACCACGCGTTTGTTCGTTTTTGATACCGAGAACGCGATTATCTACATCAATGGCACGGCCAATTTCGCCAGCGAACAGCTGGACTTGAAGATCAATCCTGAATCCAAGGGCGTGCGCCTGTTATCACTGCGCTCGCCGTTGTACGTGCGCGGTCCTTTTGCCAAGCCCAGTGCGGGTGTACAGGCAGTGCCACTGGCGTTGCGTGGCGCGGGAATGGTTGCATTGGGGGTTTTGATCGGACCGGCGGCGGGGCTGCTGGCGCTGGTCGCGCCGGGCGGTGATGTGCCGAATCAATGCACGCCGTTGCTAGAGCAGATGAAATCGGGGAAAGCACCGCGGGCGGTGAAGGCGGGCTAAAAGTTATGTGGGAGCGGATTCACCGGTCCTGCGTCCCGGTTAATCCGCTCCCACAACAAGCTATTTGATCCTGTGCGGGGCTTGCCCCGCACAGGATCAAAGACCCTTGAGCAGATCTGCCATATCGTCCGCGTGCTCTTCTTCCTGAGCCAGGATATCTTCGAAAATGCGTCGGGTGGTTGGGTCTGATTCACCGATGTATTGAATGATCTCGCGATAGCTGTCGATGGCGATCCGTTCGGCCACCAGGTCTTCGAGCACCATTTCCTTGAGGTTCTTGCCCGCGACGTACTGGGCGTGGGAGTTCTTGCTCAGGTTGTCGGGGTTCAGGTCCGGCTCGCCACCCAGCTGCACGATGCGCTCGGCCAGCTTGTCAGCATGCTCCAGCTCCTGGGTGGCATGCTCGAGGAACTCCTCGGCGGCAACGCTGGCTTTGATCCCGCTGGCCATGTAGTAGTGACGTTTGTAGCGCAGGGCGCACACCCATTCGGTGGCCAGCGACTCGTTGAGCAGGCGCAAGATTGTTTCCCGGTCGGCGTTGTAGCCCTCGGTTACGGCGCCTTGCTCGACATGCTGGCGGGCGCGCTCGCGCAGGGTTTTGACATCGGTTAGTTCGACGGTGCTCATCATCTTCTCCAGGCTGGAAACGGGATTGGCTACAGCGAAAAGGCTTACACCTTGGATTCGGCGCTCTCGACGGCCTTGTCATCTTCCTGGCGCTGTTCACAGGTCTTGAAACCCTTGGCGTCGACATGGCCGGTGGCGTCGAAGCGCACGTAGTAGGGCTGCTGGTGGCCGTCTTGGTTGAGGATGTAATTGTTGCAGGTACCACCGTGCGGCAGGTCGATGACCGTAGACGGGCTGCCACCAATGGCGATTACCCGTTGCATGGTCATGCCATTTTCCACCTGTTTGACCAAGGGTTCGTCACGGTAGGTGACGTAGTCCACCGGGTTTTCCGGGCGGCTGCCGCAGGCAGTCAGGGCAGTGGTGGCCAGGAGGATTGCCAGGGTCTGTTTGTACATGGTCCAGCTCCTTGCTGAGGGTCTACAAGGTTGGAACCGCAAGGAACGCCGGGAGTTCGATTGCGATTGTTATCACAGTGCCTGTAGTGTTGGGCGAACGACCACGGAATGGGGATTGCGGCCATGGCTCAAGGGCTTGCCACGCGTTATCCACTGGTGCTGGTGCCAGGTATGCTCGGCTTCGTCCGCCTGTTGCTGTATCCCTACTGGTTCGGCATCGTGTCGGCGTTGCGCCGCGGTGGGGCCAAGGTCTTTGCCATCCAGGTATCGCCGCTCAACAGCACTGAGTTGCGTGGTGAGCAGTTGCTGCTGATCATTGAAGGTATCCGTCAGCGCACGGGAGCTGACAAGGTCAACTTGCTTGGCCATAGCCAGGGGGCCCTGACGGCACGCTATGCAGCGGCCAAACGACCGGAATGGGTCGCTTCGGTGACTTCGATTGCCGGCCCCAACCACGGCTCAGAGCTGGCCGACTACCTGCACGAAAAATACCCTGCAGACTCTGCCCGAGGGCGCTTGCTCAAGGCGTTGTTGCATGGCCTTGGCGTACTGATGGGGTGGTTGGAAACCGGCTGGCGCGGGCCCGGTTTGCCAATTGATGTGCACGCCTCGCACCATTCCCTGACCTGCGCCGGTGTGGCCCGGTTCAATCAGGCTTATCCACAGGGCTTGCCCAATACCTGGGGTGGGCAGGGGGCCGCCGAGGTCAACGGCGTGCGTTACTACTCCTGGTCAGGCACCTTGCAGCCGGGGTTGACGGATACGGGGTTGAATCGCCTGGATGGCAGCAACCGCTTCTGTCGCTTGTTTGCGCGAACCTTTATCCGTGAGGCCGGGCACTGCGATGGCATGGTCGGGCGTTACAGCTCGCACCTTGGCCAGGTGATCGGCGATGACTATCCGCTTGATCACCTGGACATCGTCAATCAGTCACTCGGTGCGGTGGGCAGGGGGGCTGACCCGGTGCGGCTGTTCACCGAACATGCCGCTCGCCTCAAGGCTGCGGGACTGTAGCGCTGGCGCTGCGCATCGGGGTTTTCCAGCGTTCGGCAAGGATCACTCCGGCCAGCGTCAGCAGGCCTCCGAACAGGTGGTACAGCGCCAGTTGCTCATCCAGGACAACGGCGGCGATCACTGCCGTTACCGCAGGGAGCAAATTGAAGAACAGCGTCGTGCGACTCGGGCCGAGGCGGCTGACGGCCTGCATCCACACCAGTGGTGCAACCATCGAGGCCAGCACGCAGGCGTACAGCACCAGGCCGATATTGCCCCTGCCAAGGCCGGTTTTCTCTGAGAACAGAAACAGCGGAAACAGCACGATAATTGCTACCAACACCTGCAGATAGAGCAGCAGCAGGGGCGGCAAGCGCAGCTGCCATTTTTTCAACAAGGTGCTGTACAGCGCGTAGGCCAGCGTAGCGATCAGCATCATCGCATCGCCGCCATTGATCCCGTGTTGCAACAGCACGCCTAGATCGCCGGCTGACACCACCAGCAGCACGCCGACAAACGACACCACTGCGCCAACCAGCGCTCCATAGGTCAGGCGCTGGCCCAGGCTGATGATGGCCAATGCCAGTGACATCAATGGCATCAGTGAGAGGATGATGCCCATGTTGGTGGCGCTGGTGATCGCTGCGGCAAAGTAGGCCAGGCTCTGATACACGGCCATGCCCAGGACGCCGAGCACGAAGATCTTGCCCAAGTGTTGGCGGATCTCAGCCCAGTTGCGCAGCATCGGCCGCAGCAAGAACGGGGTGAACAGCAAACCGGCCAGCAGCCAGCGATAGAAGCCGATCTCAGCGGGGAAAATCGCGCCGGCCGACATTTTGGTGATCACGGTGTTGCCAGCCCAGATCAGAATGGCCAGCAGCGGAAACGCATAATTCATGAAGCAGGAACTCTTGAGGATACAGGGCGCTATTATCCACCTGTCTGTCTTGTTAGTTATACTTGCATCCAGACAACCTACCCATCGATCCAGACAGCATGTCGCGCAAATACGTCAACATCCCGCAATTCGCTGCTTTGCCGGCGCCGGTGTACTTTCGCTACGACGAGTTTGGCGCCGATACCCACAGCGCTGCGCATCGTCACGCCTGGGGCCAGCTTAACTATGCGGCCCACGGCATCATGCACCTGGAGATCGACGGCCAGCGCTTTGTCTCGCCTCCCCACTATGCGGTCTGGGTGCCACCGGACACGGAGCACAGCTGCTACAACCCTCAGGCCATCGTCTACCGCTCGGTGTATCTGGACCGTGCCTTGTGCCAGGCGTTACCGGCACAGCCCTGCACGCTGGTGATCAGTGAGATCCTCAAGGCCATTCTTGGCGACTTTGCCCGGCGCGATGTGAAAATCCCCGAAGACCCAGCCGATCATCGTCTGGCGCAGGTTCTGGTCGATCAACTGCGTCTGGCACCGACCCAGAGTTGCTTTCTGCCCTATGCACGCAGTGCCGGCCTGGATGCAGTACTGCAGGCCTTGCAGGCGGAGCCTGGGGACAACCGAGCGTTGGCCGACTGGGCGGCGGGTGTGCATGTCAGTGAACGTACCCTGGCCCGTCAGTTCATTCGTGAACTCGGCATCAGCTTTGGTGAATGGCGCCTGCGCCTGCGCTTTCTGCGGGCGATCGAAGCGCTGGAACAGAACCTGCCGATTCAGCAGATTGCTTTCGAGCTTGGGTACAGCAGCCCTTCGGCGTTTATTGCCATGTTCCAACGGCATGCCCAGTGCACACCTGAGCAATATCGACGCCAGGCTCGCACTGCCACTATGCCTGCCCGGTGAAGGCTGGCAGACTGCGCGTTTCCCCCGCCGTTGCCTCTGAGGTTGTATGACCTTTACCCCGCGCCAGATCAAAATGGCCAGTTGGATCATCGTCTTCGCCGGACTGTTGCTGGTGTTGCCGCTCAAGCTGTTGCCGAGCCTGTTGGCCGGTCTGCTGGTGTTCGAACTGGTCAACATGCTCACCCCCAAACTGCAGCACCTGATCGCCGGGGAGCGCGCGCGTTGGGTGGCGGTGGCATTGCTCGGCACCCTGGTTGTCAGCACCCTGACCTTGTTGTTTGCCGGTGCAATCAGCTTTCTATTGCACGAAGCTGAGAACCCTGGCGCCTCGCTGGACAAGTTCATGCTGCTGGTGGATCAGGCACGTGGGCAGTTACCGCCCTTTGTCGATGCCTACCTGCCGGCCAGTGCGGCGGAGTTCAAAGTTGCCATCGGCGAATGGCTCAAGACCCATCTGGGCGAGTTGCAACTGGTGGGCAAGGGCGCGGCGCACATGTTCGTTACCCTGCTGATCGGGATGATCCTCGGGGCCATTGTGGCCTTGCAGCGCATTCCAGATATTTCCCGGCGCAAGCCTTTGGCGGCGGCCCTGTTCAATCGGCTGGCGCTGCTGGTCCAGGCGTTTCGCAATATCGTTTTTGCGCAGATCAAGATTTCCCTGCTCAACACGTTCTTTACCGGCATCTTCCTCGCCGTGGTGCTGCCATTATTCGACGTGCACCTGCCGCTGACCAAAACCCTGATCGTACTGACCTTCCTGCTCGGCTTGCTACCGGTGATCGGCAACCTGATGTCCAATACCCTGATCACGATCGTCGGCCTGTCGCTGTCGATCTGGGTGGCCATGGCGGCGTTGGGCTATCTGATTGTTATCCACAAGGTTGAGTACTTTCTCAACGCACGGATTGTCGGTGGGCAGATCAGTGCCAAGTCGTGGGAATTGCTGCTGGCAATGCTGGTGTGCGAGGCGGCGTTTGGCTTGCCGGGGGTAGTAGCGGGGCCGATCTACTATGCGTACCTCAAAAGTGAGCTACGTCAGGCTGAATTGGTCTGACGCTAATCGCTGGCAAGTGCGGCTTCCACAGGGGGCGGCGGTTAAACCTATTGTGGGAGCCGGCCTTGCCGGCGAAAGGGCCACATAGCGGCCCCGATGCCCTCAACCGTAACGCTTGCGCGCTTCGATCGCCAAACCGCTACCAATACTGCCGAAGATATTACCTTCAACATGCCGCGCATTCGGCAGCATGGCCGCCACGCTCTGGCGCAGGGCCGGGATACCGCTCGAACCACCGGTGAAGAACACCGTATCGACCTGGGCCACACCCACGCCGGCTTTGATCAACAGCTCGCTGACACTGCCCCGCACACGCTCCAGCAGGTTGTCGATCGACTCTTCGAACAACGCCCGGGTCAGCTCGACGTTCAGCCCCGACTCGACCCGCTTGAGGTCGACCAGGCGGCGGTCGTTGTGAGTCAGTTCGATCTTGGTTTCTTCCACTTCCATGGCCAACCAGTGACCCGCGCGCTGTTCGATCAGTTTGAACAGGCGGTCGATGCCGTCGGTGTCTTCGATGTCGTAGCGCATGCTGCCCAGGGCCAGCTGGGATTTTTGCGAGTACACCGAGTTGATCGTGTGCCAGGTGGCCAGGTTCATGTGGTGGCTGGTGGGCATGAAGGCGCCGCTTTTCATCCGGCTGCCGTAGCCGAACAGCGGCATCACGCCCTGCAGGCTCAACTGCTTGTCGAAGTCGGTACCGCCGATGTGCACGCCGCCGGTGGCGAGGATATCGTCATGGCGGTCATCGAGCATGTGCCGCTCAGGGGCCAGGCGCACCAGGGAGAAGTCCGAGGTACCACCACCGATGTCGACGATCAGTACCAGCTCTTCGCCCTGGATGTTTGACTCGTAGTCGAAGGCGGCCGCAATCGGCTCGTACTGGAAAGAGACTTCCTTGAAGCCGATTTTCTTTGCCACTTCAGCCAAGGTGTCTTCGGCTTCCTGGTCGGCAGCCTGGTCGTCATCGACGAAATGCACCGGGCGACCCAGTACCACTTCATCAAATGCGCGGCCAGCATTGGCCTCGGCACGCTTTTTCAGCTCACCGATGAACATGCCCAGCAAGTCCTTGAACGGTAGCGCGGTGCCGAGCACGCTGGTGTCATGCTTGATCAGCTTGGAACCCAGCAGGCTCTTGAGCGAGCGCATCAGCCGGCCTTCGTAACCTTCGAGGTATTCGTGCAGGGCCAGGCGGCCATAGACCGGGCGGCGCTCCTCGATGTTGAAGAACACCACCGACGGCAGGGTGATCTTGCCGTCTTCCAGGGCGATCAACGACTCAACGCCGGGGCGATGCCAGCCGACGGTGGAGTTGGAGGTGCCAAAGTCGATGCCGCAGGCACGGGCCGGGGATGCGTCACTCATGGGATGTACTGTCCGGGGGAAAAACGGCCGCGCAGTTTATGCCAGCTGTCAGCAGAATCAAGACCGATTATCTGCTTTACAGCAAACCCAAGGGCGACTTGAAAGGCTATGCTTGACCCCAATCTTCAGCAGCATCGAACAACTTGATGGTGATTCCTTAGATGGACTTCAAAGACTATTACAAGATACTTGGCGTAGAGCCGACGGCGGACGACAAGGCGATCAAGACCGCCTACCGCAAGCTTGCGCGCAAGTATCACCCCGACGTCAGCAAAGAGCGTGACGCGGAAGAAAAATTCAAAGAGGCCAACGAGGCCTATGAGGCCTTGAGCAGCCCGGAAAAACGCGCTGAATACGACGAGCTGCGCAAGTACGGTCAGCATGGCCGGCCGTTCCAGGGCCCGCCAGGCTGGGAAAGCCGCAGCTCCGGCGGTTTCGAAGGCGGAGACTTCTCCGACTTCTTCAGCTCGATCTTCGGTGCGCGCAACGGTAACGGCAACGGCAATCCTTTTGGCCGCGGCCAGCAACGCAGCGCCGGTCGGCGAGGGCAGGACGTGGAAATGGAACTGGCGATTTTCCTTGAGGAAACCTTGTCCGCCGAGTCGAAGCAGATCAGCTTCCAGGTGCCGCAGCACAACGCCCATGGCCAGCGAACCGGTTTTACCACCAAGACGCTGAACGTGAAGATCCCGGCTGGCGTTACCGATGGTGAGAAGATTCGCCTGAAAGGCCAGGGCGCTTCGGGGATCGGCGGGGGCGCCAACGGTGACCTGTTCCTGACCATTCGCATGGCACCGCATCCGCTGTTCGATGTCGAAGGTCATGACCTGATCATCACCGTACCGCTGGCACCGTGGGAAGCTGCGTTGGGGACCAAAGTGGCAGTGCCGACCCTGACCGGCAAGATCAACCTGACCATCCGCCCAGACAGCCAGAGCGGTCAGCGCCTGCGGGTCAAGGGCATGGGCCTGGCCAACAAGCAGGGCCAGCGTGGTGATCTGTATGCGCAACTGAAAGTGGTGATGCCCAGCCAGAGCGACGACACAACCCGTGAGTTGTGGAGCAAGTTGGCAGAGAAAGCGGCGTTCAATCCGAGAACACAATGGAGTAGCTGATGATGAGCACCCTGGTCGTTCAACTGGACATGCAGACCCTTTGTCGGGAAGCCGATCTACCGGCGGCCTACGTGATCGAAATCGTCGAACACGGCATTGTTGAACCTTCTGGGCGAACCCCGGAAGAGTGGCTGTTTGACGATCAGGCGCCAGTGCTGGCCAAGCGTGCAGCGAAGCTGCAGCGCGAGCTGGATCTGGAGTGGGAAGGGGTGGCGCTGGCGCTGGAGTTGTTGGAAGAGGTTCAGCAGTTGCGCCGTGAAAACAGCATGCTTCAGCAGCGTTTGAGTCGTTTTTTGCAGGGGTGAAGCGAAGCGCTACCTAGCATTTTTGTCAGTAGATGATTTTTTCGATCGCTCATAGGTAGCCGCTGCCCAAGCAAGACAGACTTACTCTGGAGCAGTCAAAAAATTTCAGTGTTAGTCGCTTTCGGATCTATCCTACGCACGCTGTCGCCTTTTCTCTGTTGTGAGGGAGATGCATCAGGGCTAATTTCCTCGGGTCGTCATTTTTGGCGGCCGGGCGTGAGAACCCGTTGATGAATATAGCGGCAAGCGTGTAATGGCGGCCGTGCGCGGGCAGGCTTCGGTCTGGCCGAGTTTTCCTATGTTCCCTCGGTTTCTCACCCCGCGTACGGCTGCCACCTTTATCCCGTGAGAAGGATTCAGGTGGTGGCTCCTAAATGGAACTAGGAGTTACGCCATGAAAAAGATTGTCCCAGACCCACCTACTCCCTTCACTACCCCCTACTTCTCCATCCACAGCGATCTGATCCCCCCAGACTCCCTGGCCTACGCCAGTGAACTGCTGCGTGGCATACACGAAACCAGCGACGAATTCTGCCGCGTCCACGCCAATGAACCCGGCCAGGGCATGCTGGTGAATGTGCTGTATTCGGCTGAAATGGCTAGAGCCTTGGTCGAGCATGCGCTGAGCAGGCTGCAAGGCATGGACAGAGGAGCGATGACATGAGTACCAATTCATCAGCCAAGACTGACGAGACGGTAGGCATTGCGAGCTTCATTCAAAGTCAGGAACCGGCCATCGACCTGTTTCGAATTTCACCGGGTGTTCCATGCGACTACGCGCTAGAAGAGGCTTCAACCCTCCTCGGGTGTGTGCATAAGCTGATCTTGATCGGTGTTACGGATAAAGACGAGGACACGATTTTGGCAGCCTATTACCTCAGCGGGTTCGCCAAGGCGATCATCGATGATGTGGGGTTGGCGATGAACAAGTCGTGAGCGTGAGGCCTTAGTTACCGTTTTGCCCGGGGACGGGCAAGACGGTACCTACGAATCAATTTGCCGATTTGCCCCGGGGAGCTTAAATCAGTTTGTAGTACAACGCCGTCGCCCGGTAGGTGCCATCCGGCCCGCAGGCATACTGCGGAATTTCCCCTGCCTTGGTGTAGCCCTGCGATCTGTAGAACGCCTCCGCCGCCGAACCTGCCTCGGTATCCAGGTACAACAGGCCGCGCTTTTTCTGCTGCGCGGTCAGCTCCAGCACTTGCATCAACTGCTGACCCAGACCCCGCCGCCGCGCTTCACTGTGCACCAGCAGTTTCTGCACTTCAGCCCGGTTCAGGCCATTAGGCTTCTGGCACAGCCCCAATTGCACGCTGCCCAGTACTTCCTCATCCTTGCTCACCACCCACAGCAACAACTCACCATTGGCCAGGCGCTGTTTTACTTCATCGAAGTAGCTGTTGGCCTGTTGAGCATCGATATCCTCCAGAAAACCAACCGAAGCACCCTGGCGCACAGCATCGAGCAGCAACGCCACCAGGCCGTCGCGGTAATGGGCAAGGCTTTCGTGGGTGACGCGGTTGAGGTACCCAGGATTCATTAAGGCTTTACTCCAGTGAGCGTGGTGTCGCGCCCGGGTTGAGGATCAACTGCATGAATGTCAGGTCGAGCCAGCGGCCGAACTTCACGCCTACTTGGGGCATGTGCCCGTTGAGGGTAAACCCCAGGCGTTCGTGCAACCGAATCGAGGCGCTGTTGCCGCTTTCGATGGCCGCGACCATGACGTGTTTGTCACTGTGGCGGGCGCGCTCGATCAGCGGCTGCATCAACAACGGGCCCAGACCTTTACCGCGTTGGTCGCTGCGGATGTACACCGAATGCTCGATGGTATGGCGAAAGCCTTCGAAGGGGCGCCAGTCACCGAATGAAGCATAGCCGAGCACTTGCGTTGTATCGGCGACGTCCACCGCCACCAGAATCGGATAGTGCTGCGCCTGGCGGGCGTCAAACCAGGCCTGGCGATTGGCCAGGTCGACCGGTTGTTCATTCCAGATCGCCGTGGTGTTGAGCACGGCATCGTTGTAGATGTCGCGAATGCCCGGCAGATCGGCAGATACGGCATCACGAATCAGGTAGGTCATGGCAGTTTCTCGAACGTCTACGAAGTGTCGCTCAGGTTAAATGGTTACCAGCCCGCGCACACCTTCGGCTTCCATGTTTTCACCGCGTCCGGCCTGAACAATCTCGCCTCGGGACATTACCAGGTACTGATCGGCCAGCTCGGCGGCAAAGTCGTAGAACTGCTCGACCAACAAGATCGCCATGTCGCCCCGTGCGGCAAGTTTGCTGATGACCGCACCGATTTCCTTGATCACCGAGGGCTGAATGCCTTCGGTGGGTTCGTCGAGGATCAGCAGGCGTGGCTGGCTGGCCAGGGCTCGGCCGATGGCCAGTTGCTGTTGTTGACCGCCGGAGAGGTCGCCACCGCGACGCTGTTTCATTTGCAGCAGGACCGGGAACAGTTCGTAGATGAACGGTGGGACGCTTTTGGCCTGCCCAGCGCTGAAGCGCGAGAGGCCCATCAGCAGGTTTTCTTCAACACTCAGACGCGGGAAAATTTCCCGGCCCTGGGGCACGTAGGCGATACCGGCCTGGACCCGTTGGTGCGGTTTGAGCGCAGTGATGGCCTGGCCTTCCCAGTGCACGCTGCCTTCGCGCGTGGGCAACAGGCCCATCAGGCAGCGCAGCAGGGTGGTTTTGCCGACGCCGTTGCGGCCGAGCAGGCAGGTTACTTCGCCGACCTTGGCCTCGAAGGACAGGCCGCGCAGGATGTGGCTGCCGCCGTAGTATTGGTGCAGTGAGTCGATTTTCAGCATGTCTGTTGTCCGTTTGTGGTCTGTACTGGCCTCATCGCTGGCAAGGCCAGCTCCCACAGGACCCTGTGGAAACCGGCCGGGGTGATGCAGTCACCGCCCGAGGTAAACCTCGATCACCCGATCGTCAGCCTGCACCTGCTCCAGCGAACCTTCGGCCAATACGCTGCCCTGATGTAGTACCGTGACATGGTCGGCAATGCTGCCGACAAAGCCCATGTCATGCTCGACCACCATCAGCGAATGCTTGCCGGCCAGGCCTTTGAACAGTTCGGCGGTGAACTCGGTTTCGGCGTCGGTCATGCCCGCCACCGGCTCATCGAGCAGCAGCAATTGCGGGTCCTGCATCAACAGCATGCCGATCTCCAGAAACTGCTTCTGGCCGTGCGACAGCAAGCCTGCCGGGCGCTGCACAGAACTGGTCAGGCGTATGGTCTGCAGGACTTCGTCGATACGGTCCTTCTGTTCGCCACTCAAGCGTGCAACCAGGCTAGCCAGTACCGATTTGTCGGCCTTTTGTGCCAGCTCCAGGTTCTCGAACACACTCAAGGCTTCGAACACCGTGGGCTTTTGGAACTTGCGCCCGATGCCGGCCTGGGCGATCTGCACTTCGCTCATGCGGGTGAGGTCCAGGGTGTCGCCAAACCAGGCCTTGCCCGTGGAGGGGCGGGTCTTGCCGGTGATCACATCCATCAGCGTGGTTTTACCGGCGCCGTTGGGGCCGATAATGCAACGCAGCTCGCCGACGCCGATGTACAGGTTCAGGGCGTTGAGGGCCTTGAAACCATCGAAGCTGACGCTGATGTCCTCCAGCGTCAGGACCGTGCCGTGGCGGACATCCAGGCCTTCTGCGCGCAACTGACCAAGGCCGATAGCGTCGCGACCGCTGCCCGCGTCGAGGATCGGTTCGAGCATGAATTCCGGATGGGCCGGTGGCAGGGGTAGGGCTCTCATTGTTCACCTCTTTTCTTCAACAGCCCGACCACGCCCTTGGGCAGGTACAAAGTGACCAGAATGAACAGCGCGCCCAGGCAAAACAGCCAGTACTCGGGGAACGCCACGGTGAACCAGCTCTTCATGCCATTGACCAGGCCGGCGCCGAGCAACGGGCCGATCAGCGTGCCACGTCCGCCCAGGGCCACCCACACAGCGGCCTCGATGGAGTTGGTTGGCGACATTTCACTGGGATTGATGATGCCTACCTGCGGTACGTACAACGCACCCGCCAGGCCGCAGAGCACAGCGCTGAGCACCCAGACAAACAGCTTGAAGCCGCGTGGGTCGTAGCCACAGAACATCAGTCGGTTTTCAGCATCGCGCAGCGCGGTCAGAACCCGGCCGAACTTGCTTCGGGCCAGGCGCCAGCCCAGGTACAGACTGACGACCAGCAGCGCCACGGTCAGCAGGAACAGCACCGCACGTGTACTTTGCGCGGTGATCGAAAAGCCGAGGATGCTGCGAAAGTTGGTGAAGCCGTTATTGCCGCCAAAGCCGGTCTCGTTGCGAAAGAACAACAGCATGCCGGCGAAGGTCAGGGCCTGAGTCATGATCGAGAAGTACACGCCCTTGATCCGCGAGCGGAAGGCGAAGAACCCGAACACTAGCGCCAGCAATCCCGGCGCCAGCACCACCAGGCACAAGGCCCAGGCAAAGTGCTGGGTACCGGCCCAGTACCAGGGCAGTTCGGTCCATGACAGGAAGGTCATGAACGCCGGCAAGCCATCGCCCGCCGCTTCACGCATCAGGTACATGCCCATGGCGTAACCACCGAGGGCGAAGAACAGGCCATGCCCCAGCGACAACAAGCCGGCATAGCCCCAGACCAGGTCCAGCGCCAAGGCAACGATGGCGTAGCAGAGGATTTTGCCGACCAGGGTCAGGGTGTAGGCCGAAACCTGCAGGCCATGGCCGTCGGGCAACAACGACAACAGCGCCAGGGCCAGCAGCACCAGCAGGACAACAGCACCTGTGGCCAGGGTCCAGCGTGGGCCGACCTTTTGGCTGGCGGTAACAAGCAGAGGCTGGTTCATCAGTCGATTACCCGTCCCTTGAGTGCGAAGAGGCCTTGCGGGCGTTTCTGGATGAACAGAATGATCAGTGCAAGGATGAGGATTTTGCCGAGCACCGCACCGATCTGCGGCTCCAGCAATTTGTTGGCGATACCCAAGCCAAACGCGGCCCAGAGGCTGCCGGCCAGTTGCCCGACGCCGCCGAGCACTACCACCAGGAAAGAGTCGATGATGTAGCTCTGGCCCAGGTCCGGGCCGACGTTGCCGATCTGGCTCAGGGCTACGCCACCGAGGCCGGCGATGCCTGAACCGAGGCCGAAGGCGAGCATGTCGACACGCCCGGTGGGCACGCCGCAGCAGGCGGCCATGTTGCGGTTCTGGGTGACGGCACGCACGTTCAGGCCCAGGCGCGTACGGTTGAGCAGCAGCCAGGTCAGCACCACCACGAACAGGGCGAAGGCGATGATCACCAGGCGGCTGTAGGGCAGAACCAGATTGGGCAGCACCTGGAGGCCGCCGGAGAGCCAGGCCGGGTTGGCTACTTCGACGTTCTGCGCGCCAAACAGCAGGCGGATGGCCTGGATCAGGATCAGGCTTATGCCCCAGGTGGCCAACAGCGTTTCCAGCGGTCGGCCGTACAGGTGGCGAATGACCGTACGCTCCAGAAGCATGCCGACGCCGGCACTGACTGTGAAGGCTACCGGCAGGGCAACTAACGGGTAAAACTCGATGGCACCTGGTGCGTAGCGCTGGATCAGCACCTGCACCCCATAGGTGGCGTAGGCACCGAGCATCAGCATCTCGCCGTGGGCCATGTTGATGACCCCGAGCAGGCCGAAGGTGATCGCCAGGCCCAAGGCCGCCAATAACAGGATCGAACCCAGCGAAAGACCACTGAACGCCTGGCCGAGCAGTTCACCGAACAGCAGCTTGCGCTTGACCTGGGCCAGGCTGGTTTCGGCGGCGGTACGCACGTTGGCATTGCTCTCTACACCCGGCGCGAGCAGCGCCTCGAGACGGGTGCGGGCCATGGGGTCGCCGGTTTCACCGAGCAGGCGCACGGCAGCCAGACGCACCGCCGGGTCACTGGCAACCAGTTGCAGGTTGGCCAGGGCCAGGCCGAGCGCGGCATGCACGGCGGCATCGGTTTCGCTGGCGAAGCGCCGGTCGAGGAAGGCGACCTGTGCGGGTTGGGCAGATTTTTGCAGTTGCTGGGCTGCGGCCAGGCGCAGCTTGGCGTCGTTGCTGAGCAGTTGATGGCTGGCCAGGGCGTTATCCACAAGGCCGCGCAGGCGGTTGTTCAGGCGCAGTTTGCGGCTGTCGGTGGGGCTCAAGTGACCCTGCTGCAGGGAGGTCAGCAGGTCCAGACGGGCTGGGTCCGGTTGTGCGGCCCAATCCTGTAGCAGGCGTGCCTGCTCGTTGGCCTTGGCGGCGATGAAGTAGTCGGCGTCGCTAGCCTGGGCGCCGAGGGGCAGCAGCAGGAGCAGGCCGAGGAGGAGGCAGTGAAGAGCCTTGGGCATGGCGGGATCCGTCGCGGTTTTGAGAGGGGTGTCGTCTGCTCCGGCCTCATCGCCGGCAAGACCGGCTCCCACAAGGTTTGCGGCATGCTGTACCTGGGGGAGCCTGGGGCTATCAGTTACCCTTCACCGCATAATCCGGGCGCTTGTCATTACCCGGAATGAACGGGCTCCAAGGCTGTGCCCGCAGTGGCTGCTCGGTCTCCCAGACCACGCTGAACTGCCCGTCATCCTGGATTTCGCCGATCATCACCGGCTTGTGCAGGTGATGGTTGGTCTTGTCCATGGTCAGGGTGTAGCCCGACGGCGCTTTGAAGGTTTGCCCGGCCAGCGCTTCGCGGACTTTGTCGACGTCAGTGGACTTGGCCTGCTCTACTGCCTGGGCCCACATATGGATGCCGACATAGGTAGCTTCCATCGGGTCGTTGGTTACCGCCTTGTCGGCGCCCGGCAGGTTTTTGGCTTTGGCGTAGGCTTTCCAGTTCGCCACGAACTGGCTGTTGACCGGGTTGTCGACCGACTCGAAGTAGTTCCAGGCCGCCAAGTGTCCCACCAACGGCTTGGTGTCGATCCCGCGCAGCTCTTCCTCACCGACCGAGAAGGCCACCACCGGCACATCGGTGGCTTTCAGGCCCTGGTTGGCCAGTTCTTTGTAAAAGGGCACATTGGAATCACCGTTGACCGTGGAGATCACCGCCGTCTTGCCACCGGCGGAGAACTTCTTGATGTTGGCAACGATGGTCTGGTAATCGCTGTGGCCGAACGGCGTGTAGACCTCCTCAATGTCCTTGTCGGCCACGCCTTTGCTGTGCAGGAAGGCGCGCAAAATTTTGTTGGTGGTGCGTGGGTAGACATAGTCGGTGCCAAGCAGGAAGTAGCGCTTGGCCGCACCGCCTTCTTCGCTCATCAGGTATTCCACTGCCGGGATTGCCTGCTGGTTGGGGGCGGCGCCGGTGTAGAAGACGTTGGGCGACATCTCTTCGCCCTCATACTGCACCGGATAGAACAGCAGGCCATTGAGCTCCTCGAACACTGGCAGCACCGACTTACGTGATACCGACGTCCAGCAGCCGAACACCACTGCGACCTTGTCCTGGGTCAGCAACTGCCGGCCCTTCTCGGCGAACAGCGGCCAGTTCGACGCCGGATCGACTACCACCGGCTCCAGCAACTTGCCGTTGACGCCGCCCTTGGCGTTGATCTGTTCGATGGTCATCAAGGCCATGTCCTTGAGCGATGTCTCGGAAATCGCCATGGTCCCGGACAGCGAATGCAGGATGCCGACCTTGATGGTCTCGGCGGCCTGGATGCTCCAGCTCAGGCCCATCGCCGCGATGGACGCGCTGAGGGTGAAGGCCTTGATCAGACTGCGACGCTTCATAGTGCTCTCTCCGTTGAGTTCGAATGTGCGGGTAAGGCAGATGGCGACTTCGCAAGAGAGCTTTAGCAAGGGCTGTGCCGGAACCGCCAAGGGCTCTGGCACGGGTGTTGAGGGGACGCAGAAGAAATTGCTGCACCGGCCTGGGGCTTAACCCGTAGAACGGTGCAGCCGGTTGCGCCGCGCTGGTGCGCAACCGGCGGCAGGTCAGTTCTGCTGCGTTGCCAGTTGCTGGCGATTGCGTCGCACGAACTGGTAGGTCACGGCCAGCAGCAGGAACCACAGCGGCGTGACAATCAGTGCCTGACGGGTGTCGCTTTCCAGGCTCAGTAGCACCAGGATGAAGGCGAAGAACGCCAGGCATACCACCGACATGAAGCGTCCGCCGGGCATTTTGTACTTCGACGCCTGATGCAGGGCGGCGCGATGTTTGCGGTAGCGCAGGTACGACAGCAGGATCAGGGTCCAGACGAACATGAACAAGATCGCCGACACCGTGGTCACCAGGGTGAAGGCTTCGATCAGATCGGGAATTACGTACATCAGCGCGGCGCCGAGCAATAGGCAGGTGCAGGAGAAGTACAGGCCGTTGGCCGGCACCTTGCGGCTGGAGAGGTGTTCGAAGCTACGGGGTGCGTCGCCTTGTTGGGCCAGGCCGAAGAGCATGCGGCTAGTGGAGAACACGCCACTGTTGGCCGAGGAGGCCGCCGAGGTCAGTACCACGAAGTTGATGATGCTCGCTGCTGCTGGCAGGCCAGCCAGTACGAATAGCTCAACGAACGGGCTCTTGCCCGGCACCACGTCGCGCCATGGCGTCACCACCATGATGGTGATCAGGGCCAGCACGTAGAACACGATGATCCGCACCGGGATCGAGTTGATCGCCCGTGGCAGGGTGCGCTCGGGGTTCTTCGCTTCAGCGGCGGTGGTGCCCACCAGCTCGATACCAACGAAGGCAAACACGGCAATCTGAAACCCGGCGAAGAAGCCCATCAAACCATGCGGGAACATGCCGCCATCGTTCCATAGGTTGGCCAGATCGGCACTGCGCCCGCTCGGTGACTCGAAGCCGACCAAGACCATGTACAGGCCGGTGCCGACCAGGGCGAGGATGGCGACGATCTTGATCATGGCGAACCAGAATTCGATCTCGCCGAACATCTTCACCGTGATCAGGTTCAACGACAGCAGCAGGCCGACACAGGCCAGTGCGGGTGCCCATTGCGGTAAGTCGGGAAACCAGAATTGCGAGTAGGCAGAGATCGCAATCACATCGGCAATGCCAGTGATGATCCAGCAGAACCAGTAAGTCCAGCCGGTAAAATAACCCGCCCAGGGGCCGAGCAGGTCGGCGGAGAAGTCGATGAACGACTTGTACTCCAGGTTCGACAGCAGCAGTTCACCCATGGCGCGCATGACGAAGAACAGCATGAAACCAATGATCATGTAGACAAAGATGATCGACGGACCGGCCAGACTGATGGTCTTGCCCGAGCCCATGAACAACCCGGTACCGATGGCACCACCGATGGCGATCAATTGGATATGGCGGTTGGACAGGCTGCGTTCGAGGTGTTCATGTTGGTCAGGCGAGGGGTGTTGCGGGGACAGGTTTACGGTCATAGGCTAGGCATTCCGTTCAGAGCAGTTCTCTTGTGCGCGTTAGGCTAACACGCGCCTTCCTGGCGCAACCGCGACAATACGTCTCAAGACCAATGGGTGCTTGACGGTAATCAACGCTTGCGCATCAGGCCGATAAAAAACAGACCGCCGATCGCTGCCGTGGCGATCCCGATGGGCAGGTCCTCGGGCGAGATCAGGGTGCGCGCAGCAACATCGACCCAGATTAGGAACAGGCTGCCGAGTAACAGGCACACCGGTAACAGACGGGTGTGCTCGGCACCGACCAGGCGCCGGGCAATATGCGGCACCATCAGGCCGACAAAGCCGATCGAGCCACTGATCGCCACCAGCACTCCAGTCAGTAGTGAACAGATGAGGAACGCCAGCAGGCGCACCGTACGGGCGTTGAGCCCGAGGGTTACCGCTGTTTGTTCGCCGGCCATCAGTGCATTGAGCGCGCGGGCCATGCCCAGCAACAGGGTCAAGCCCAGCAACACGCTGATGGCCGGAATCGGCAGCAACTCCCAGCGCGCCAGGCCCAAGCCGCCGAGCATCCAGAACATCACGGCGGAGCTGGCACGGTGGTCGCCAAGGAACAGCAACAGGTTAGCGATGGCCATCATTACAAACGCCACCGCGACACCGCACAGCAGCAGACGGTCACTGTCCAGGCGGCCATGACGGCTGGCAATTGCCAGCACCAGCAGCATGCTGCACAAGGCGCCGATAAAGGCTGCCAGCGGCAAGGTGAAGACGCCGAGCAATTCACCGATATGCAATACCACCAATACAGCCCCGAGGGTGGCGCCGGAGGTCACGCCGAGCAGGTGCGGGTCGGCCAACGGGTTGCGCGTGACGGCCTGCAGCACCGCGCCGATCATCGCCAGTCCCCCCCCCACCAGCGCCGCCAGTAGCATGCGTGGTACGCGGATAAGCCAGACAATATGTTCCTGGCCAGTGGTCCAGGCGGGTGTCTGGGGGGCAATCCCGAAGAGCTTGGACAACAACACGCGCCAGACCACCTCGACCGGCACCGGTGCGGAACCAAAGCCCAGCGACACCACACAGGACAGCAGCAGTAGCCCGATCAGCGCGAGTAACAGCAGACGATAACGACTCATGTGCCGTGTAGGCTCGCAGCAATGGTTTCGATGGCGTCGACATTTTCCAGGCTTGGCGTGGCGGCGACGTAGGGAATAACCACAAATCGCTTGTTACGGATCGCCGACACCGACTGCAGGGCCGGGTGCTGTTCGAGGAACGCCTGCTTCTGTTCGGCGCTGACTTCGCCGTAGTCGACGATGACAATCACTTCGGGATTGCGCTCGACCACGCTTTCCCAGTTCACCCGGGTCCAGCTGGCGTCGATATCGTCGAGCACGTTGCGTCCACCGGCCGCCTCAATCAAGGCCTGGGGCATGCCCAGGCGGCCAGAGGTCATGGCCCGGTCTTCACCACTGTCATACAGAAACACCCGTGGGCGCTGCGCGGGCACATGCTGCTGAACCGCATTGACCCGTTGCTGCATGTGGCTGATCAACTGCTCGGCGCGGTTCTGCACATCAAAAATTCTGCCCAGGTTGCGCACGTCGGTGTAGGTATCGTCGAGGCTGGCGGCTGGCCGTTTCATGACAAAGGCACACGACTCGGTCAACTCGTAGACGGCGATATTCAGCGGCGCCAAGGACTGCGGGGTAAGGTCGCCACCGACGCGCATGCCGTAATCCCAACCGGCGAAGAAGAAGTCGACATTGGCGTTGAGCAGGGTCTCCACCGACGGGTACTTGCTGGCCAGCTCCGGCAGCCCTTCGAGCTCCTTCTGCAGTTCCGGCGTGACTGCCTTCCAGCCACTGACGCCGCTGTAGCCGACCATGCGCGGGCGCAGGCCGAGGGCGAGCATCATCTGGGTCATGTTGATGTCATGGCTCAGGGCATGTTCGGGAGCCTTGTTGAAGGTCACCTGACGGTTGCAGCTCTGTACGGTCAGCGGGTACTGGGTCGCCTCGGCGAAGACGTTGCTGCTGGCGAGCAGGCCCAGCAGCACAAGCAAGGTGGTTCGAATCATCGCTGGGTTATCCAGGTAAGGCGTGGGTGGTCGGCGAGGGGGTGGCGGTCTATCAGGGCGCGTACGCCGAACACGTCGTGCAACAGGTCGGTGGTGAGTACCTCGCTCGGTGTGCCGCTGGCGACGATGCGGCCGTGGTCGAGGACGTACAGACGATCACAGAACGCTGCGGCCAGGTTCAGGTCATGGATGCTGGCCAGGGTGCCGATCCCCAGACGGCGCACTTGCTGCAACAACTCCAACTGATAGCGGGGATCGAGATGGTTGGTCGGCTCGTCGAGGATCAACAATTGCGGTTGTTGGACCAGTGCCCGGGCGAGGATCACTCGTTGCTTTTCGCCGCCCGACAGGCTGACAAAGCTGTGATCATCGAAGCCCTCCAGGCCGACCGCGTGCAGCGCCGTTTTGACCAACTGGCGATCGTCGTCGTTGTCGCCATCGAACAGACCCTTGTGCGGAGTACGGCCCATGGCGACCACTTCCTCGACGTTCAGGCCGAAGGCATCGGGGAATTCCTGCAGGACCACGGCGATACGCTGGGCACACCAGCGCGGCGATTGTCGCCACAGGTCGTGTTCATCCAGGCGTACCAGGCCGCGCTCGGGTTTGTTGAATCGATAAGCGCAGCGCAGCAGGCTGGTCTTGCCACTGCCGTTGGGACCGATCAGGCCGACGAACTCGCCTGCCTTGACCCGCAAGTTGACCTCGCGCAGTTGGAACTGATGATGACAATGGCCGTGGCCAAGCGGCGACCAGTGCAGGTCGCTGATACTCAGGGTGCTCATTGCCGGTCCTGTGAAAAGCGGGCGCCCATGGTAGCGGATTTGTCCCACAACCGCAGGCGCTGGAGTTCCCCGTAGCCGCTGTCGCAGGCTGCGATCGGCTGCACAGCAGGCGCGGAACCTTGAGAGCGCCGGGAACCTGTCGGCCCCATCGCAGCCTGCGGCAGCGGCTACAGACCCAATTCTGCCTTGGGCCTCAGGCGGGTCACGCTCACACGGTCCACCAACCACACCAGCACCATTGAGGCCCCCACCAGCGGAAACGCAACGCCGAGCATCAGCATGATCACCGTCGCGGTTTTCCAGCGTGGCAGGTCATGGCGCAGCGGCGGTACACCCAGCCCGCCTTCCGGACGCCGCTTCCACCACATCACCAAGCCACTGACCGAGCCGAGCAGAATCATCAGGCAGATCAGCAGAATGACCAGTTGGTTCAGCGGACCGAACATCTTGCCTTCATGCAGCATTACGCCAAGCTCGGTAGCTCGGGCGACGTTGTTGTAATCCTGCCAGCGCACGTCGACCAGGACCTTGCCGGTGTATTGATCGACATGCAGGGTGGCATCGTTGCGCGGGTCGTCGGCGAACACGGCGATGGTGTACACGCCTTCGGCGGTGGTGGGCAGGGTAATGCTGTAGCCAGGCTCGACTGCGCGGGCGGTGGCCAGGTCCTGGATCTGTTGCAGGCTGACCTGCGGGGCTGCGGGTGCACTGGAGCCCATGTTATGCCCGGCATGTTCGGCGTGGGCACCCGATTTTGGCATCGGTGTGTTTTCCATCGCCCAGGGCACGGTCTGGCGACTGGCACTGTTCAGCTCGCCTGCCTGCTTGTCGGACTGGGGGACATCCGTCCACATCGCTGCCGGAAAGCTGTTCCATACCTCGGCATACTGCTTGCCCCAGAAACCGGTCCAGGTCATGCCGCTGAGCAGCATCAACAGCAGTAGGGCTGAACCCCAGAAGCCGGTAACCGCGTGCAGATCACGCCAAAGCAGGCGCCCGCGAGCGTTCCGACGCGGCCAAAGTACACCGCCTGTGCGCTTGCCGCGTGGCCACCAAAGGTACAATCCTGAGACCACCAGCACCACGCCCCAACCTGCGGCCAGCTCCACTACGCGATCACCGAGTGTGCCGACCATCAGCTCGCCATGCAGGGCACGGGCGATGGCTTGCAGGTTGTCCTTCGCATCCTGTGTGCCTAGCAATCTGCCGTCATAGGGGTTGATGAACACATTCAGTTCACGGTCGGCATCAGTGACCACAAACTGCGCGCTGCGGTCACTGGCAATGGCCGGCAAGTACTGGCTGACCTGACCCTTGGGGTAGGCCTGTCGTACCTGCTGTAGCAAGCTTTCGGCGTTTTGCGTGTGGTGCCCGGCCTCGACCACCATCAAGTCGCGGTAAAGCAGAGGATCCAGCTGCGGCTTGAACAAGTAGATAATCCCGGTGATCGCCAGCAAGATCATGATCGGGGCGACGAACAGCCCGGCATAAAAGTGCCAACGCCAAGCCAGGTTGTAGAAGGAAATCGACGGTTTGCTCATGGAGCACTCCTGTGTTGCCAGGGTAAGGCGCGATCGATGATCGCGCCCTGATGGTGGGTCAGAAACTCAGGTCGACCTTGGTCCAGAGCGTGCGCCCCGGCTCATCGATTGCCTGTGGATCACTGGCCGGGTAGCCGAAACCGGCATTGCCCGCCAGGTTCAGGTGTTCGGAATAGGCCTTGTCGAACAGGTTATCGACCCCGGCACTGAGCTTCAGGTGCTTGCTGACCTTGTAACTGCCATTGAGCGAGAACACCCCGAAACCGGCACTCTTTTCATAGTCCTTGCCGACCACGTTGCCGTGGTCTTCGTCAATGCGATTCTGCGCCGCCACCAGGCGCCACAAGGCCCCGGCACTCCAGACATCACGGCTATAGGTCAGGCCCAGGCGACTCTCCAGCGGCGGCATCTGTGGTAGTGCCGTGCCATCACTGCTGTTCTTGCCCCAAGCGTAGGCCAGGGTCGCGTCAGCTTTCCAGTTGGAGGTCAACATATAGGCAGCGCCTAGTTCGCCACCCATGATGCGTGCGTCGATGTTCTGCGCCCTTGAGCTGCTCTTGCCCATCATGTTGGTGCTGTAGTCGAACAAGATGTAATCGCGGATCTGCCCGACGTAGCCCGAGGCCCAGGCTTGGAAGTCTTCAGTCTGGTACTGGATGCCGAAGTCCAGCTGGGTGGTTTTCTCCGGTTTGATACTGTCGAAGGCATTGACCGAACCTGCCGGGCCCGACTTGGGTGAGAACAGCTCCCAGTAGTCTGGGAAACGCTCGGCGTGACCAAGCCCCACGTAGGCTGTGGCGGGGAGATCGAGCAAATCATGCTCGTAGCGCGCAAAGCCGCTGGGCAAGGTATCGGCGCGGGTATCGCCGTCGGTGGGGCTGTCTTGGCGATAGTCTTCGGCCGACGCGCGATCAAGACGTGCACCGGTGATCAGGCGGTCCTGATCAGCGGCGTACCAGGTCAGTTCGCCAAACACGCCGTAGTTGTGAAAGTCGGCGTCCTTGGTCCAGGGCATGTTCTTGTGCACATCAATGCCCATGCCGCCGCGCTGACGGTGTTCGTTGGTTTGCGCGTCGATGCCCGCAATCAACTGCAACTCACTCCAGCGCCAGGTACCCTTGACCCGGCCACCCAGGGTACGGCGATCGACGTTGCTGACCATCGGCATACCCATCATGCCCGTGCCCGACGGGGTACGCAGGCTGTAGTTGTCCATCACGTGGTCGGCGTAGTTGTAGTAGACCTGAGCTTCAAGCTTGTCGAACACATCACCGATGTTGGACTTCTCAACGCGCAGACCCAGGCTCTCGCGTTTGAACTGCGAGCCGTCCATGCCGCGCCCCGCGTAACGGGCTTCGCCGTCGCCCTTGCCAGCAGTCAGTTCCACCAGGGTGTCGGCGTCGGGGGTCCAGCCCAGGGCTACATCACCGTTCCATTTGTCCCAGCGCGATGGCACGGTATCGCCATTGCCATCCTCGTAGTCGTCGGAGTGCGACTGGTTGCCGACGAAGCGGGCGTAGCCCAAACGGTTACCTGCGGCGGTGTCGATGACCTTGTCGAAACGCCCGTTGGAACCGCCCAGCAGGCTGGCATTGACCCGGCTGCCCAGCTCACCGAATTTCTCTGGCTCACGGTCAAAGAGAATGGTCCCGGCCGATGCCCCAGGCCCCCAGATCACGCTTTGCGGGCCTTTGATCACAGTCAGGCGGTCGTAGGTTTCTGGCGAGATGTAGGAGGTGGGCGCGTCCATACGGTTGGGGCAGGCGCCGAGCATCACGCCACCGTTGGTGAGAATGTTCAGCCGTGAACCGAACATGCCGCGCAGTACCGGATCGCCATTGGTGCCACCGGCGCGGATGGCAGAAAAGCCGGGGATGGTTTTCAGGTAGTCAGCGCCATCACTGGCCGGCACCGGTTGGCGTGGGTCTTTGGGATTGGTGACGATGGTCAATGGTGAGCTGGGGGCGACGGCGGTTATCACCGTCGGGCTCAGCTCGGATTGTTCGTGAGCATGCTCGTTCACGCTCTGGCTGACGGCCAGAGCCAGTGGGCTGAGTAGGGCGCCGCAGATGACGGCGAGGGTCCCTTGCAGGGACAGGCGATAGACAGCAGTACAGCTGGACATAGTGATTCCAACATCGATCAGTCATGAGGGCGCACCAAGTCATCGGCAAAATGCCGGACCTGAGAACGCAACGGTGAATTCAGACGACGATGAAGGGCGGCGGCGCGCGGGTTCGGGCCCCCGGGAAAACCGTTTGCCGGGCATGGCCCTGACGCGGCTGGACAATCAGTGAGCCACTGACGGGGGCCGCTTCGGTGTTGAGCAGGCTCAGGGCCTGAGGCAGTGCCGGGCAATGGAAAAACAGGCTGCAGTAACCGCATTTCTCCCAGATAACATGCAGCGAAGGACTGCTTTCATGGTGGCTACCACTGTGACAATCAGCGCTGCTGTCCATGGCCATGCTCATGCCCATGTCTGTCGACATGGCACGGTGATCCATCGGCATCGACTGGGAAACCAGTGGGCCGATAAAGATCATCAACATGGCGAACAGGCTCAGCCAGCTACCGCGAACCCTTCTGGAATCAGGGCGCGCAGGGCGGTTGAGGCGGCTGCGGACGATGCTCACGGGGAGCTGCGTTCAGCGATCAGTGACTGTGCGCGGCACCCTCGGGGGCTTGCTTGTGCACGGCGACTTCGACGGTGACATTACCGGCTTTCTCAAAGTGCAGGGTCAGCGGGAAACGCTTGCCGTCCACCAGCAGGCTGCGGTCTTTGGGCTGCATCAGCATCACATGATAGGCGCCTGGGGCGAAGACCAGGTCTTTCCCTGCGGGTACTTCGACGCGCTGCACTTGCTGCATCTTCATCAGACCGTCCTTGTGCACATGCTCGTGCAACTGCGCATCGTCGCTGATCGGGCTGTCGACACCGAGCAGCGTATCGGCGCTCGAGCCATTGTTGTGGACGACGAAATAGGCGGCGACGTTAGGCGCGTTCGGCGGCATTTCCTGCGACCACGGATGGGCGATATGCAGGTCACCTTTGGTGTATTCGTGGGCGTTGGCAAAAGTCGCTGGCAACAGCAGGGCGGCCAGCAGCAGGGCGTTCTTGAACATGGTGATTCTCCAGTCGATTCAGGTTCGCAACAGGTAGCGTAGTGAATTCAGGCTAGAGGGGAGGCGCGCGGGTTCAGCGCTGGCCAGAGTTGGCGCGGGGTCGGCTGAGTGGCGCTGAGCAGGACCTGGGCAGGTGCAAACTCCTGGGCTGGCAGCAGCAAGCGCGGTGGATGCCCCGGCAACGCCAGCAGCGGCGCAGCACCCGAGCAGCACCAGCAATGCTGCATGGTCGAGTGATCGTCGTTCTGTTGGGTGCCGTCCGGCTGGCCCAGGGAGATAGCGATCAGCTTGGTACCGCCGGTGGAGCAGAATGCCCCCCAGAGTAATTGCTCGGTCTGGCTTTTCGGTGCGGCAGCAGACAACGGCATGGCCAGCAGGTTGAACAGCACTGCAAAGCAGGCGATCCAGGCATGGGCAAGCCGATGTGAAGGCATGGAGAGATCCGGTCAGGATTCGAGTGGTGGCTATTTAGCCAGAGTTGAAAGTATATGTAAAAAAGCCGGGCGTGCGATGAAGTGTCGCACGGGCCCGGCTTATGGGGTTGGCGCTGCGGATCAGACTGCCTTGTTACGGCCCATCAGACCGCGCACGGTTTCCTGCAGGTCAGCGGGCAACACCACAACCTTGGCGTTGTCGCTGCCGGCCAGGTTTTCCATGGCGCCGATGTAGCGTTCGCCCAGCAGGTACATCGCCGGGGTGATCTCGCTACCGACCGCGTCACGAACCAGGGTGATTGAGCGCGCCGAGGCTTCGGCCAGATTGATTTGTGCTTCGGCATCGAGCTTGGCCGATTGCAGGCGTGCTTCGGCTTCGAGAATGGCGGCCTGCTTGGCGCCTTCGGCGCGGGTAACGTCGGCTTTACGCTCACGCTCGGCAGCGGCTTGACGCTCCATGGCCGACTGCATGTTCTCCGATGGCTTGATGTCCTGGATCTCGACCGAGCGTACGGTCACCCCCCAGTCTTCGGTCTGCTCTGACATGGCTTCGCGCAGGCGGGCCTTGATCTGTTCACGGCTGGAAAGGGCTTCGTCGAGGTCCATGGCGCCGACAATGGCACGCAGCGAGGTCATGGTCAGGCTGGTCACGGCGTAAGTGAAATCCTGCACCCCGTAGGCGGCCTTCTGCGGGTCGACAACCTTGGCGAAACACAGCGCGTTAGCAACGATGACGGCGTTGTCACGGGTGATGATTTCCTGTTGCTGCACGTCGAGGATGATGTCCTTGGTCGGCAAACGGTAGGCAACCACGTCCATGTACGGAATGAGGATGTTCAGGCCGGGTTTGAGGGTGCTGTGGTAGCGCCCCAGGCGTTCGACGATCCATTCCTCACCCTGGGGCACGATGCGCACCCCCTTGAACAGGGTGATGATGACGAACGCGGCGATAGTACCGGCGACGATGAGGCTGGTCATGAGTCAAAGCTTCCTTTTACTGATCAGGCCCGGGTTACCCGGGCAGTATTGCCTTCGATGGCAGTGATGCGTACGCGCTCGCCCGAGGGGATCTCGTCATCGGCAACGCAGACCCATTCCTCGTTGCCGAGGACCGGTTTCTGGAAGCGCACGCGGCCTTTGTGAAATTCAGAGACCTTAGCGGTGAGCAGGCCGACTTCACCGACCACATCATCAGCGGTCCAGCGGGTGTCTGGTTTCTTCTTGCGAAACACCTTGAACCACAGCAGCGTGGTAACCGACGAGAACAGCACCCAGAGCAGTACCTGCATGTCGAGCTGCAGGCTGGGTGCCAGGTAAGCGATGAGCGATACCAGCACAGCGCCGATGCCGAACCAGAGGATGAAGAAGGTCGGCAGCATCAGTTCGAGCACAACCAGGCCGAAACCGAATACCAGCCAGATCCACCATTGCATTTCCATATGGGCGAATTTCTTCCGGGGGGAGAGGGGGGTAGTTTAAGGCAGTGGGTGATTGTGAGCTATCGGACTAATCTGAAACTGCGATTCAGATGCGCAGACCTGTAGGTGCACTATTGATTCGTATCCGCTGCCGCCAGGCTGCGAAGCAGTCGTCATCCAGTCACCCTGATGGGGACGAACGACGGCCGTTTTACGCCCGATCGCAGCCTGGCGGCAGCGGCTACAGCTGGACAGAGGAATTGAGCCAATCCTCTACGCGTAGCCCAGGCACTCGCTGGAACTCGCGCATATTGTTGGTGACCAACAGCAGCCCCAGCGACCTTGCATGGCCCGCGATCATCTGGTCATAGGGGCCAATTGGTGTTCCAGCCCTGGCCAGTTCCGCGCGTAGCTGGCCGCTATGTGCCGCTGCATGACTGTCGTAGCTGAGGACCTCCAGGCGAGCGGCAAAGCCTTCGACCACGGCCAGATTGCGTTCGGCAGCGGCAGATTTTTCTGCACCGTAGATCAACTCCATCAGCGTAATGGTACTGATGCAGAGTTGGCCATGATGGCGGTTGAATGCTTCACGTATCGCTTGAGGTTTGTTTTTCAGGGTAAAAATGCAGATGTTGGTATCAAGCATGTACTTGAGCATTCAGAAACCCTCGCGCTCCTGATCGGTGGGCTGCTCGCGTTCGGCCATGAAGTCGGCACTGACGCTTGGGCCTTCAAACCAGCTGTCCCAGGTTTCACCGGCGGGGGAAATGATTCGGGTTCGACCCACTGCGACGACATCCACGCGTTTGACATCCTCTGGAAGTGCTACGGATTTGGGCAAGCGTACAGCTTGGCTGCGATTGCTCTTGAAGACCGCACCTTGCTCCATGATCCACCTCATGTATATGCCAAATGTATATCCAAGTTTAAATGTCGGCGGGTATCTGTCAATGGGATATACCTTTGCGCCCTGAGGAGTCCGCGCTAAAGCGCTTGCAACAGCGCCTGCACCGTGGAGAAGTGTCGACTGACGTCCGGGAGTTGCGGGCGGCCCAGAATCAGCACCGTAATCCCACGCTCACGGGCCACTTGCAACTTCGGCTCAGTCGCTGCACTCCCACTGTTCTTGCTGATCAACACATCAATCTGTCGCCGTTCAAACAGGGTTCGCTCATCTTCCAGCTGAAAGGGCCCGCGGGCGCCAATCACTTCGCAGCGGTCATTGCTCGGGCAGGCCTCCAAGGCACGTAACGTCCAGAACTGATGCGCCGGAATTTCATCCAGGTGCGCCAAGGGTTCGCGGCCCAGGGTGAACAACGGGCGGCGGAACGGCCGCAGGGCTTCAATCAGCTCAGCCCAGCCGGCAACCTCGCGCCAGTCATCAGCGGCTTGCGCTTGCCACGCCGGACGTCGCAGGGCCCAGCAAGGAACGCCGGTGAGCTGTGAGGCGCGGGCGGCGTTGGCACTGATCTGTGCGGCATAAGGGTGGGTGGCGTCGATCAGCAGGTCGATGCTTTCGCCGAGCAGATACGCCGCCAGTCCGTCGGCCCCACCAAAACCGCCAACCCTAACCTGACACTTCAAGTCACTGGGCACCCGGCCAATCCCGGCCAGGCTGTAGACATGCTCGGGGCCCAGTGTTCGGGCAATGGCCAAGGCTTCGGTGATGCCGCCCAGCAGCAAGATGCGTTTCATGCAAAGGTTCCTGCGTGGCCGACGATGCCACCCTGGCGATCAATGGCGAAGACCTCCACCTGTACCTGGGCCGGTACCACACTGCGAGCAAAAGTCAGGGCATGGGCACAGACCGCGTCACCCAGGGCGATGCCGGCCGCACTGGCCATAGCCAGGGCCTGCTGGCTGGTGTTGGCCTGGCGAATCGCGGTTTGCAGTTCGCTGTCGGCACCGATGGCAGCAGCCCATTCGGCCAGTTGCGGCAGGTCGATGCTGGAGTGACGACTGTGCAGGTCCATGTGCCCGGCAGCGAGTTTGCTGATCTTGCCGAAACCGCCGCACAGGCTGAGCTTGTCCACCGGCACTTTGCGCAGGTGCTTGAGCACTGCACCGACAAAGTCGCCCATTTCGATCAGGGCGATTTCCGGCAGGTTGTAGACCCGGCGCATGGTGTCTTCACTGGCGTTGCCGGTGCACGCGGCGATGTGCAGGTAACCGTTGGTTTTGGCCACGTCGATGCCCTGATGGATCGAGGCAATATAGGCTGAACAGGAGAACGGTCGAACGATGCCGCTGGTGCCGAGAATCGACAGGCCACCGAGAATTCCCAGGCGCGGGTTCATGGTTTTCAACGCTAGGTTTTCACCGTCCTGGACGTTCACCGTGACTTCGAAGCCGCCGCTGTAGGCGCACTCTTCAGCCAGTTGCTGCAGGTGTTCGGTCATCATTCGTCGTGGCACCGGGTTGATCGCCGGTTCGCCCACGGCAAGGACCAGCCCAGGGCGGGTCACGGTGCCTACACCGTTGCCCGCGACGAAGCGCACGCCAGGGTCAGCGAGCAAGCGCACGCGACTGTAGAGCAGTGCGCCATGGGTGACATCAGGGTCATCACCGGCATCCTTGAGGGTGCCCGCTTCTGCACCGCCTTCATGCAAGCGGCAGAACTCCAGGCGCATCTGCACCACTTTGCCCTTGGGCAGGGTGATCTGCACGGCATCGTTTTCGACGCCGGTCAGCAACAGCCGCGCCGCCGCCAGACTGGTGGCGGTGGCGCAGCTGCCGGTGGTCAGGCCGCTGCGCAGCGGGGCCGGTTGTTCCTGGGTCTCGTCACGCATCTGCGGGCTTGATCGCTTCTAACAGGGTGATGGGCAGGGCTTGGCGCCAGGTGTCGAACTCGCCCAACGGCTGGGCCTGGGCGATGTGGATACGGGTCAGTTCGCCGCCATGTTGCTCACGCCAGTTGACCAGCGTCAGCTCGCTTTGCAGGGTAACGGCATTGGCCACCAGACGGCCGCCTGGGCGCAGTTGCTCCCAGCAGTGTTGCAGCACACCCTCACGTGTTACACCACCACCAATGAAGATAGCGTCGGGGCGCTCAAGGCCATGCAAGGCTTGCGGGGCGCGGCCGCGGATCAACTGCAGGCCGGGCACGCCGAGGGCATCGCGGTTGTGTTCGATCAGTTGTTGGCGGCCCGCATCGGCCTCAATGGCCAGCGCTCGACAGCTGGGGTGAGCGCGCATCCACTCGATGCCAATCGAGCCGCTGCCGGCACCGACATCCCAGAGCAGTTCGCCTGGTCGCGGCGCCAAGCGGGCGAGGGTGATGGCCCGAACGTCGCGCTTGGTCAATTGGCCATCGTGCTGGAAGGCCGAGTCCGGCAAGCCTGCCAGTGGCGACAGGCGCGGTGCATCGGCGCTCGCCAGGCATTCGATGGCAACCAGGTTGAGGTCTGCTGTGCGTGCATGCGGCCAGTCCTGCGCCGTGCCTTGCAAGCACTGTTCAGCCGCGCCACCGAGGTGTTCGAAGACCTTCAGGCGACTGGCGCCGAACCCGCGCTCACGCAACAGCGCAGCAATAGCTGCCGGGCTGCTGCCATCGTTGCTCAGCACCAACAAGCGTACGCCGCTGTACACATGAGCATTGAGGGCTGCCAGCGGACGGGCCACCACTGACAGTGTCGTCACTTCCTGCAGCGGCCAGCCCAGGCGGGCGGCGGCCAACGCACAGGATGAAGGCATCGGCAGCACGCTCATTTCCTCGGTGCTGAGCTGCCGGGCCAGGCTGGCGCCCACCCCAAAGAACATCGGATCACCGCTGGCCAACACGCAAACCGGCTCACCGCGCAGTGCCAATACCGGTGTCAGGGAGAAGGGGCTGGGCCACAGCAGGCGTTCGCCACGGATGCAGTGCGGCAGCAGATCCAACTGGCGCTGGCCGCCAAACACCTTTGCCGCGCCCAGCAATGCGCGCCGGGCATTCTTGCCCAGGCCACTGAAGCCGTCTTCACCGATACCTACTACTGTCAGCCAGGGCGACATGGTTTTTCCTCAATTCACCGCAATCCGACCGGCTGGCTTTTCATGCCTTCGGACAAAGCAGGCATAATACCGCGCCTTCTACACTGAAGTGCCTTTTCACGATTGCCGGGTGACCTTTTGAACCAGCCTGTATCGGCCCACCAGCCCCAAGCTTCGCTGCGTCCCTCGGCCTGTCCGGGGTTGCTGCGCATCGTTCAGGCACAGGACGGTGGGATCTGCCGGATAAAGCTTGCCGGCGGCGCGCTCTGGGCTGATCAGGCGGACGCGGTGGCCGACGCCGCCGAACGTTTTGCCACCGGTGAGATCGAGGTCACTAACCGCGGCAATCTGCAGATCCGTGGCATCGGCAGCGACCCCTCGGGGTTGATTGAGCGATTGCTGGCGGCGGGCCTGGGGCCGCGCGATGCCGCCGGTGATGACGTACGCAACCTGATGCTCAGCCCTACCGCTGGTGTTGATCCGCAGATGCTGGTTGATACCCGGCCGTTGGCGGAGCAATTGCTGCAAGCGCTTGAAACTACCCCGCGCTTTCATCAGCTGTCGGCCAAGTTCGCTGTACAAGTGGATGGCGGCGAGGCCCTGGCGATGCTCGAGCACCCCCATGACGTGTGGCTCAGCACTGTGCGCCTGGAGGGTGAGCTGTGGTGGGTGTTTGGCTTGGCAGGTTGCCCGGCAAACAACGCACCCGTAGGTGCCGTCCCTCTGGTGCAAGGGCATGCATTGGTGCTGGCGGTGCTCAATCGCTTTCTTGATCTGGCTACGCCAGAGCAAGCGCGGATGCGCCAATTGCTGGCAGAGCATTCGCCAGATGATTTTGTTGCCGGCTTAGGGCTGAGCATCCGACGTGATGCAACGGTTTTGCACTGGCGCCGGTCGGCAACCGTCGGCAACGGTTATCTGGGTATTTATCCACAGCAGCAAGCTGGCCTGAGCGCCGTCGGTGGCGCCGCCCCTTTGGGGCGTTTGACTCCGCACATGCTGCGCGGCGCCGCGCAGCTGGCCCGCGAACGGGGCGATGGCAGCCTGCGCATGACACCTTGGCAGAGCCTGTTGCTGCCCAATATTGCGCACCCGCATGCAGCCGCCATCAACCGCGAGCTGGCTCAGCTGGGTTTGCTGTGCTCGCCAGATCAACCGTTGGCGCGACTGGTTGCCTGCACCGGTTCCGCCGGTTGCGCCAAGGCCCAGGCCGAGACCAAGGGTGATGCCCGCCTGCTGGCCACCCTACTTGCCAGTGGCGCCCCAGCCAGCGTGCACCTGAGCGGCTGCCCGCGCTCCTGCGCCATGGCCCATGTTGCCCCGGCGACCCTGTTGGCGCAGAACCCGGGCCACTACGACTTGTACCTGCGTGACGCAGCCCAGCCGGGTTTCGGCAGCTTGCGCGCACGCAACCTCACACTGAAAGAAGCTGGCGCACTGCTAGACGCCTGCTCACGGAGCACCCTTGATGATTGATTACATCCGCGATGGTCAGGAGATCTATCGCAACTCCTTCGCAATCATTCGCGAGGAAGCGCGGCTCGATCGTATTCCTGCCGATCTGGAAAAACTCGCGGTGCGGGTGATTCACGCCTGCGGCATGGTCGATGCGATTGATGGCCTGCAGTTCTCGCCAGGCGCGGGCAAGGCCGGCCGCGATGCCTTGGCCGCTGGTGCGCCGATTCTCTGCGACGCGCGCATGGTCTCCGAGGGTATTACCCGTGCTCGCTTGCCTGCGAACAACCCGGTGATTTGCACCCTGCGTGATGAGCAGGTGCCAGATCTGGCCCGCGAACTGGGTAACACCCGTTCGGCGGTGGCGCTGGAACTGTGGCGTCCGCACCTGGAAGGCAGTGTCGTGGTGATCGGCAATGCCCCCACCGCGTTGTTCTACCTGCTGGAAATGCTCGATGCCGGTGCGCCGAAACCGGCGCTGATCCTTGGTTTCCCAGTAGGCTTTGTCGGCGCTGCCGAATCCAAGGCGATGCTCGCCGCTGACAGCCGTGGTGTGCCGTTCGTGATCATGCAGGGTCGCCTGGGCGGCAGCGCCATGGCGGCGGCGGCGGTCAATGCCCTGGCCACGGAGGTCGAATGATGCAGGCTCGTGGACGTTTGCTTGGCCTGGGCGTAGGCCCGGGTGACCCAGAACTGATCACCGTCAAGGCACTGCGGCTACTGCGCGAATCGCCGGTGGTGGCGTATTTCGTTGCCAAGGGTAAGCGCGGTAATGCGTTTGGCATCATCGAAGGCCACTTGCAGCAAGCCCAGACGCTGCTGCCGCTGGTATACCCGGTGACCACCGAGGTGCTGCCAGCGCCGCTGTCCTATGAGCAGGTCATCAGCGATTTCTACGACGCAGCGAGCCTTGAGGTTGCCGCCCACCTGGATGCCGGACGTGATGTCGCGGTTATCTGTGAGGGGGATCCGTTCTTCTACGGTTCCTACATGTACCTGCATGATCGCCTGGCCGAGCGTTACCAGGCCGAGGTGATTCCGGGTGTCTGCTCGATGTTGGGCGGTGCGTCGGTGCTCGGCGCACCGCTGGTTTATCGCAACCAGAGCCTGTCGGTGCTGTCTGGCGTTCTGCCCCATGACGAACTCAAGCGCCGCCTGGCCGATGCCGATGCAGCGGTGATCATGAAGCTGGGGCGCAACTTCCCCAAGGTCCGTGAGGTGTTGACTGAACTTGGCCTGGCCGAGCGTGCGCTGTACGTGGAGCGCGCGACCATGGCCAATCAGAAAATTGTGGCCCTGGATGAAGTCGATCCGCAGTCATCGCCGTACTTCTCGCTGATCATCGTTCCGGGTGAAAGGTGGCAAGGGTGATGACACGCAAAGCTCCGGCCATCGTCATCCTCGGCAAAGGCAGCCTGGCCACTGCCCGCAAGATTCAGCAACTCTATCCGGACGCTTTGATTCATGGTCTGGAAGGCCGGGTCGAGGACGTCGATCGCAGTTATCAGGAATTCGGCGTGACGCTGCGCCAGCTCTATCAGCAAGACACACCGATCATTGCCTTGTGTGCTGCCGGAATTGTCATTCGCAGCCTGGCCAGCCTTCTGTTGGAGAAAGGTGTGGAGCCGCCAGTCCTGGCGGTGGCCGAAGACGGCAGTGCAGTGGTGCCTCTGCTCGGCGGCCTGGGCGGAGTCAATGTCCTGGCGCGGGAAATTGCCGTAGGCCTGGGCGTAACGGCGGCAATTACCACCAGCGGTGAACTGCGTTTCGGCACTTGCTTGCTCAATCCTCCCAATGGTTATGCCCTGGCTGATCTGGAGCTGGGCAAGCGCTTTGTCTCCGATCTATTGGCTGGCGAGTCGGTGCGTATCAACGGTGAGGCACCCTGGCTAGCCGATGCCCAACTGCCGCACAGCGATCAGGCACAACTGGCCATTCATGTTGGCTGCGAGGCGCGGGAAGTGTCGGCTCACGAGCTGGTTATCTATCCGCGTTGCGTCATGGTCGCGGTTACGGCTGTAGAGTCAGACCTGGCGACAACTGTGCGCGAGGCGTTGGGCAATGCACGCATTGCCGAACCTGCGCTGGCCTGTCTGTTGGCCAGCGAATCGCTGATGGCTGAGCAGGCTTTACACGCTGCAGCGGCTGAGCTGGGCGTAGCAGTACGTTTTGCGCCGGATGCTGAAAGTGCCAGTGCACTGGCGGCACAGGTGCTGCCGCAGTTGCTGCCGCCGCAGCCGGTCTCAGAACACTTGGCGATGGTGGTCTCAAACCAACCCATCGAGCCACTGCTCATCGGTCGCCCCCGTGGTCGTCTGGCGGTGATCGGGCTAGGGCCGGGTGCTGCCGAGTTCATGGTGCCTGCGGTCAAGGCCGAGCTGGCTCAGGCCAATGATATTCTCGGTTACGAAACCTACGTACGCATGGCGGGTCCTTTCCGTGCGGATCAAGTCATGCACTGCACCGACAACCGTGAAGAAATGCAGCGTGCCCGGCATGCCTTTGAATTGGCAGCCCAAGGTCGTTCAGTGGTGGTGGTTTCTTCGGGTGATCCTGGTGTCTTCGCCATGGCTGCAGCCGTGCTTGAAGCCCTGCACGAATCCGGTGATCCACGCTGGCATGCGGTTGAGCTGGAAATCCTGCCCGGCGTTTCCGCATCGTTGGCCACTGCCGCTCAGGCCGGGGCGCCGCTGGGCCATGACTTCTGCGTGCTGTCGCTGTCGGACAATCTCAAGCCCTGGTCGATTATTGAGAAACGCTTGGATCTTGCCTGCCAGGCCGACTTGGCGCTGGCCTTCTACAACCCGATCTCACGCTCGCGTCCTTGGCAGTTGGGCCGGGCGCTCGACATTGTTCGTCAGCACCGTACGGCACAGACGCCTGTAGTACTTGGCCGTGACATTGGTAGGCCGGGGCAGACGCTGAGAGTGGTCACGTTGGGTGAACTGCAGCCAGAGATGGTCGACATGCGCACCATGGTACTGGTCGGTTCTTCGACCACCTGCGGCTTTGCCCGCGCTGATGGCAGCCAGTGGGTGTATACCCCGCGCTGGTATCCAGCACAGGGCTAAGTTTGTCCGGGAAAGGTTTCGATCCTGATCAAAGTGGTTGTCTCCAATAGTGTGAAGCCCCCGCCAATAACGCGCGGGGCTTTCATGAAAAGGACTATTCGAGATGAGCGATACCACTGAAATTCTGAGTACCAACACTGCGGCCGTTCTTGAGCAATCGCTGATGGCGTTTGGTGCCGGCATGTCGGTGCAAAGCCGCACCGACGTGAAGAACTCGTACCAGTTCGCCTCCCTCGTCGCCAGCAAGCTTTATGACCAGGAAGGCCAGGGCGAAGCCTGGTTCAAGCAATTTCTCAAAGTCATGCAGGATTGTGGTTGGGTCACTGCGCGCCGCAGCTACGAGCGTGAGTCTGTTTCCTCGCAAGCATTGACCGTCGGTGCTATCGCCTCCAAAGCGCTGGGCGCTGTCGGTACGGCTGTGCTGGGTGGGGCAATTGGCGTGGCGTTGAACAAGTTGACCAGCGATGCCTTGGCGAAGCTGATCGAAGTTGATCAGGCCCAGAAGCTTTTTGACCATAACGTAAAAGGCAAAGAGGCGGCCACAATCGGTCTGGCGTCCTGCATTGAAACCTCCGAGGGTGAAGTGGTCTTGGCCATGAGCTGTGTGCATTCCGACACCTTGGTCCGTGACCTGGATTCGTTTGTTCTTGAATGGAAAAGCAGCTCTACAGTGTTCTACACCGGCACAGCGGCGCTGTCGTTCAACAAGTCGCTGTACGAGCGACTGCGCGGCACCATCGAGAGCAAGCTGGGCGATAAAAGCCTCAACAACGTACTGGATTACGAGATCTGACCGCACAGGATGGCTCGCTCGGCGAGCCATCCTGTCACTTCAGGAGCAAGAATCATGGAAACGGACGATTACTCGCTGTGGACAGCAGGGGGCACCCTGCTGCTGATTGCCCCCCAAGTGCCACCTGCTCAACGGCAGGCAGTGCTTGACTCGTTGCTGTATGCCCAGCTGTTGGCCAACAAGGTGGTGGGGTCGCGCTTCACTCTGTATCCGTCGTGGTATGCGCGTTACCGGCAGGTGCTTTCTGAGCGTGGTTGGATCACAACCCAGTCCTTCTACGATACGCAGTCTGCAAACGGGTGTTCATTGATTGCCCCCATCCAGCCGGTGCGCCTTTGGCTGGACAGCCAATTCCCGATGGCGGACAACCTCATTGAGTACGGACTCGCCACGTTAAAAAAGACGCAGAACAACCTGGATAACTTTCGCCACTTCACCTTTGAAGGCCATGAGTCCGGCACACGGGTCGCCTTGGAAGTTGGCCTGGTTCATCCCGGGCCGGTGATAAATCTGTGCAGCATTGCATTGCAGACATCGGAACAGGTTGCCCATGTGAGCATCGAGGGGCCGCTACTCGCCAAAGCCTTGCAGGGCGACGTAGTTGTAAAGGGACTGTCGGCGCAACTGGACAACCAGCAGTTCGAGCCTCAGCGAGGGCAATTACGGGCGTTGATCGAGCGTAAGCAGCAAGAGCAATGTTACCTGTCGAATCTTGGCCGGGTGCAAGGAGGCAATCATGAGTAAGCAACAGGCGGCAGTGGTAGGCACCGGGCTGATGTCATTCATGCCTGGCTTGACGGTGGCACAACGAAGTTCGGTGCAGCTTGCATTGCTGCAAGCCGAGCAGGAAACGTGCTTTGTTCATGAACAAGGTCTTGTCGAGGACTGGTACAGCTATTACAAAAACAAGCTGAAGTTCTATGGCTGGGACGCGGTGCCGCCCAGCGAAGTGCACTGGCCGAGCAATGAGCGGCCGAATATTGTTGATCGTACGCTCAATACCATTTCAGCCATTGCCGGTAGCCACTATGCGACGTCCACCGAGCTGGCGCTGCAGGGGCTGAAGAACAATGCCGGGGCGTTGCTGCATTTTGAACAGCGTGCACGTCAGAACGGGCTGTTTCAGTTACTGCCGTGTGCACCGGCCAGAAACGGCGCGGTCGATATGGTGCTGTATCACGAAGTGATCAAGCGCTCGGAGATTGACGCCGGCTTTCTGTTTCGAACGCGTCGGCATCAACTGGTTAGGGCCGAATTGGTGCGCTTCAACACCCGTCTGTTCGATCAACAGTTCAGGAGCAAGGTCGAACGAAGCCTGCAGGCGATTGCCCTGCGAGAAATCCTCGAGCTGCAGATCTAGGGGACCAAGTAACCCTTGATTCCGGTAAAGATAATCTGTGCTGCCAGCGCACAGACAAACAAGCCCATCAACCGGCTGACAATTTGCAAACCCTGGTCGCCAAGTATTCGCTCGATCCGGTTCGAGAGGTACAGCACCAAGCCCACGGTGAAGCTGGCCAGGGCGATACTGGCGATGGCCAGCAACTTATCATCCCAGTGCGGCTGGCCGACGCCCATGACCAACAGAGCACCGATGGTGCCGGGGCCGACGGTCAGGGGGATGGTCAGCGGCACAATGGTGACGTCTTGCTGGACGTTGTCGGTCTGCACCGCCGACTTGCCCTGAGCCATGCCCAGAGCAGAAATGAACAGGACGCTGCCAGCACCGATGCGAAAAGCATCAACGGTGATACCGAACACACCAAAGATCGCCCGCCCGAACAGGTACAGCAGCACGCTGGCGATCAGCGCGGCAATGGCTACTTTCCAGGCCAGGCGTTTGCGCTCTTTGCTGGAATAGCCGCGGGTCAGACTGATAAAGCACGAGAGCACAAAGAACGGGCTGTAGAGCACGAGCATTTTCAGGTAAACGCTGAATAACTCATGGAGCATGATCGGGGCTCGCGGCAAGGGAAATGTGAAAGAAGTGTATCAGGGGCAGCCGAGCTTACGAGGTCGAAACCTGGTTGGGCTCAGCCTCGCGACGTGCCACCCAATGCTCAATCAACTCGCGCAATTGTGACAGCTCAACCGGCTTGGCCATGTGGCCGTCCATGCCGGCCAGGCGTGCGCGCTCTTTATGCTCGGCGAGGATATGCGCGGTCAGTGCTACTACGGGGGTACGCTTGCGCTGGTTGCTGATTTCCCAGATTCGTAGTTGTTGGGTTGCCGAGAAGCCATCAAGCACAGGCATCTCACAGTCCATCAGTACCAGGTCGTAGTGCTTGGTTTTCATCGCCTGCAGGGCTTCTTCTCCGTTGCTGGCGGTGTCGGGTTCCAGGCTGAGCTTGCCGAGCATGCCACGGATGACTTTGGTCGAGATGCTGTTGTCTTCTGCTACCAGGATGCGGAAATCGCTCGGCACGTTCAGTGTTGTACCCAGGCCGACCGGTGTCGGGAAAACGGGTTGGTCCTTGCTGCGCTGGGCCAGCTCTTGCGCCAGGGTGGTTTTGAGGGTGTAACCGGCAACCGGCTTGGCCAGAATCCGTTTGACTCCGGCATTGCGGGCAATGACCTTGCTCGGTGCATTGCTGATGCCGGTGAGCATGATCAGCAGAATATCGTGGTTCAGGCTCGGGTCTTCTTTGATTTTGGCTGCCAACTGCATGCCCGTCATACCGGGCATGTTCTGGTCGAGCAGGACCGCATCGAAATAGTCGCGCAAGTGAGCCTTGGTGCGCAGCAAGGCGAGGGCTTCCTTGCCCGAAGGCACGGCGCTGACGTTCATACCCCAGGCACTGCACTGCTGTACCAGGACTTTGCGACAGGTGTCGTTGTCGTCTACTACCAGCACCCGGGCACCACGCAGGGGGCCGTCGAGGTCGGTGGAAGGCTGTTCGAGGCGCTGCGGATCTAGGGGGAGGGTCAGCCACAACGTGTTGCCCAGGCCGTGGCTGGTCTTGATCCCGAACTCACCCTGCATCAGCGAGATCAGTTGCTTGGCAATGACCAGGCCCAGGTGCCCACCCAGCTTGTTGCTGGATAGAAAATGCTTACTGTGCAGTTCAGCCTGCAACAGCGCTTCGCGTTCGCCTGGGGCGATGGGGTCGCCACTGTCCTGCACGGCGATGCGCAAACGTGGAGCGTTGCCCCGTTGGTCGAGCGCTACCACTAGGAGAATCTCGCCCTGCTCGGTCTTCTTCAGGGCATTTTCCAAAAGACTCAGCAACGCCTGGCGCAGACGTGTCGGGTCACCGCTTATGACCCGGGGCACTTGCGGCTGAGTGAAGCTGATCAACTCGATATTCTGTTGTTCGGCCTTGGCGCGGAAAATACTCAGGCAATCTTCGATCAGCGCGTTGAGGTCGAATTGCACGTCGTCCAGCTCGATCTGCCCGGATTCGAGCTTGGAGATGTCGAGGATCTCGTTGATCAGTGTGAGCAGTTCATTACCGGCGCTGTGGATCGTTTGAACGTAGTCGCGTTGTTTGACTGAAAGCGGCGTGCCCAACAGCAGTTCGGTCATCCCCAATACACCGTTCATCGGTGTGCGGATTTCATGGCTGATCTTGGCCAGGAACTCGGCTTTGGCGTTGATTTCGGCATTGCTGGCGGCCAGCTCGCGACTGGCGCTGAAGCGCTCTTCACTGATACGGCGCAGGCGTTCGCTGACCGACAGATTGAGCAGCAGGCCGCTGAAGCTGGTCAGCCCCAGGAGAATGAACAGCAACCATTGCGTCGGTGTACGGGTCAATCCGAGCAATGCGGGCAGTACCACCAGGCAGCCAATATTGAAAGCGAGCATGGCTAGCGTAAACAGTCGCGCCGGCGCATAGCCCTTGTACCAGTGGTAGCTGGCAATCAGCAGCATACTCAAGCTGCCCACGGCGAATAGCGCGTAGGTCATCAGATTGAGCGGCAGCGTGTCGACGAACAGCAGTAGCAGGCCAGAGAGCCCGATCAGGATCATTTCAGCCTGCAGCAGTCGGCTTAGGCGGGGTTGTTCACAAGGCATGAAAAAGCGCAGCGTGAAAGTCAGGCCGGCCAGGCTGGCGAGCAAGGCAGTAAGATACGCGGCGGGGGTTTGGGCTGAATGCCAGAGGCTCCACCAGGGGCCGCTGAGATTGAGCAAAATCAGTGCGCTGAGCAGCATAAGTCCGTGATAGGCGGCCAGGCTCAGGCTGGTTGTGGAGCGCGAATAGGCGAAACGAATGAGGTTATGCAGCATCAGCATCAACAGGCAGCCAAACAACACGCCAAACATCAGAGGTTGGCGCTGATCGGCAGCGACCTGGGCAGCAGGTTCCAGGCTGATGCTCGGACGCAATTGATGCTCAGAAACCAGGCGCAGGTAGATATCCAGCGTATGCGGACTGTTCGGCAAAGCCAGTTGGTGGTCGCTGCTGCGTAGGGACAGTTCGCCGCTTTCGGCGGTACGACCGTTATGCATGTGCTTGATCAGGTGGTCGCCTTCAAGGGCGTAGAGATCAAGCCGAGACAGATCCGGCGCGAAGACCCGCAGCAGCTGTTCGTGCTGGCCGGGTTCCAGGCGGTAGTGCAACCACAGCGCCTGGTCTGGCGTTGCAGCATCGAGTTGGTTGAGCTGGAGGGGGCTGAATTGGTTGCGGTAGCGCTCGGAGCGCACGTCACTGAGCTGCAGGTTGGCCTGTTCATCGAGCAAAACCGCCCAGCCACTGCTTTGTTCGGCTGACGCCGGGAACAGGCAGAGCAAGGTCAGCAAGCTGACGGTGAGGCCAATGGCGATCCTGAGCCAACGCACAACGAAATCCCTTCTTAGCAAAGTGCTGGACGATAACTATGCGCGGCGCGCCGAGGCGAAGGCAAGGCCCATGGCGGGCCTTGTCGCCGAACCGGAAGCAGGACGCCGGTGGCGTCACTCCTTCCATAGGCTATTTTACTGCTGATCTTCACCACGTTCGCGGGCGATGGCGCGGTAACCGATGTCTTTTCGGTAGAAGCTGCCTTCCCAATTGATTTCGCCAGCCAGGCGGTAGGCCTGCTGTTGGGCGGCTTCGACGGTTTCACCCAGAGCTGTGGCGCACAGTACGCGACCGCCAGTAGCGACGACCTGACCGTCCTTGAGGGCGGTCCCGGCGTGGAACACTTTACCGGTCAAGTTGGCCGCAGCGTCCAGGCCGTTGATGACCGCGCCTTTGCTGTAATCGCCAGGGTAGCCACCGGCAGCCAGGACTACGCCCAGGCTCGGTTGTGGGTTCCACTGTGCTTCAACTTTGTCCAGCGCCTTGGCGAAGGCGGCTTCGATCAGCAGTACCAGGCTAGACTCCAGGCGCAACATGACTGGTTGGGTTTCCGGGTCACCGAAGCGGCAGTTGAACTCGATGACTTTTGGATTACCGGCTTTGTCGATCATCAGACCGGCATAGAGGAAACCAGTGTAGACATTGCCTTCTTCGGCCATGCCACGCACGGTCGGCCAGATCACCAGGTCCATGACCCGCTGGTGCACTTCGGCAGTGACCACAGGGGCAGGGGAGTAAGCACCCATGCCACCGGTATTCGGGCCGCTGTCGCCGTCGCCCACACGTTTGTGGTCCTGGCTGGTAGCCATTGGCAGCACGTTCTGGCCATCGACCATGACGATGAAGCTGGCTTCTTCGCCGTCAAGGAACTCTTCGATCACCACGCGCGAACCGGCATCGCCAAAAGCGTTGCCAGCGAGCATGTCGCGTACGGCATCTTCGGCTTCGGCCAGGGTCATGGCGACGATGACGCCTTTACCGGCGGCCAGGCCATCGGCCTTGATCACGATCGGTGCGCCTTTCTCGCGCAGGTAGGCCAGGGCCGGCTCGATCTCAGTGAAGTTCTGGTAGTCGGCGGTAGGGATCTTGTGGCGGGCCAGGAAGTCTTTGGTGAAGGCTTTCGAGCCTTCCAGTTGGGCTGCGCCTTTGGTGGGACCGAAGCAGTCCAGGCCGCGGCTGCGGAACAGGTCGACGACACCGGCAACCAGCGGGCCTTCAGGGCCGACGATGGTCAGGGCGACGTTTTTCTCAGCGAAATCGGCCAGTTGTTCCAGGGCGGTAACGTCGATGTCGACATTCTCGCACTTGGCTTCGGTGGCGGTGCCAGCGTTGCCTGGGGCAACGAAAACCTTTTCGACCCGTGGGTCCTGGGCAACTTTCCAGGCCAGGGCGTGTTCACGACCACCGCTACCGATAATCAAAACTTTCATGTTAAAACCTCGATGACGCTAATTCTTCAATCAGGAGGTAAAGCCTCCTGCGCTTCTGCTGTGTATGCATTGCGAGGTCGCAATGAAGTAGGTGGATGCAAGGCAGAGCAGGTCACGTTGAGCGCAGTTGCCTCCTGGCAATGAGCATCAGCGGGACCTGCTCCAACGCGGCAGACGCCTGCTTCAGTGCGGCCGTTTGACGATTAGTGGCGGAAGTGGCGCATGCCGGTGAATACCATGGCGATGCCGGCCTCATCAGCTGCGGCGATGACTTCAGCATCACGCATCGAACCGCCTGGCTGGATCACTGCCGTGATACCCACTTTAGCCGCATTATCGATACCGTCACGGAACGGGAAGAACGCATCCGAGGCCATGACCGCGCCCTGCACCTGCAGGCCAGCATGCTCGGCCTTGATTGCAGCAATACGCGCGGAATTCACGCGGCTCATCTGGCCAGCGCCGACACCGATTGTCTGACGGTTCTTGGCGTAGACGATGGCGTTGGACTTGACGTACTTGGCCACTTTCCAGGCGAAGATCAGGTCGTGGATTTCCTGCTCGGTTGGCGCACGCTTGGTGACCACTTTCAGGTCAGCCTCGGTGATCATACCAATGTCACGGCTCTGTACCAGCAGACCGCCGGTCACGCGCTTGTAGTCCCATGCAGCAGCACGCTCAGGCGACCACTGGCCGCAAGCCAGCAGGCGCACATTGGCCTTGGCAGCAACCACGGCGCGGGCTTCGTCGCTGACGCTCGGAGCGATGATCACTTCGACGAACTGACGCTCGACGATGGCTTTGGCAGTTTCTGCATCCAACTCACGGTTGAAGGCGATGATGCCGCCGAAAGCCGATTCGGTATCGGTGGCATAGGCCAGCTCGTAGGCCTGGCGGATGCCGCCTTCAGCGTCCGGGCTCACCGCCACGCCGCACGGGTTGGCGTGCTTGACGATGACACAGGCCGGCTTGACGAAGCTCTTCACGCACTCCAGCGCGGCGTCAGTGTCGGCCACGTTGTTGTACGACAGTTCTTTACCTTGCAGCTGCACCGCAGTGGCGATGCCGGCTTCGGCAGGCTTGCCTTCGACATAGAACGCCGCACTCTGGTGCGGGTTCTCGCCGTAGCGCATTTCCTGAGTCTTGATGAACTGGCTGTTGAAGGTGCGCGGGAACTCGCTGCGACCTTCAGTGCTCAGGGTTTCGGCAGTCTGATTAACCGTGCCCATGTAGTTGGCGATCATGCCGTCGTAGGCAGCCGTGTGTTCGAACGCCTTGAACATCAGGTCGAAACGCTGGGCGTAGGTCAAACCGCCAGCCTTGAGGTTTTCCAGGACCTGACCGTAATCGCTGGCATTGACCACGATGGCAACGTCTTTGTGGTTCTTGGCTGCCGAGCGAACCATGGTCGGGCCGCCGATGTCGATGTTCTCGATGGCGGTCGGCAGGTCACAGCCTGGTTTGGAAATGGTGGCTTCGAACGGGTAGAGGTTGACCGCAACCAGGTCTATCGGCTTGATTCCGTGCTCAGCCATGATGGCGTCGTCGGTGCCGCGGCGGCCAAGGATACCGCCGTGGATTTTCGGGTGCAGGGTCTTGACCCGGCCGTCCATCATTTCGGCAAAGCCGGTGTAGTCGGCAACTTCCACCGCGGCAACGCCGTTGTCCTGGAGCAGCTTGAAGGTGCCGCCGGTGGACAGGATCTCGACGCCAAGCTGTTGCAGCTCACGGGCGAATTCAAGGATCCCGGTCTTGTCGGAAACACTGATCAAGGCGCGGCGGATCGGCAGGCGGGTAGTCTGGTCGGTCATTTCAGATTCCATAACGCGGTGGAGTCAGCAAAAAAGGCGACCTCATCGAATGGGAGCCGCCTTTTCTGGTTTGGATGCTTGCTTACAACAAATCGTACTGCTTCAGCTTTTTGCGCAAGGTGCCGCGGTTGAGTCCGAGCAGCTCACTGGCCTTGGTCTGGTTGCCCTTGACGTAGTTCATCACGCTTTCGAGCAACGGCGCTTCGACTTCCGAGAGCACCAGGTTGTACACGTCCGTGACGGCCGCGCCCTCCAGATGGGCGAAATAGTTGTGCAGCGCCTTTTCCACACTGCCGCGAAGGGTCTGACCCTCTTCGCTCGGTGTATTCAGGTGCTGTTTCAGGTTGACGTTGTCGCTCACGGGCGTTGTTCCACTCACTAAAGTCTCGGTCATCATCGTCATGCGGCCACCCCTTGTCCGTCCTCTGTCTCAAGGCTCTGTTCACGTTCGCGGAAAAAGCCGCGAACGTCGGCGCACTGCGCTTGCGTATCTTCCAAACGATTGAACTGGGCGCGAAACTCCCTGGCGCCCGGAAGCGTTGCCAAGTACCAGCCGACATGCTTGCGGGCGATGCGTACGCCCATGACATCGCCATAGAAGGCGTGCAGCGCGGCTAGGTGCTCCAGCAGTATGCGTTCCACTTCTTGCAACTGCGGCGCCGGCGAATGTTCGCCGGTACGCAGGTAGTGCTCGATCTCGCGAAAAATCCACGGCCGCCCTTGGGCAGCCCGGCCTATCAACAGGCCATCGGCCCCGGTCGCCTGAAGCACGGCCCGGGCCTTTTCTGGCGAAGTGATATCGCCATTGGCAAACACTGGGATCGACACCGCCTGCTTGATCTCAGCGATGGTGTCGTACTCGGCGTCGCCGGTGTAAAGGTCGGCGCGGGTCCGTCCGTGTACCGCCAGTGCCTGGATCCCGGCCTGTTCGGCAATCTTTGCCACCGTCAGGCCGTTCTTGTTCGCCCTGTCCCAACCCGTGCGGATTTTCAGCGTGACCGGTACATCCACGGCGGCAACCACCGCGTGGAGGATCTCGCTGACCAAGGCTTCATCTTTCAATAAAGCAGAGCCTGCAGCTTTGTTGCAGACTTTTTTTGCCGGGCAGCCCATGTTGATATCGATGATCTGTGCGCCAGCTTCGACGTTGGCCCGGGCTGCAGCGGCAAGCATCTGCGCGTCACCACCGGCGATCTGTACCGAGCGTGGCTCGGGATCACCTTGGTGAATCATGCGCAGACGCGACTTGCGGCTGTTCCACAGGCTCATGTCGCTGCTGACCATCTCCGACACCACCAGGCCTGCACCCATTCGTCGGCAGAGCTGACGAAATGGCTGATCCGTGACCCCGGCCATCGGCGCGAGGATCAGGTTGTTCTGCAGTGTGTATGGGCCGATGCGTACCGCCGACATAGGAGTTCCCTGTTGTGGGGCCGGATCATTAGAGTTCGAAAAAGGGTTGGCATGATACCCGCTCTCGGTGACCGGATAAAGATGGATTTGGATAAAATCTGAACAACTGCGGCGTTATGTCCGACAGTTTGGAGTGCCGGGCATGCTGGCCGAGAGCTATTCGGGGGAGCGGAAGCTCAGGCTGTAATTGACCGCCTTGGGCCCTGGATCGAGGATGTCCAGGGCAATGTGGATTGGCACCTGGCTGGGCATCTCGCCCTTGCCGGCCAATTCGCCGCTCAGGTATTCGCCGGGTTTGAAGCGCCGGCTGGCGATCAATTGGCCATTGAGGTCGGCAAAGCGCAGCTCCAGCAGCGGGAACGGCTGGGTGAACGGCGCGCGGTTGTAGATGATCGCATCGACAATCAGTGCCCCGTTAAAGTCCGGGTGGCTGCGCACCACCAGGTTGCTGCTCTTGATTCGGGCGATGTCTACTCGCGACGGGACCTTGCAGCCCACCTGTGGGCAGATCTGCTGGAACCAGGGGCGGTACTGGTCCTGGCGGGCCAGTTCGTCGAAGTGGTACCAGATGTACTGGCCCGCCAAGGCGGCGGCGGCCAGCAGCACCAGGGCTATCCAAAGCAAGCGCTTGCCCCAATGGGCCTTGGGCTTTTGCCAATCCAACTGCAACGGGTCGTCCACCAGATCGAGCAGCGGCTCCTTGCGTTCAGGGCGACTGGAGGCCGCGCCGAATCCCGGCTCAAGACGCTCGTCGGAAGCGTTGGGTCGGGGTTCGAGGTCATCATCCGGCTCATTGGCCGACAGATGCTCCATCGCAATGTCGTCACGCTCGGCGGCGATGGGGTGGGGATGATGCGGTTCATCATCCAGATCGTCATCGAGCACATCAGGATTCAGCGACAGCGAAGGCTCTGTACGCTCGCCGGGCTCCGGGGCAAGGTCCAGTGGTGCTTGTTCAATGAGCGGCGGTTGCGGCTCGTCGAACTCCTCTGCCAGCGGCTCGCGCTCGCTGGCTGGGGTGCTGAACAGGCTATCGGGCCAGTGCTGATCGTCGCGCTCCGGTTCGTCACGGTGGGCGCTGAGGCTGTCCTCACGTGGTGCGCTGGCCTTGTACTCGGTGGTCGGCTGGATTTCACGCTGTTCCAGTCGTGCCAGTTCCTCATCCAGGTCGAGCTGGTCGAGGTCCAGTTCAGCAGCGCTCCAGGTGTGCTGCCTGACTGATGCCTCGGGTGCTGGCACTGGCACTGGCACTGGTGCTGAGACCGTGGGCTCGGCACTTGCAGGCTCTACCGCGGGCTGTTGCGCCGCACTTTGCTCCAGCAGCTGTTTGGCGGCGTTGAATACCTGCAGGCAGGCGCCGCAACGCACCACGCCGCGGGCCACGCTCAATTGATTGTGGTTGACGCGAAAGCTGGTCTGGCAATGCGGGCACTGGGTGACGAAACTGTCGGTCATGCGGCGGTCCGGGTTATACAGAAGGTTATTCTAGGCGCACTTAGCGGCGGCGACCACTGATGCGTACCCAGCCGTCGCGAACGGTAATCGGGTCCAGGTCGAAGTCATTGGCGTAGGCTGCGGCGACTTCTTCGCCCTGTTCGGCCAGAATGCCCGACAGCGCCAACAGACCACCCGGGCGCACCAGCCCGGACAGTTGCGGGGCCAGGGAGACCAGTGGGCCGGCAAGGATGTTGGCCACGAGCACGTCGGCCTGCATTGCTGGCATGTGTTCAGGTAGGTACAGGGCGAATTTTTCGTCGGCAATACCGTTACGACCGGCGTTGTCGCGGGAGGCTTCCAGGGCCTGGACGTCGATATCGGTACCGACCGCTTCGCGAGCGCCGAGCAGCAGCGCAGCAATCGCCAGAATTCCCGAGCCGCAGCCGAAATCGAGCACCTGTACGTCTTGCAGGTCTTGGCCGTCGAGCCATTCCAGGCACAGGGCAGTAGTCGGGTGGGTGCCAGTGCCGAATGCCAGGCCCGGATCGAGCAGCAAGTTGACTGCTTCAGGTTCTGGCGCTGCGTGCCAGCTTGGCACGATCCACAGGCGCTGACCGAAACGCATTGGTTGGAAGTTGTCCATCCAGCTGCGTTCCCAGTCTTGATCTTCAATGACTTCGGCCTGGTGCTCCGGCAGCGCAGCGCCGGTGAGCAGCTGCAAATGGGCGAACACTGCAGCGGCGTCGGTATCGGCTTCGAACAGCGCCAGCAAATGGGTGTGCGACCACAGCGGCGTGGTGTTCAGGTCGGGTTCGAAGATCGGCTGATCTTCGGCGTCCATGAAGGTGACCGAAACTGCGCCTACTTCGAGCAGGGCATCTTCATAGGTTTCGGCTTGTTCCGGGCTGATGGCCAGACGTACTTGCAGCCAAGGCATGGCGGGCACCTTTGGGAAAATCTACAGGGGCAGCTCAGGGCTGCGAGAAGCCCGCCAGTTTACTTGAGTGCGAGGGGTTTGTGGGAATGCTTCGTGGGGCTCCCGCGCTCTGCCTGGCGTAGCCGCTGCCGCCAGGCTGCGATCGGTCGCGAAGCGGTCGTAGGCTGTTCGCAGCGACTGCTGCGCAGTCGATCGCAGCCTGGCGGCAGCGGCTACAGTGCAAAAAAAACCCCGGTCAATAGGCCGGGGTCCTTTTCACATCACTGCGGAATCACTCCTGGTTAGCCAGTTTGTGTTCCAGATAGTGAATGTTGACGCCACCTTTGCAGAAACCTTCATCACGCACCAGGTCGCGGTGCAGTGGGATGTTGGTCTTGATGCCATCGACGACGATCTCGTCCAGGGCATTGCGCATGCGTGCCATGGCTTCGTCACGGTCTTTGCCGTAGGTGATCAGCTTGCCGATCAGCGAGTCGTAGTTCGGCGGAACCGCATAGCCACTGTACAGGTGCGAGTCGACGCGAACGCCGTTGCCGCCTGGGGCGTGGAAGTGCTTGACGGTGCCTGGGCTCGGGATGAACTTCTTCGGGTCTTCAGCGTTGATCCGGCACTCCAGGGAGTGACCACGAATCACCACGTCATCCTGGGTAAACGACAGCTTGTTGCCAGCGGCGATGCTGAGCATCTCCTTGACGATGTCGATACCGGTGACCATCTCCGAAACCGGGTGCTCCACCTGAACACGGGTGTTCATTTCGATGAAGTAGAAACTACCGTTTTCGTAGAGGAACTCGAAGGTACCAGCGCCACGGTAGCCGATCTCGATGCAGGCATCGACACAGCGCTTGAAGACTTCCTGGCGGGCTTTTTCGTCGATACCGGGTGCCGGTGCTTCTTCCAGTACTTTCTGGTGGCGGCGCTGCAGCGAGCAGTCGCGGTCACCCAGGTGCACGGCGTTGCCCTGGCCATCGGACAGTACCTGGACTTCCACGTGGCGTGGGTTGGTCAGGAACTTCTCGAGATAAACCATTGGGTTGCCGAATGCAGCACCGGCTTCGGTACGGGTCAGCTTGGCCGAGGCGATCAGGTCCTCTTCCTTGTGCACCACGCGCATACCGCGACCACCGCCGCCGCCGGCGGCCTTGATGATCACTGGGTAGCCGACTTCACGGCCGATGCGCAGGGCTTCTTCTTCGTCTTCCGGCAGCGGGCCGTCGGAGCCCGGCACGGTCGGAACGCCGGTTTTGATCATCGCGTCCTTGGCCGATACCTTGTCACCCATCAGGCGAATGGTGTCGGCTTTCGGGCCGATGAAGGCAAAACCGGAATTCTCCACCTGCTCGGCGAAGTCGGCGTTTTCCGCGAGGAAGCCATAGCCTGGGTGAATGGCGGTAGCGCCGGTCACTTCAGCAGCGGCAATGATCGCCGGGATGTGCAGGTAGGACTGGCTGGCCGAAGCAGGACCGATGCAGACCGACTCGTCTGCCAGGCCCAGGTGCATCAGTTCGCGGTCGGCCGTCGAGTGTACGGCGACGGTCTTGATGCCCAGCTCTTTGCAGGCACGCAGGATCCGCAGGGCAATTTCCCCGCGGTTGGCGATCAGGACTTTTTCCAGCTTCGCAGACATCGTTGGCTCTCCGCGGTTCAAACGATGGTGAACAGCGGCTGGTCGAACTCAACCGGCTGACCGTCTTCTACCAGAATGGACTCGATCACACCGCTGGTTTCAGCTTCGATGTGGTTCATCATCTTCATGGCTTCAACGATGCACAGCGTGTCGCCTTTCTTCACGGTCTGGCCAACTTCAACGAAGGCAGGCGAGCTAGGCGAGGCTTTGCGGTAGAAAGTACCGACCATTGGCGAACGGGCAACGGTGCCGTTCAGCTTGGCAGCGGCTGGAGCGGCGTCGGCAGCTGGAGCAGCGGCGACAGGCGCGGCGGCTGGAGCAGGAGCGGCGACAGGAGCCGGAGCGTAGTACTGCTGGGCTGGGGTCTTGCTGTGGCGGCTGATCCGTACGGATTCCTCGCCTTCCTTGATCTCCAGCTCGTCGATGCCAGACTCTTCCAGCAGTTCGATCAGTTTCTTGACTTTACGGATATCCATTAATCATCAACTCCCAAGGTTCGGTCAGGGGCGTAAATATAAAAACGTGTTAGCAAACGTTTCTTGTGAGCCCTGGCCCGTAGGCCAGGTTCTCGTCATCAGGGCTTTGCGTTAGCAGCCAGGTGTTCCAGGGCAGACTCCAGGGCCAGGCGGTAGCCAGTGGCGCCCAGGCCGCAAATCACCCCTACTGCGACATCAGAGAAGTAGGAGTGATGGCGAAAAGGTTCGCGTTTGTGCACGTTGGACAAATGCACTTCGATGAATGGGATGCTCACTGCCAGCAATGCGTCACGTAATGCGACGCTTGTGTGTGTGAAAGCCGCCGGATTGATCAGAATGAAGTCGACGCCTTCGCTGCGCGCGGCGTGGATGCGGTCGATCAATTCATACTCGGCATTGCTTTGCAGGTACTGCAAGTGATGGCCGGCGGCGCGGGCGCGCTGCTCCAGGTCCTGGTTGATCTGCGCCAGAGTGACGGCGCCATAGACGCCCGGTTCGCGGGTGCCAAGCAGGTTCAGGTTGGGGCCGTGCAGCACCAGTAGCGTTGCCATCTGTGAATCCTTTTTATCGTTAGGAATCGTTGCGCGGCGACTATGCCGTAAACCGGCGGGCACTGTCCAGTTACCAGCAATAGCCAGCACGATGACCGATATTCACGCTAAATATGTGACTAATTTATTAATTTCAGTCATCGATAAAAGCTTTTCTGCAGCCAGATCAAGTTATAGACCCAGATCGGCGCGAATGCGCGTCAGGTGCTCGGCAAATTCGCCGGCGTTTGTCTCTCCTACTACCCGAACGCTGGTTTTTTCGCTGCCGTTCGCGGCAAAGAACAACAGCGCCGGTGGGCCGAACAGTTGATAGCGATCGAGCAGGGCGCGTTGCTCGGCGGTACTGGCCGTGATATCGAAACGCAATAGCGTGTAGTCCTTGAGCTGAGGCAGCACCGCCGGGGCGTTGAGCACTTCATGTTCAATCACTTTGCAGCTGATGCACCAGTCGGCGTACCAGTCCAGCAGCACAGGCTTTCCGGCCGCCTTGGCAGTAGCAAGGGCGCTGTCCAGCGCGGCGGGGGTGGTGACGGTCTGCCAGGCACTGACACTACTGGTCTGGTTGCTTGGGCTACTGTTGGCGATGTTGGCCTGGGGCAGCGGGCGCAGTGGATCGGTCTGCCCGCTGAGGGCGCCGTACCAGCAGGTCAGGGCGTAAAACAGCAAGGCCAGACCGAGTAACTGGGCCAGGCGCTGGCGAGTGGTTTTGACCGTGAACTCCAGGGCACCAAGGAACACGGCCACCCCGGCGGCCAGCGCACCGACCAGGAGCAAGGTGATCTGCCCCGGTAGCACCCGGCTAAGCAGGCCGATGGCCAGGCCCAACAGCAGTACGCCGATGGCATTTTTCACCGTGACCAGCCACGGCCCGCTTTTCGGCAGCCAGGCCGCGCCGCCAGTCGCCACCAGCAGTAGTGGAGCGCCCATGCCCAGGCCCAGGGCGAACAGTTTCAGCGCGCCGCCGACAGCATCACCGCTGGCGCTGATATACAGCAGTGCCCCAGCTAGCGGCGCTGATACACAGGGCGATACCAGCAGGCTGGAAAACACCCCGAGAATTGCCGCGCCGAGCAGCGAGCCGCCTTTGGTCTGGCCTACCAGGCGTTCCAGGCGTTGGCTGATGGCGTGCGGCAGTTTCAACTCGAACAGGCCGAACATCGCTAGGGCGAACAGTACGAAAAACAGCGAGAACGGCACCAGCACCCAGGCTGATTGCAAGCGTGCCTGCAGGTTCATACCGGCGCCGAACAGGCCCATCAGTGCGCCAAGCAGTGCGAAGCAAGCGGCCATCGGCAGTACGTAGGCCAGCGACAGGCTGAAACCGCGCAGACCGCCCACCTGGCCACGCAAAACGACGCCGGAGAGGATCGGCAGCATCGGCAAGACGCAAGGGGTGAAGGTCAGGCCGACACCTGCGAGAAAGAACAGCAGCAGTTCTTTCCAGGTCCAGACTTTTACCGCCGTCTGCGCGACATCGGTGGTTGAAACGGCTCCCGTACCATCAACACTGAGGCGGGCGGTTTCCGGTGGGTAGCACAAGCCTTTGTCGGCGCAGCCTTGGTAGCCGACCAGTAGGGTAAAGGCGCGCGAGTCGTTGGCGGGCCGGGGGATATCTATGTCGAGAATGCCGTGGTAGACCTCGACGTCGCCGAAGAACTCGTCGTGCTTGGCTTCACCGGGCGGGATCTGTGCTTTACCCAGCGCGATGTCGGCGGGTTCGGTGCGAAACTGGAAGCGATGGCGATACAGGTAATAGCCATCGGTGGCGACGAAGCGCAGTTTGAGGGTGTGTGCGTCGCTTTGAATGAGGCTCAGCTTGAAGGCTTCGTGCACCGGCAAGAAGTCGCTGCTGTTGTTCAGCGAGGCAGCGCCAAGGGTGGCACTGGGACGGTTGTCGAGCAGGCCGGCGCCGACGGCGGGCAAGGCCAGGAGCAGAAACAGTAGGCAAAGCAGGCGGCGCATGGCGGTCTCGCAGTACAGAAGTGCCTGCATGATAACGGACTAAGGCGATGTCTGCAGTCAGCGCAATACGCGGGGGCTTGTATCGCCGGGTAGGCCGGCTCCCACACAAGGTTTGGTTTTTCATGGGGGAGGCGGCCTTGCCGACAATACGCAGATTACAATCGGAAGGCCTGAACAGCCGTGTTCAACGCACCGCCGAGCTTGAGCAACTGCTCACCCTGCTCACGCCCTTCACCAATACGTTGGAGGTTGTCTTCTCCCAAGTCATGAATCCGCTCACTGTGGTCACGAATCTCGCTCACGGCGCCGCTTTGCTGCGCCGTGACGTCGGCAATTCTTACCGCGGTAGCCGAAATGGTCTGGATTGACGCGACGATTTCATCCAGCGCGCCATCGGCCGCCTGAGCCTGGTCGGCCGTGGCTTGGGCATGCTCCAGCTGGGCGCGCATGCCCTCCACGGATTCGCGGGCCGCTTGCTGCAGGCGGCCAATCAGGGTTTGGATCTCGCCGGTAGCGCCGGTAGTGCGCTGGGCCAGCGAGCGAACTTCTTCGGCCACGACGGCAAAGCCGCGACCCATTTCCCCGGCGCGCGCCGCTTCAATTGCCGCATTGAGGGCCAGCAGGTTGGTCTGTTCGGCAATCGAGCGAATCACCGTTAGCACACCGCCGATGGTCGCCGACTCTTCAGCCAGTTGCTCAATCATTTGTGCATTGCCTTGTACTTCATCGACCAAGGTGCGCAGTCCAGTCAGGCTCTGGCCGATGACGGCTTGGCCCTGCTCCACTGCGCGTCCGGCGTCGCGGCTGGCGTCGGCGGCTTGGCTGGCGTCGCCAGCCACTTGCAAGATGGTCGCCTCCAGCTCGCCGAGGGCGTCGCGGATTTGCGCCGTGTCGCCGGCCTGGCGTTCGGCGCCCTGGTGCAGGGCGCTGCTCATGCCGGCCAGGGCATGGCTGCTGCCAGCCACCTGTTCAGCATTGCTGCGGATGGTCCCGACCAGTTCCACCAGGTAGAGGCGCAGGCGGTTTAGGGAGTCCTGAATGTCGTGCATTTCACGGTTGCTTTTGCCCAAGGCGATGGCGTGCGCGAAGTCACCTTCGGCCCAGCGTGACAGGGCTGGCGCCAGGTTGGTCAGCACCCTGGCCAAGCGCCGTTGCAGCGTATCGATGAGCAAGGCGATCAGCAGTATCAGGCCAATCATCAGGCCCTGGATCAGGCGCACTTCACCCTGGATCGAGGCGTGCTGGCTGCGCACCATCGGTTCAAGGGCGGCAATCGCCTGTTGCACGGCGGCGATCTGCTGATGGGTGCTAGTGGCCAGCTCGCTACGACGCTGGATTTGCTCACGGGTGCGTTGCAGTTCTCCCGGATAGCGTTTGAGCAAGCTGTTCAGTTCACGTTTGAGGGCGACTCCGGCGTCTTCGGTTTCGCGGCTGCTTTGCGTCTCCAGGCCCATTAGGGCAGCGAAGTCATCGGTATTCGATTCGCGGGCAGCGGCGACCCCAAGCAGCGGCAACTGATCAAGCTGGTGGGCTTGGGTGATGATGTGTTGCAACTCGCGCTCCACTTCATCGGCTAGCTCGCTGCGACCGCTGCTGACCAACTTGTCGCGTGTCAGCGACAGCCGCGAGAGGTGCAGTGAAGCCTGAAACAACACTGGCGCATAACCTCCGGCATCGCTGCTGGTACTGCTGTTGGCGTAGCTGGCCAGTTGATCAAGGCTCGCCCCCAGCTCGCGCTCAGCCTGCAGCAGCAAGGCCTGTGGGTCGCCGGCCAGCTTGCCAGCTGCCAGCAACTCATTGCCAGTAAAGCGCTGCAGGTTGTCCAGGCTCGGACGTACCGTGGCAGACAAGCGCTCGGGCAGTTGCTTGAGCTCCTCCTGGAGGGCTGCCGTCGTTTGCACCGCCGTAGCATGGCGCAACGCATCGCCGCTGCTCAGGTAATCCTCGATGTTGCGTGCTGCCTGATTCTGGAACTGCTGCGACAGCGACAGGTACCACTCCATGATTTGATAAGGGCGCTCCAGCGCCCGCTGCGACCACCACAGGGTGGCACCCAGGGCGATACAGACAGTTACCAGCAACAGGGTGTTGAAATTGGTTAGCAGTTTCAGGCGCATGTGCAGGGTCTACCAACGGCCGAATGGTAAGCCCCTGAAGTTATTGCGTTTTTGTGACCGGGTGATGACGAAGTTGGGCTGCGCGCTAAAAAAGTGGCACTTTGCCTTTATCTAGCCGACCCGCTGTACGCGGTTCCGCCCTGCGCCCTTGGCCTGATACAGCGCTTCGTCGGCCGCGGTCGCCATGCTCAGTGCATCGAACTCATCACTGAGTTGAACCACTCCGGCGCTGAAGGTGCAGGACAGGTCACGCGGTTGCGCAGGGTAATGGATTTCGGCAAAGCGTCGTCTAATTTCGTCCAGCACTTTATGCGCTGCTGACAAATCGGTGTTGGGCATGACGATGGCGAATTCTTCACCACCGTAGCGTCCAATGAAGTCGGACTTGCGCAGGCGCTGCTTGAGAAACAGAGCCAGGCTCTTGATCACCCGGTCGCCCATGGGGTGGCCATGGCTGTCATTGACCTTCTTGAAGTGATCGATGTCGAGCATGGCAAAGCTCAGTGGCTGTTCTTCGCGGCGGGCACGGAAGCTGCAGTCTTCGAGCAATTGCAGGATATGTGTGTGGTTATACAGGCCGGTCAGGCTGTCGCGAACCATCCGCGCCTTGAGGTTGCGCGCACGCGCGGCTCGGTTGCGTACGGTAGTGATCAGGTGGCGTGAGCGGATCGGTTTGGTCAGGAAGTCATCGCCACCTTCGCTCATGGCGTCGAGTTGTTTGTCCAGGTCGTCTTCGGCTGACAGATAAATGATCGGCACGCTGACATAACGGTCATTGTGACGAATCACCTTGGCTAGCTCGGTACCGGTGCACTCGGGCATGTACATGTCGAGGATGATCAGGTCCGGCTGGAAGTCGGCAAGCTCGGCCATGGTGCGGATCGGGTCGGTCAGGGTGCGGGTGACAATGCCGGCACTGTTGAGCAAGCGTTCGGTGTGCATGGCCTGAGCGCGGGAATCGTCGATGATCAGTACCTTGAAGGGTTCGTACTGAGTGACGCTGGTCAGCAGTTCGACTTTTTCCAGCAGGCTGGAGGCTTCCAGGGTGCCGGTGAGAAACTCCTGGCCACCAGCGCGCACTGCGGCCAGGCGAGTTGGCGTGTCGGTCTCATGCAGGCTGAAGAACAACAGCGGTACCCGCTGCTCCAGGCCGTGCTGGGCTTGGGCCGCCAGTTGCAGGCCGTTACCAGAGCCGCTGAAGTCGACGTCCATGACGATTGCCGATGGCAAACGCTCACTCATGGAGGCGCGAAATGCATCAGCGCTGTACAAGGCTTGTACACCAAGGCCGAAGAACTCCAGTTGCTGGGCCAGGCGCTCGGCCCGGTCGTGGTCCTGAAGCATGATGTAGACCGGTTTGCGCAAGGGGGGCAACGGCACGTGGTCGAGTTGGTCGCCCTGGCGCAGGCCGGTGCGCGACAGACGCTGCATCAGCCGGTTGAGCTCGCTGATCAGATGGCTGCTCAGGCGTGCACTATTAGCCTCGACGGCCGTCAGGGTCTGGCCGATGGCCTCGGCCAACTCACTGTGTTCCGGTTGTTCGAAGCGCTCAGCGTAGCGCTGTAGGCGCAGGTTGGCCTCGCACAGTTCACCCAGGTCGCCAGTCGACCACTCGCTGCGCTGCAGGCGCTGCCAGATCTCGAGAATCTGCCGAGCCTGGTGGATAACCCGCTGGGCAAAGTGTTGCTTGAGGCGCTCACGGTTGGGGTCTTCTGGCTCGGTCATGTCCTGACTACTTATATGGGGTGAGGCAGTTCGAGTGATGGCTCTATGCTAGCACCTCTTTTCCGACAATCGAGTGTCTTGTATCAATTTACTGTACAAGTCTGTTTATTCAGTTGCCGACCCGATAGTCGCTTATGCGAACCGGCGCGCTTGATTTATAGTGCTGGGATACTTGCCCACCCCGGCAGGCGGCGCACCGTGGAAACCGCACAGCGCTGGCACGAAGCCCGGGGGTTGCGGTCGAACCCCTTGAACCGACGTGACAGAAAGGACAACGCCATGCTGGATTGGAAAAACCGTACAGGCAAAGCCGAGGCGCGCGAGCGTGTCGAGCCCCGCAGTGCCGCCACCCGCAGTTACTTTGGCGGATTGTTTTTCAGCCGAGCGCTGGGCACGCTGATTGGCTTGTACTTGTTGGTGTGCATCGGCCTGGGCTGGTACTGGAGCGCGGAGCCGGATCTGTTTCCGGTCCAGCAAAATGCCCAGGCAGCCGCCGAAAAGACTGGTCAGCAGATGGTCGTTGGCTACACCACGGTAGAGACCCTCAAGACCGTTGCGGGTACCTTGCTGCATAAGCCGGGCGGCTACATTTCCAACGACCGCTTCCCGCCAGGCCTGTGGATGGACAACATGCCCAGCTGGGAATATGGCGTGCTGGTGCAGGTCCGTGACCTGAGCCGGGCACTGCGTAAAGACTTCGCCCGTTCGCAGTCGCAGTCCGCTGAAGACGCTGACCTGGCCAAGGCCGAGCCGCGCTTTAACTTCGACAATAAGAGCTGGATCCTGCCGTCGAGCGAGTCGGAGTTCCAGGAAGGCATGAACTCTCTGAGCCGCTACCAGAAGCGTCTGGCCTCGCCGGATCAGCAAGGTGCACTGTTCTATACCCGTGCCGACAACCTCAACAACTGGTTGGGCGACGTAGCCACCCGTCTGGGCTCGCTGTCGCAGCGCCTGTCGGCCAGCGTCGGTCGGGTCAAGCTCAACAGCAGCCTGAAGACCGAGACCGTGGTCGCCGGGCAAGCGCCACAGTTGGATGAGGAGGTGGTCGAGACGCCATGGCTGCAGATCGACAACGTCTTCTATGAAGCCCGTGGCCAGGCCTGGGCGCTGTCGCACCTGTTGCGCGCCATCGAAGTGGACTTCGCTGACGTCCTGGCGAAGAAGAACGCCACGGTCAGCGTGCGTCAGATCATTCGTGAACTGGAGGCTTCGCAGGAGCCACTGTGGAGCCCAATGGTGCTCAATGGCAGTGGTTTTGGCATGTGGGCCAACCACTCGCTGGTGATGGCCAACTACATCTCCCGTGCCAACGCGGCAGTGATCGACCTGCGCCAGTTGCTGTCGCAAGGCTGATCGATGGCCATCTCCAAGCAAGAGGCGGCGCACCGCGCTGCCTCCGACGCCGAACTGATCGCCTGGGTGGACGACAACGACGTGTTGTTAGGTGCCTTGCCTCGCGCCGAACTGCGTGACAAAGGCCTGATCGGGCGCGGCACCTATATTCTGTTGTTCAACTCCGCCGGTGAGCTGTGCGTGCACCGACGCACCGAGAGCAAGGCGATTTATCCGGGCTACTGGGATGTCGCTGCTGGTGGCATGGTCCAGGCTGACGAAAGCTTTGCCGAGTCAGCCGCCCGTGAGCTGGAGGAAGAGCTTGGTGTATCCGGTGTCGAGCTGACGGCCCACGAACGGTTTTTCTTCGATCAGCCCGGTAACCGGCTCTGGTGCGCGGTGTTTTCAGCCGTCTGGGACGGGCCGTTATGCCTGCAGCCAGAGGAGGTCAGCGAAGCGCGATTTTTGCCGCTCGAACAGGCCTTGGCCGACAGCCGGCAACAGCCATACTGCCCCGATTCGCTGGCTGCTTTGCAGCGCTACATCGACCGTCGGACCTGACGTCGCGAATCGTGTGATAAATGGCGCAGTTTTGTACTTAGCATCGGCGGAATTTATCGTTACACTGCGCGGCCTTTTTAAGGCTGTCGTACCCTGGGTACGACAGTTGCGCTGCCCCTGCCAGAGTGGGGCTTCGCGGTCGGTACCCTGCCCGGGGCGTCGACCAGTTTTTGTCCTCACCGTTCGAGGATCAAAAGTGGCCAAAAAAGCCGCATCATTCGCCGCCCTGGGTGGCCTGGTGTTCTCCACTGATGCAGGTCGGCATTGTCCGGACTGCAGCAAACCCATAGATGCCTGCATCTGCAAACAGACGCTCATCCCCGAAGGCGATGGCATTGCTCGCGTGCGCCGCGAAAGCAAAGGCCGTGGCGGCAAGACGGTGACGACCATCAGCGGTGTACCGCTGCCCCTGGAACAGCTCAAGGACCTCGCCAGCACGCTCAAGCGTCGCTGCGGCACCGGCGGCGCGTTGAAAGACGGGGTCATCGAAATTCAGGGCGATCACGTCGAGCTGTTGTTGGCAGAGCTGATCAAACAAGGCTTCAAAGCGAAAAAGTCCGGCGGCTGAAGACCGCATCGCGATTTTTTGCAGTTCGCTTTCTAAACTCGTTCCCGTAGGAAGGGTCTATCCCTGAACACGGAAAATCGTCATTTCCAGGTTTTACACTGCGCCCGCCACCTGCTGGCCGGTGTTATTCGACTTTTTATATAGGGGACTTCAATGTCCGTACGACGCACACGCAAAGACGATGGCAGCCAATGGACAGTTGCGGACAGCCGCAGTGTTTACGGAATTCGCCATTGGGGGGCCGGTTACTTCGCAATCAACGAGGCCGGCCGCGTCGAAGTTCGCCCTAATGGGCCTGGCAGCGCGCCGATTGATCTGTACGAACAGGTCGACGAGCTGCGCAAGAGCGGCCTGTCGCTGCCGTTGCTGGTGCGTTTCCCCGACATCCTGCAAGACCGCGTGCGCCAGCTGACCGGTGCCTTTGATGCCAACATCGCGCGCCTGGAGTATCAGAGCCAGTACACCGCGCTGTATCCGATCAAGGTTAACCAGCAAGAAGCGGTGGTGGAGAACATCATCGCCACCCAGAACGTCTCTATTGGCCTGGAGGCCGGTTCCAAGCCGGAGCTGCTGGCTGTTTTGGCCCTGGCACCAAAAGGCGGCACGATCGTCTGCAACGGCTACAAGGACCGTGAGTTCATTCGCCTCGCGCTGATGGGCCAGAAGCTGGGTCATAACGTGTTCATCGTCATCGAGAAAGAGTCGGAAGTGGCCTTGGTGATCGAGGAAGCGGCTGAGCTCAAGGTCAAGCCGCAGGTTGGTCTGCGCGTGCGCCTGTCGTCGCTGGCATCGAGCAAGTGGGCTGATACCGGTGGCGAGAAGTCCAAGTTTGGCTTGTCGGCAGCCCAGTTGATCTCGGTGGTTCAACGCTTCCGTGATGCCGGTCTGGACCAGGGTATTCGCCTGCTGCACTTCCACATGGGGTCGCAGATCGCCAACCTGGCTGACTACCAGCACGGTTTCAAAGAAGCGATTCGCTACTACGGCGAACTGCGTGCCCTGAACCTGCCAGTCGATCACATCGACGTCGGTGGTGGCCTGGGTGTTGACTACGACGGTACCCACTCGCGCAACGCCAGCTCGATCAACTACGACATGGACGACTACGCCGGTGTCGTGGTCGGTATGCTGAAAGAGTTCTGCGATGCTCAGGGCCTGCCGCATCCGCACATCTTCTCCGAGAGTGGCCGCTCGCTGACCGCCCACCACGCCATGCTGGTGGTGCAGGTTACCGACGTCGAGAAGCACAACGACGAAGTGCCGGTAATCGAGAACAAGGAAAGCCTGCCTGAGACGGTGCAATGGCTGGCTGACCTGCTCGGCCCGACTGATATCGAGATGGTCACCGAGACCTACTGGCGTGCGACCCACTACATGAGTGACGTGGCGGCTCAGTACGCGGATGGCAAGATCACCCTGGCTGAGAAAGCCCTGGCCGAGCAGTGCTACTTCGCCGTCTGCCGACGCCTGCATAACTCGCTCAAGGCCCGCCAGCGCTCGCATCGCCAAGTGCTCGATGAGCTCAACGACAAGCTTGCCGACAAGTACATCTGCAACTTCTCGGTGTTCCAGAGTCTGCCGGACACCTGGGCCATCGGCCAGGTCCTGCCGATCCTGCCGTTGCACCGTCTGGACGAAGAGCCGATGCGTCGTGCGGTATTGCAGGACCTGACCTGCGACTCTGACGGCAAGATCAATCAGTACGTCGACGAGCAGAGCATCGAAACCAGCTTGCCGGTGCACGGGATCAATGAGGGTGAGGACTACCTGCTGGGAATTTTCCTGGTTGGTGCCTACCAGGAGATTCTCGGCGACATGCACAACCTGTTCGGTGACACCGACTCGGTGAACATCTACCAGAATCCGAACGGCAGTGTTTACCACGCCGGTATCGAGACCCACGACACCATCGAAGACATGCTGCGCTATGTGCACCTGTCGCCGGAGGAGTTGATGACGCACTACCGCGACAAGTGCGCCAGCGCCAAGATCACGGCCCGTGAGAAGACCCAGTTCCTCGATGCCTTGCGTCTGGGCCTGACCCGCTCTTCGTACCTGTCGAGCTGATCAGGGCCCTGGCAAGGCCGGCTCCCACAATGGACTGTGAACACAGAACCTGTGGGAGCTGGCTTTGCCAGCGATGGGCTGCACAGCATCCCCGGCATTCTACCGGGTAAACCACCCATCCCGACGCTGCAATCGCCAGCCCATCACCCCCAGCGTCACCCCACGCAAGGCCATGAACAGCAAAAAGCCCAGCCACAAACCGTGGTTGCCCAGGTCCCTGGCAACATAAGCGACCGGCAGAGCAATAACGACGCTGAGCAGCATGCCGTTGCGCATCTCTCGTGCCCGCGTGGCGCCGATGAACAGTCCATCCAGCAAGTAACTCCACACCGCGATTAGTGGCAGCAGAGCCAAGTACGGCAGGTACTGGTAGGCGGTGTCTCGCACACTGCTGATGTCGGTCTGCATATTGATGAACAAGTGCCCGCCGAACAGAAACAATACGGCAAAGCCGATGCTGGCCAGCAGTGACCAACCACAGGCTACCGTCAACGAGCGGCGCAGAGCCTGGCGATCACTGGCGCCAATGGCGTGGCCGCACAAGGCCTCGACCGCATGGGCGAGACCATCGAGGGCGTAGGCCGTCAGCAGCAGGCCATTGAGCAGTAGGGCATTGGCAGCCACCGTGGCCTCGCCCAAGCGCGCTCCCTGTACCGTGATCAGGAAGAACACCGCTTGCAAGGCTAGGCTACGAATAAAGATGTCGCGGTTGACCGCCAGCAGTGGCCGCCAGCTGTGCCAGCGGGCCAGCAGCGCCCAGGCGATCTTACCCGGGTAGGCACGTAGCGCCGGGCGGGTGAGGGCCAGGCCGAGCAAGGCGGCGCTCCATTCGGCAATGACCGATGCACGTGCCGAACCGATTACGCCCCAATCCAGGCCCAGCACGAACCACAGGTTCAAGGCGATGTTGAGCAGGTTGGTGGTCAACAGAATCGCCAACGGCGCCTTGGCGTTCTGGGTGCCGAGGAACCAGCCGACCAGGGCGAAACTGGCGAGCGCTGCCGGGAGACCGAACAACCGGGTCTGGAAAAAGTCGTGGGTCGATTGCTCCAGCGCCGCCGATGGCTGCATCCATTGCAAGGCCAGGTGACTGAAGGGCAGGGCTAGCAAACCCAGTAACAGTGCAAATAGCACCGCCAGCAACAAGCCTTGTACCAGCACCTGACGCAACGCCGCGCCGTCGGCACGCCCAGCAGCCTGGGCGGCAAAGCCGGTGGAGCCCATGCGCAAAAAGCCCATTACCCAGGCCAGAAAGGTGTACAGGCTGGCACCGACGGCGACTGCGCCAAGTTGGTGAGCATGGGGCAGATGGCCGATCACGGCGCTATCGACCAGCGCCACCAGCGGCACGGAAATATTCGAGAGGATCATCGGCGCAGCCAATGCCCAGACCTTACGGTGGGTCGGGCGGTCGCGCCAGTCAGTGAGCAATCGGGACATGTCGGCTCCAGGCAAGCCGAACATTGTAGCCGCTACAGGCAACAAATCCTGTAACTGTGGAGGGAGGCGCAGATGCCGCAGCCCGATCGTCGCGCTGTTGATATATAGTTCACCCTTCAGAACCTGCTGCCAAAGAGTTACTTTCATGCTCAACAAAGGATTGTTGCTGGCCTGCGCGCTGGCCTTGCTCAGTGCTTGCGACTCGTCTGCCCCGGATAAGCCTGCCACGCCGCCGGCCCAGGCACCCGCCCAGAGTCAACCCCAGGTACAAGAGACCGCCACCGCGGCAAAACCAGTCGAGGATGCCGCGACCCTGGCCAAGCGCTACGCTGGCCGTGAGTTGAGTGTGGTGGATGTCTCCGAAGTTCAGGTCGATGGGGCCAGTGCCTTGTCCCTGAGCTTTTCGGTGCCGCTGGATGCGCAGCAGAACTTTGCCGATCGAGTACACCTGGTCGATACCGTCAAAGGCAAGGTCGATGGTGCCTGGGAGCTTTCTGACAACGGTATGGAGTTGCGCCTGCGTCACCTGGAGCCGCAACGCAAGTTGGTGCTGACCATTGATGCAGGTTTGCAGGCGGTTAACGGCAAACGCCTGGCCGCTGAGTCGGTCAGCCGCCTGGAAACCCGCGACATGCAGGCGACCATCGGCTTTGCAAGCCGGGGTTCGCTGCTGCCGACGCGTTTGGCCGAAGGCTTGCCGGTGATCGCCCTGAACGTCAATAAGGTCGATGTTGAGTTCTTCCGCATCAAGCCGGAATCGCTCTCGCCGTTCCTCAGTGCCTGGGGCCGTAACAGCAGTCTCTACTACTACCAGTCCAAAGAAACCCTGGACATGGCCGAGCTGGTCTACAGCGGCCGTTTCGACCTCAACCCGGCGCGCAACACCCGCGAAACTGTGTTGTTGCCCATTGCCGGGATCAAACAGCTGCAGGAGCCTGGTGTGTACCTGGCGGTCATGCGCGCCTCGGGCACCTACGACTACTCGCAACCTGCGACCCTGTTCACCCTCAGCGACATTGGCGTGTCGGCGCACCGCTTCCAGAACCGTATCGACGTGTTCACCCAGGGGCTGGAAGGTGGCAAGGCACTGAGCGGCGTCGACCTTGAGCTGCTTGACGCAGAAGGTCGTGTGCTGGGGCAGGGCAAAACCGACAGCGATGGTCATGCCCAGCTGCCAATGCCGTCCAAGGCTGAGACCCTGCTGGCCAAACAGGGTGTGCACACCACCATGCTGCGCCTGAACAGTGCGGCACTGGACCTGGCAGAGTTCGATATCACCGGACCCCAGGCCAACCCCCTGCAGTTTTTTGTGTTTGGCCCGCGTGATCTCTACCGTCCCGGCGAAACGGTGCTGCTCAATGGCCTGCTGCGTGATCAGGATGGTCGCCCGCTCAAACCCCAGCCAGTGACCGTGGAAGTGCGTCGGCCCGATGAACAGGTCAGCCGCAAGTTTGTTTGGGAGCCAGGCAGCAATGGTCTGTACCAATATCAACTGCAACTGGCGACCGAAGCACCCACCGGTCGCTGGCAATTGCTGTTCGACCTGGGTGGCGGTAAGAAACAGGTCTACGAATTTCTCGTCGAAGATTTCCTGCCCGAGCGCCTGGCCCTGGAGCTCAAAGGCAGCGATGTACCGCTCCGTCCTGAACAAAATGCCGAAATCGACGTCAATGGCCGCTATCTGTATGGCGCTCCGGCGTCGGGCAATCGTCTGAGCGGTCAGGCCTATGTGCGTCCACTGCGCGAAGCGGTACCGGCATTGCCGGGTTATCAGTTCGGTTCGATCACTGAACAGGAGCTGAGTCAGGACCTGGAGCTCGATGAAGTCAATCTGGACGTCAACGGCAACGCCGTTCTTGGCATTGAAAGCAAATGGTCTGAAGCCCGTTCGCCGCTGCAACTGACGGTGCAGGCTAGCTTGCAGGAGTCCGGTGGCCGGCCGATTACCCGGCGTCTGGAACAGCCGATCTGGCCCGCCGAACGCCTGCCGGGGCTGCGTGGCTTGTTCGACGGTGAAGAAACTGACAGTGATGGTCCGGTGGAGTTTGAGGTGCTGGTCGCCGACCGCGAGGGCAACAAACTGGGGGTCAACAACCTCAAGGTGCGCCTGATTCGCGAGCGCCGTGACTACTACTGGAACTACTCGCAGAGTGACGGCTGGAGCTACAACTTCAACGAGAAATTCCTGACCCAGAGTGAAGAAACGGTCAACATCAAAGCAGGCGCCACCGCGCGCCTGAACTTCCAGGTTGAATGGGGCCCGTACCGCGTCGAGGTTGAAGACCCGGCCACTGGCCTGGTTTCCAGCGAGCGCTTCTGGGCGGGCTACCGTGCCCAGGACAACGCCGACGGCGGTGCGGTGCGCCCGGATCAGGTCAAGCTCGCCCTGGACAAACCGTCCTACGCCGATGGTGCCACGGCCAACATTACCGTCACGCCACCTGCAGCCGGTACCGGCTACCTGATGGTTGAGTCCAGTGATGGACCGCTGTGGTGGCAAGAAATCGACGTGCCAGCCGAAGGCAAAACCTTCGAGGTCAAGCTCGACCGCAAATGGGCCCGCCATGATCTGTATGTCAGCGCCCTGGTGATTCGTCCGGGCGAGCGCAAGGTCAACGCCACGCCCAAGCGTGCAGTTGGCATCCTGCACCTGCCGCTGGACCGCGCCGAGCGCAAGCTGGCGGTGACGCTCAATGCGCCGGAAAAGATGCGTCCCAAGCAGCCATTGAAGGTTAAGGTCCAGGCGCGCAACGCTGACGGCAGTGTGCCCAAGCAGGTGCATGTGCTGCTGGCGGCGGTGGACGTAGGCATCCTCAATATCACTGATTACCCGACCCCAGACCCGTTCACTGGCCTGTTCGGGCGTAAAGCCTACGGCGCCGACCAATTGGACATCTATGGCCAACTGATCGAAGCCGGCCAGGGCCGTCTGGCCAGCCTGGCCTTCGGTGGTGACGCCGCGATGGCCAAGGGTGGTAAGCGACCCAATACCAGTGTCACCATCGTCGCCCAGCAGAGTGCGCCGGTGACGCTGAACGAGAACGGTGAAGGTGAGGTCAGTGTCGATATCCCCGACTTCAACGGTGAGCTGCGGTTAATGGCGCAAGCCTGGACCGACGAGCGCTACGGTATGGCTGAAGCCAAGACCGTGGTCGCCGCGCCGCTGATTGCCGAGTTGTCGGCCCCGCGCTTCCTTGCTGGAGGCGACACCACTACCCTGGCGCTGGATGTGTCGAACCTGTCGGGGCAGGCGCAAAAACTGACGGTGCAGTTGAGCACTGAAGGCCAGTTGAACTTGATGCGCGCTGGCGAACAAACCCTCAACTTGACGCAGGGCAAGCGGGTCACTCTGCAACTGCCGGTGCAGGCCATAGGCGGATTGGGTCAAGGCAAGGTCAAAGTGCAAGTGCTGGGGCTGCAACTGCCAGGCGAGAAGGCCACGGCGTTCAGCCGCGAGTGGACCCTGGGCATCCGCCCGGCGTACCCGGCCATGCTCAAGCACTACCGCGTGGCGCTCACGGATCAGCCGTGGAGCCTGCCGGATGCGGATCTGGCTGCATTCGAACCACAAGGTCTGGAGGCCATGCTGGCGTTGTCCAGCCGTCCGCCGCTGAACCTCGCCGAGCAGATCCGCGCGCTGGAAGCCTACCCCTATGGTTGCCTGGAGCAGACCACCAGTGGTCTTTACCCATCGCTGTATGCCGATGCTGCGACGCTCAAACGTCTTGGCATTACCGGCGAACCGGCCGATGTGCGCAAGCGCAAGATCGAGATGGGCATCGAGCACTTGTTGGGTATGCAGCGCTACAACGGCAGTTTCGGTCTGTGGAGCTCTGATAGCGAGGAAGAGTATTGGTTGACCGCTTATGTCACCGACTTCCTCCTGCGGGCGCGCGAGCAGGGCTATGCCGTACCTGCCGATGCCTTGAAGAAGGCCAGCGAGCGACTGCTGCGTTACTTGCAGGAACGCAACCTGATCGAGGTTAACTACAGCGACAACGCCGAGCACAGCCGCTTTGCCGTGCAGGCCTATGCCGCACTGGTTCTGGCTCGAACCCAGCAGGCGCCGTTGGGCGCACTGCGCAGCCTGTTCGAGCGGCGCAGCGATGCGCGCTCCGGCTTGCCGTTGGTGCAGTTGGCCATTGCTCTGGAAAAAATGGGCGACAAGCCACGTGCCCAACAAGCCTTGCAGGCGGGTCTGGCAGTCGCTCGTGATGCTAAAGGCTGGCTCGGTGACTACGGCAGTCCGGTGCGTGACCAGGCATTGATTCTGGCCTTGCTCGAAGAAAATAACCTGGCCAGCAATACCCTGGATCAACGCTTGTTCGAACTGTCTGATCAGGTCGCGGCCAATCAATGGTTGTCGACCCAGGAGCGTAACGCCTTGTTCCTCGCCGGTCGTGGTCTGCTCAGCAGGCCAGAAGGCAAGTGGTCGGCGCGTCTGGACAGCGCCGGTGAGCTGCGTGACCTGGACAATGCGCAATCGGGGTTGAAGCTTGAAGGGCCGTTGCTGGCCTCGCCGCTGACGGTGCAGAACCAGAGCAGCGACACCCTGTACCAGCAATTGACCCTGTCCGGTTATCCGCGTCAGGCGCCTGCGGCGAACAACGTCGGCATGAGCATTCGTCGTGAGTACCTTGGCATGAACGGCCAGCCTTTGGACATTCGTGCACTCAAGAGTGGCGACCTGGTGCTGGTGCACTTGGCGCTGACCGCCACGACACGGGTACCGGATGCACTGGTAGTCGACCTGCTGCCTGCTGGTCTTGAGTTGGAAAACCAGAACCTGGCGCAAAGCGCGGCCAGCCTGGAGAACGCCAGCAGTGCAGTGAAGCAGTGGCGCGAGTCGATGCAGAACGCCAACCTGGTGCATCAGGAGTTTCGCGATGATCGCTATGTCGCGGCGTTGCCTGTGAACAGCTATGGCACCACTCACTTGCTGTACCTGGCGCGAGCGGTGACACCTGGTACCTACCGAGTGCCGCCACCCCAGGTGGAGTCGATGTACCGACCGAACATGCAGTCGGTGGGTGAGTCAGCCGGCGAGATGGTAGTGAGGGGGCGCTAACAGGCGGGGTGCAGCTTCATTGTGGGAGCCGGCCTTGCCGGCGATGACATCAACTCGGTATCAACTGCACCGAGTCGCCTGCATCGCCGGCAAGGCCGGCTCCTTCAGGTTTTTAAGGCTGCAGTATCGTCAGTGAATGATCCAGCTCAGTACCCACAGCCCCAACACCAGCCAGATAATGCCAAGCACAATGGACGCACGCATAAAGGCGCGGATTGCCGAGTACAGCAGCATCAAACCGATGATCAGGGCGATGATGCTGACCAACGAGGTGTCCATGCCCAGCGTACGTGCCAAGCCATCGATAAAGTTGCCTCCGGCGTTGGTCAGCAGGTTGAACAACCCGCTCAGGGCATCAACGATAAAGCGGATCAGCGCGCCCAGTGCCTGGCCGAGCCACTCGAAAAAACCTTCTACATGCATAGTTGCTTCCTGATGATCGTATCGGCTCATTGGCCGTTGCCAAACCTTTGGCCATGCGTTGGCCTGCTCGGTTCCCTGCCCATTGCCAGCGACGGGGAGGCCTGATGCCTATCTTAGCTCGCCCGCTTAGCCCAATGGCAAAACGCCTGAGAAGGCTATTAGCTGTGCTGCTGTTGTTTATGGCATTGCTGTGGGCCGCTGACCGCATGTGGCCCTTGCCGCTGCCGACCGATGACCTGGCGCGGGTAGTGTTGGCCGAGGACGGCACACCGCTGTGGCGATTTGCCGATGCCGAGGGGGTCTGGCGCTACCCGGTCAGCGCCGAACAGGTATCACCCTACTACCTGCAGGCACTGTTGACCTACGAGGACCGCTGGTTCTACCAGCACCCAGGCGTCAACCCGCTGGCCCTTGGCCGTGCAGCGTGGCAGAACCTGCGTGATCAGCGGGTGGTGTCGGGGGGCAGTACGCTCTCGATGCAGGTAGCACGTCTGCTCGATCCACACTCACGCACCTTGCCCGGCAAGCTACGCCAGTTGTGGCGCACGGCGCAGTTGGAGTGGCACTTGTCGAAGGCGCAGATCCTGGAGATCTACCTCAATCGCGCCCCGTTTGGCGGTACCTTGCAGGGTGTGGCAGCAGCCAGTTGGGCGTACCTGGGCAAATCGCCGCAACACCTGACCCCGTCTGAAGCGGCCATGCTCGCGGTATTGCCCCAGGCGCCGAGCCGCTTGCGTCCGGACCGTCACCCGGCACGCGCACAGGTGGCCCGCGACAAAGTACTCAAGCGCCTGGCCGAGTTTCAGGTATGGCCGCAACAGCGAATTGATGAGGCCATGGAGGAGCCGCTGTTGCTGGCGCCACGTCAGGAGCCGACACTGGCGCCATTGCTGGCGCGACGCTTGAATCGGCCGCACAGCCCTCCGCTGATCCACACCACCCTCGATGCTTCGCTGCAACGTCGTCTGGAAGACTTGCTGCTGGGCTGGCGAGCGCGGCTGCCCGAGCGAACCTCGGCAGCGATCCTGGTGGTGGAGGCGCAGAACATGGCGGTACGCGCTTACCTAGGGTCGGTTGACCTGAGCGATGAACGACGCTTCGGCCATGTCGACATGATCACCGCCTTACGTTCCCCAGGATCGACGCTCAAACCGTTCCTCTATGGTATGGCCATGGACGATGGTCTGATTCACTCCGAATCCCTGTTGCAGGACGTGCCCAGACGCTATGGCGACTATCGGCCCGGTAACTTTTCCATGGGGTTCAGCGGCCCGGTGGCAGCCAGCTCGGCGCTGGCACTGTCGTTGAATCTGCCTGCGGTGCAGTTGCTCGAAGCCTATGGTCCCAAGCGCTTTGCCGCGCAGATGCGCATGGGAGGCGTGCCGCTGACCCTGCCACCGCTGGCCGAGCCGAACCTGTCGTTGATCCTCGGCGGTGCGGGCAGTCGCCTTGAAGACTTGGTGGCTGGCTACGGTGCGCTGTCACGCGGCGGTATGAGTGCCCCGATGCGGTTGCAACCGGATGCGCCATTGCTCGACCGCCGTTTACTGTCACCGGGGAGTGCCTGGATTATCCGGCGCATTCTCAGTGGCCAGGCGCGCCCGGACCGTGACCCCCATGCCGAACTTGTGCAGCGACCACAATTGGCCTGGAAGACCGGCACCAGCTATGGCTTTCGTGATGCCTGGTCGATCGGCGTCGGGCCGCGGTATCTGATCGGGATCTGGATTGGCCGACCGGATGGCACCCCGGTACCAGGGCAGTTTGGCCTGGCGTCGGCGGCGCCGTTGATGCTCCAGGTTCATGACGTGCTGAGCAACCGTGACAGCCAACGTGGAATCGCTGTACCTGTGGCGGCGGTGCCTGCCAATGTCGGCGTGGCTGCGATCTGCTGGCCACTGGGACAACCCCTTGCCCGCCAGGACGACAATTGCCGTCGCCAGCGCTTTGCCTGGACCCTGGACGGCACTACACCGCCAACCTTGCAAGCGGCCGACCAGCCCTTGAGCGTCGGCTTGCGCGAAACGGTATGGCTCAATGCCAACGGGCAACGGGTCGATGCCAGTTGTCCTGGTGCTCAAGCCCGCGAGATAGCCTTGTGGCCAGCGCCGTTGGAGCCCTGGTTACCGCGTGTGGAACGGCGCCAGGCGCGCTTGCCCCAGCTTGATCCGGACTGCCCACCCCAGGTCCCGGCGATTGCCCCACCGTTGTCTATCGTCGGTGTGCGCCAGGGCGATCAATTACGTCGACCGGCCACCAGCAGTGAGCCATTGCGCCTTGAGGTGTCAGCACTGGGTGGTAGCGGGCGGCGCTGGTGGTTCCTCAACGGCGTGCCACTGGGGGAGTCGCTGGGGCAGGAGCACTTGAGCGCCCGTTTCGAACAGACCGGACGGATGGAGTTGAGTGCGCTGGATGAAAGCGGGCAAACCGCGCGGGTCGAGTTCCAGATCAATGAGTAGCGGCCGGTGTGCCCTTGCATTGTGATTAGACGATCCTTCGGGCAACACCTACGCTTGAGACTGACGAGCGGACTGTCTTGGCGCTCTCGTACTTGTCGGGATCATGGAGCGTCCAATGCGTCCGTTGACCGTCGTGATTCTGAGTCTTGCCTGGGTAAGTGGGCTAAGTGCCGAACCACTGCCAGGCTTTCTCAACAGCAATGACGTCGAACGCAGCCTGCCCGCGGCCAACTTGCCTGCCGATGCCTATCGCCCCAGCGTACTCGACCTGCAGGTAGCCGCACCTGTCCCTCAGCCGCAAGCGTTGATGAGCACCCGAGTGCGCTTACACAAGGTTCGCTTCGAAGGCGGTACCCTCTATCCCTTGAGTGACCTGCGCGACAACTTTCAGGACCTGATCAATCGCGAGGTTAGCCTGGCCGAGTTGAATGAAGCGACTCAACGCCTGACACGGCGTTATCAACAGGATGGTTACCTGTTGTCTTACGCGTACCTACCGCCGCAGGACTTTGCTGATGGGCGGGTACAGGTGGTGTTGGTTGAGGGCTACATTCGCGACTATGAATTGCAAGGCGATATTGGCCCGGCGTCAGCCTATCTGGGTAAGCTGGCGACCCGGCTCAAGGCCGAGCGCCCGCTGACGCGCGAGACCCTGGAACGCTATACCGGATTGATGAGCCGGATGCCCGGAGTCACCCTTCGCGCTCAAGTGGCCGCGCCTGACACTCATGACGCCGCGAACACGCTGGTGGTTCAGGCCTCGCGTAACCCCGTGTCCTCAACGCTGACCCTGGGCGATGGCAGCCGTGACGACCTTCAGGCGTTATTGGCCGTCAGCAGCAATGCCCAGACGTCACTGGCCGAACAAGTGAGTTTCAGTGCGCTGGTGCCGCCGGGCGATGACCATGAGTACTACTACCGCCTGGATTATGCCCAGTACCTGGACAGCGAAGGCAGTCAGCTCAACCTGTCAGCCTCGCAGTACCGTAGTGAGCCGCGTGCGCGGGTGCGTCTGAACAATGGCGTCGACCTCAAGCAACGCCGCGAGAACGACCGTTACTCGGTTGGCCTCAGTCAGGTGCTGATTGCCGCGCCTGACCAGTGGTTAAGTATTGGCGGACGCCTGTATGCGGTGAACGATGACACCGATTATCAAGCCGTTGACGCACCCCTTAGGATCAGCAGCCGTACCGATCTACGTGCCTTGGCGTTCGACGGTGACTGGCGCAAGGCCGATCCGCGGCAACTGCGTATTCTCAGTGTCGGTGCCTATCAGGGCATGGACTATTTTGGGGCGAATACCACAGGGAATATCGATCTCGACTTTCTGCGCCTGCGCGTCTCCGGACTGCAGAGTGATCGTTTCTTCGATGATTGGCAGGGGGTGGTTTCGGCCGCGTTGTTCTGGACCAACGATAGCCTGCCTGACAGCGAGCGCGCGGTATTTGGCGGGCAGACATTCGGCCGTGGTTATCCCAGTGACCAGGCGTCGGGGGACAAGGGCTGGGGGGCGGCGTATGAGCTGAACTACAGCTTCAAGCGGGACAACGGCTGGTTCAAACGTGTTCAACCCTATGTTGTGGTGGATGCTGCACGCAGCTGGTTCAACGAGCTGGAGATACGTGACTCACGCCTGTCATCAACGGCAATGGGGCTGCGCTTTGGCGATGCCCACGCTTACAACATCTCCCTGGAGGTGGCCAAGCCGATGTCCGATATCGCCCTGGACAGCCTCAACCGGCAGCCACGTTTTACCGTGAGCTTCAGGTATCAGCTGTAGGCGCGAGTGTCAGTTAACCAGGTGTAGGCGCGGCTTGGGGAAGAGGTTATCCAGGGTTTCCAGCAGGCGGGTGTGATAGATCGGCTTGCGAAACAGGTCCAGCACCTGCAGGCGTAGCAAGTCACTGATGTCGTCCATGTCGGCATGGCCAGAGGTGACAATCACTGGCAAGTGCTGGCGCGCCGTGTGCTCGCGCAGGCGCTTGATCAGGGAAATGCCACTTTCCTCCGGCATGCGCAGGTCGGTGATTACCAGGGCCACATCCGGGTGGCGGGTGAGCTGCTGTAGGGCGAGTTTGACCGAGGTGGCCGTGTAGCAACAGAAGCCTTCGCCCTCAAGCAATTCGGCCAGTTCCAACAAGGCGTCCTCTTCATCATCCACCAGGAGTATCTGTTGTCGCTGGGAAGAGGTTGGCATGGTGTTGTACCGTTAAAATTCAAAGGTCAGGCCGCATAGTCCATGAAGCTGGTCAGTCTTTAAGTGCCACTACCGCCACCAGTGGAAGCAGTACCACCGCCAGTTTTTCCTGCATTTTCCATGGAGGTTTGCACCTTCTCAAAAATTGAGGTGACGTTGGTGGAGATGGGCTCGATAAACGTGGTCAACACTGCCGCCACCATCGCCGCCGCAATGGCGTACTCGATACCGGAAGCCCCGTCCTTGCGGTAGAAGAATTCTTTGCAGCGCTTGAGCATTCGTGACAGACGCATGGCTCTTCTCCTGGCGCACAAGGCGCAGATGGGCAGGGGATTTGTTCGATGATTCCCCTTTGCCATCACAGCATCGTCAAACGCTGAAAATCCGGCAAATGTAAGAAGGCATTAATACGAAAGTGATAGTGCCTTTTTGACGTCACTAACCTGCTGTTTTGAGGGGGTGTCAGCTTTGCGATGGAAAAAAATCTGACGGGTAATGGCGTTTTGCCTTAGCTGCGCTACCTTCAAATAGCGAAATAGTTACTTCTGATTTCAACGTAGTGCGCGGGTTCGCAAGGTGGCTGCACGGGACGAACACGCGCTGAGGAAGGGCCAGCATGAGCAGTCGCATTACCATCATTCTCGCTGGCTTCTTTTTACTTGGCGCCGTGCTCGCTGGTTACTGGGGCCTGGTATTGAGCCGTCCTGCCGTCGAGCCCGTGGCCGCGCCTGCCGCACCAACGCCTGTCTCTGCGCCAGTGGCGTTGGCCGAAAAGGCCGCCGATGAAATACGCCACCCGGTGGTAGTGCTGCGCCGAGATGTGCAGCCCTACACGCCATTAACCGTCGATGACTTGTTAGTTGAGCGTTTACAGGTAGCACCTGCGGGCAGCTTCCAGACGTTGGAGCAGGTGCTCGGCCGCAGCAGCTGGCGCGCACTGAGCGCTGGCACCTGGCTTGAGGCGAGCAGCTTTGAGGCGGGCGGGCCGTTGGCGCGCATGATCCATCCCCATGAGCGTGCCCTGGCCCTGGCCATTGACGATGTGGTTGGTGCGGCAGGGCAATTGAGCCCTGGCGATTACGTTGATGTGTTGCTCTACTTGCGTGAAGACAACAACAACCCCCAGGCCTCCGCCCAAGTGGTTTTGCCGGCCCTGCGCCTGCTTAGCGTCGGCAGGCAAATGGGGCTGGGTACAGAGGGGCAGCCCGTGGAACCGGCCCTGGATGACAAGGCCCGCCAGGAGCTGCAACGCAATGCAGCGCGTACTGTGGTCTTGGCGGTACCGGAAGCCTTGGCCAGTCGCCTGTTGCTCGCTGCCCAGGCTGGCAGTTTGCGCCTGGCCGTACGCAGCGCCGAAGAAAAGCGCCTGGCCCGTTACTGGGCTGACCCGCAAAGCAGTGCCCAAGAGGTGGGCCTCGCCAACCGCGAACTCTATCGCTTCAGTCAGTTGGCACAGACCCCCGTTGCTGCGGCCGTCGCCAGTTCAACGCCACGCCGTGGCATGCAAATCATCCGCGGTAATCAGTCCAGTCAGCCTACTCCCTGATCAAGCAAGGATGCCCTTAAATGAGCAGTCGTTCCGTGCGGATTATCAAGCAATTGCTGTGCGCTGCGTTCTGCGGCGGCACGCTGCTGCCCCTGGCCCACGCAGCGGGAAGTGGCTGCAAGGCGCTGGCAAATCTGCCAGCGGCGATCGAGATCGATCAGGGCTTGCAGCAGGAGTTGCGTACTCAGGTGCCGATCACTCGGGTCGCTGTGGGCGATGCGAAAATTGCTGACGTACACGCCAGTGGTGACGATGGTGTACTGCTGACGGCGATGAACCCAGGTGCTACCAGCCTGATGCTGTGGACGGATTGTTCAAAGAACCCGCTGCAAACGCTGTTGTTCGTCAAAGGCGTAGCCACTACCGCAATGGCCGATACCGCCTTGCCACCGTCCCAGGATTCAACGCTACCGAGCCAGGTGCAGGCCGATATCCGTTTTGTCGAGGTCAACCGGACCAAGTTCAAGGAAGCCGGTGCACGACTGTTCTTTAAAGGCTCCAACAACTCGCTGATCGGATCGCCGGGTACAACGTTCAACACCATCGCCAGGCCTGGTCAGGTGGCTGACGTGATCGGCGGTGTACCGCTGGACAACGATGTCTTCAATATTGTCTGGGGAGGTGGCAGCAGCCGCTTTCTGGCGGCTATCAATGCGCTGGAAAACAGCGGTTTTGCCTATACCCTGGCGCGTCCCAGCCTGGTGGTGCTCAGTGGTTTGACCGCCAGTTTCCTGGCTGGTGGTGAGATCCCGATCCCAGTGCCCAGCAGTGGCAGCGACAACGTCTCGATCGAGTACAAGGAGTTCGGTATTCGCTTGGCGCTGTCGCCAACGGTGGTTAGCCGTGATCGCATTACCCTGAAGGTCGCGCCAGAGGTCAGCGAACTGGACTACACCAATGCCGTGAATATCGCTGGCACCCTGGTGCCGGGGCTGACGGTCCGGCGCACCGATACCAGTATTTCCTTGGCCGATGGTGAGAGTTTCGTCATCAGCGGCCTGATCAGCAGCACCACGCGCTCGGCGGTGGATAAGTTTCCGGGCCTGGGCAATATCCCGATCCTGGGTGCGTTTTTTCGTCAGTCGCAGCTGATGCGCGATGAAACCGAGCTGTTGATGATCGTCACCCCGCACTTGGTCCAACCCTTGGCTGCCAATGCCAAGCTGCCGCAGCTGCCGGGTGAGGGACTGCGCAACTATGACCCAAGCTGGGGCCGGCTGTTCTTTCTTGAAAACGGCGACTTTGAGGGTCGCAGCGGGTTATCTCAATGAGCGAAAGCCTGAGCCAGACCTTTCTTGCCATCACCCGCAATAACGTCGATCTGCAGTGGCTGCAGGGCGCGCTGGCACCGTTGGGACAGGTTGTGGGTGCCGGCAGTGGCAGCCTCGATGAGTTACTGGCGCTGGTCGAAGTGACCTTTGCCAACCTGGTGTTTGTTGGCCTCGATCGCGAGCACGTGGTCAGCCAATGTGCGTTGATTGAAGGCGTACTGGAAGCCAAGCCGATGCTGGCGATCGTCGCCCTCGGCGATGGTATGGACAACCAGCTGGTGCTCAATGCGATGCGTGCTGGTGCCCGGGATTTCGTCGCCTATGGTTCGCGCTCAAGTGAAGTGGCAGGGTTGGTGCGACGCTTGAGCAAACGCCTGCCACCGGTGACCAGCAACCCCAGCCTGGGCGGCCTGACCGTGCTGTACGGCGCACAATCTGCGGCTGACGGTGCGCTGCTCACCACGCACCTGGCACGGGTGGTACAAAACAATGGTCAGCAGACCCTGCTGCTTGACCTGGGGTTGCCCCGTGGCGATAGCCTGGCGCTGCTGGGGCTGGAGGCATCGTTCCATTTCGGTGATGCCTTGCGTCACCTGCGCCGCCTGGACAACACCTTGATCGACAGCGCCTTCAGTCGCGAAAGCTCCGGTTTGCGCTTGCTGGCTTATGCCCAAAGCGACGAGCCGCTGGAACGTACCAGCGCTGCCGAGTTGTACATGCTGCTCAGTGCCTTGCGTCAGCACTTCCAGCACATCGTGGTCAACCTGACCGGGCAGGCGGACAGTGAAGCCTTGCGTACCTTTGTCAGTCATTGCGACAAGCTGATCTGGTACACCGATCAGAACGTTCTGGACTGCCGACGCAATCTCGAAGTGCTGGCCCAGTGGCGGGAAAGAGGCATGAAACTGGAGCATGCCAGCCTGCTGGTCGATCGCTATCTCAAGGGTGTGGCCCCGGATGCCGATGCCTTGGTCAAGCGCTTTGGCTTGCCCCTGTTAGTGGTGCTGCCTTACAGCCCGGAAGTACGACTGAATGCCAAAAACCAGGGTTTGACCCTGTTCGAGTTGGCCCCCCGGGAAAGCCTCACCCAGCATCTCAAAGCCTTGGGTGAGCGTTTGGCGCGGCGTACGCAGAGCAACAAACCTGCCAGAGCTAATTGGCTGAACCGACTGTGGGGGCACAAATGAGCAGCGTCGATGAACTGTTCGGTGGTCAACGGCATAACCTGGGCAACGATCCTCAAGCTCTCAAGCGGGCCTTGCATCGTTACATCATCGACGCCATTGAAGACAGCGGGCGTAACTTGCTTGAAGGGTCGCGCCCGGCGCTCGCGCAGTTTGTGGTGGAGCAAGTCGGTGACTACATATCGCGCCTGCACCTGGCCTTGTCGCGCTATGAGATGGAGCGCCTGGCTGAGGAAATCGTCGATGAGTTGACCGGCTTCGGCCCGCTGGAAGTGCTGCTGCGTGATACCAGTGTCACCGAGATTCTGGTCAACGGTCCGCACCGGGTGTTTGTGGAGCGCGGCGGCATGCTGCAGCAGACTGACCTGCGCTTTATCGACGCCCATCATGTCGAGCGCGTGATGCAACGCATCCTTGCGCCCCTGGGCAGGCGTCTGGACGAATCCTCGCCGATGGTCGACGCGCGTATGCCCGATGGCAGCCGGGTCAATGCCATCATCCCGCCGGTGGCACTGGATGGTCCTTGCCTGTCGATCCGTAAGTTTCGCAAGGACATGCTCAAAAGCGCTGACCTGCTGGCCACGCGCACCATTGACCAGAACATCCTCGATTTTCTCCACTTGGCGGTGACGCGGCGCTGCAACATCCTGGTCAGCGGCGGCACCGGCACCGGCAAGACTACTTTGCTCAATATCCTCAGCCAGTTGATCACCCCACATGAACGGTTGGTGAGCATTGAGGATGTCGCTGAACTGCAGTTGGACCACCCGCATGTGGTGCGCCTGGAAACCCGCCCGCCGAATGCCGAGGGCCATGGCGAAATCAAATCCAGCGAGCTGATTCGCAACGCCCTGCGCATGCGCCCTGATCGTATTCTGCTGGGCGAGATTCGTGGTGTTGAAGTGCTTGATGTGCTGACGGCGATGAATACTGGTCACGATGGTTCGATGAGCACCGTACATGCCAACACTGCGCAGGATGCCTTGCTGCGTCTGGAAACCCTGGTCGGCCTGACCGGGCGCCAGGTTGCGGAAAAGACCTTGCGGCAGATGATCTGTGCCGCGCTCGATGTTGTGATCCAGTTGACGCGTCTGGCTGACGGTCGGCGTTGTGTCAGCGAAGTACTGGAAGTGGTTGGCGTGCGTGAGGATGTTTATGTCACCAACACCCTGTTCCGTCTTGATCGTCGCAGTGGCGAGGGCTTCTTGCGCGAAGCGCTAAACCCGGCGAGTGACAAACTCCGCCGGGTATTCTCCGAGCCCCAATCATGATCGGGGCGTTGCTGGGGATTATTTGCCTGGGATTGCTGGGCTTTTCCATTCGGCTGTTCTACAGCGGTCTGCGCAAGGCCGGTACTGAACGTACCCTGGATCGACTCGGCCGGGTCCAGACTGCTTCCACCCTGGCGCCAGCAGGACGCGACTGGCTGGATCGGCTGTTGCAGCGAGCAGGCCTGGAACGACGCAATGACCATCTGTTGTCGTGCTTGGCCGCCTGGGCGTTGCTGTCTTTATTGATCGCACTGGCGATGGGGTGGGCGTTCGGCGCGGTGCTGTTGCTGACGGGGCCGTTGCTGTTTCGCCTGTATCTGGGCTGGCGCTATCACCGCCGTGTGCAGCGCATGATTGAGCAATTGCCGGTGCTGCTCGATCATTGCGTGCGCAGCCTCAAGTCTGGCCGAACCTTGAGCGATGCTGTGCTCGGTGGCATTGCGGTCTCCCGTCAACCCTTGCAGGGGGCTATGCAGCGAGTGCGGCGTAACGTGCAGATGGGGGTCAGCCTCGACGATGCCATGCAGGATCTGGCCGAACTCTATGAGCAAGACGAGCTGCGTCTGTTCGCCCTCGGTTTACGCATCAATCATCGCTACGGTGGCAATGCCAGCGAGTTGCTGGAGAACCTGATCAAGCTGATTCGCGAGCGTGAGCAGGGCGCCCGACAGTTGCGCGCGATGACCGGTGAAACGCGAATGACGGCGATTGTTCTGGGACTGTTGCCAGTGGGCATGGCCAGCTACTTTCTGCTCAGTAACCCCAAGTACCTGTTGACCATGTGGCACGACAGCCACGGTCAATTCATGTTGCTCGGCGCATTCGGCTTGCAGGTGTTTGGTTGCCTGGCGCTGTGGCGCATGTTGCGGAGTATCTGACATGGCCTTGATGCTAAGCGCCGTTATGTTCTTCGCAGCATTTGTATTGTTGCTCAGCCAGTTTCTACGCCAGCGGCGCAGGCAGCGTCTGGTTTCCCAGCGTCTGCAAGGGCAACTGACGGGCGATGATCGTCTGGGCAACTGGCTGCAGCAGGTGGGCAGCAGCTCGCTGGCGCAGCGCTTGTTGAATTTCGATGGTGAAACCCGCCTGCTGCTCGATCGGCTCGGTTGGCGGCGCAGCCGCCAGCGCGCGTTGTTCGCTGCCTGCCAAGTCGGCGTGCCGGTGCTGGCGTTGGGCGTTGGCGTGCTGGTCGAAAAAACCTTCTACCACGACCACCAGAGTGCCTGGCTAGTGGTGCCGCTGTGTGCCCTGGGGATCGGCTACCTACTACCTAAGCGCCTGCTGGCATGGGCGGCAGCACGGCGCCAGCAACAAATTGTGCGGGAAGTGGCGACCTTCATTCCCTTGCTGCGCATTCTGTTCGAATCGGGGTTGGCGGTAGAGCAGGGCTTACGCGTGTTGAGCCAGGAGTCGCGGCACCTGTTGCCGGTGCTCAGCGAAGAGTTACGGCTGATATTGCTGCGGGTCGATTCCGGCCTGGCCCTGGCGCCGGAGCTGGAGAAAACTGCGCAGACGCTGGCTGTGGACGAATTCAGCGACACCTGCGTGATTCTTCAGCAATTGCTCGCCCAAGGCGGCGGGGCGATGAAATCGCTGCTGGCTCTCAAGCAACTATTGGATGACCGGCGGCTGACACGGATGCAGGAACGGATATCGAAAATGTCCGGGAAGATGTCGATGGTGATGATGGTGTTTTTGTTTCCCGCCTTGCTGATCGTGCTGGCCGGCCCCGGCTTCACGGCATTGGCCAAGGCCATGGGCTCATGAACGGAGGAGCAGGGATGAAAGCAGTCATGGTAGTCATGAGCCTGGTGTTGCTCGGTGGTTGTGCCACTGCTGGTGGCCCGCCTTGGGCGGCGCTGGCAGGTAGCACGGCCAGTTGCGCCAAACCCGACTCGAGTCAGGAGTTGGCTTTGAGCATGGCTGACGAGATGCTCAGCGAAGGGCGTCCGCATGCCAGCCTCGCGCACCTTGAGGCGCTGCCGACGGACATGGCTCAGGTGCGTCTGCGCAAGGCCAAGGTACTGCGCCTGCTCGGGCGCAGCGAAGCCGAACCGTTGTATCGCAGCCTGCTTGGTGGTTGTCTGGCCTCCGACGCCGAACATGGCCTGGGCCAGTTGTCGGCGGCCCGTGGTGACAATCTTCAGGCCCAGCGCCACCTGCTGCGGGCGGTACGCCTGGCACCTACAGATGAAAAAGTACGCAACGATCTCGGTGTGGTTTACCTCAACCTTGGCAACGTCGAACAGGCTCGATTCGAGTTTCTGACGGCCATCGAACTCAAGGACAACAACACCCTGGCGGCGGTCAACCTGGTCAGCTTGCTGTTGTATCAGGACAAGTGGCAGCAGGCGGCCGACTTGGTCTCACGCCTGAACCTGACACCGGCTCAGTTCAGCGAGGCCAGGTCGCGTGCCGAGTACTTGAAGCAACCAGGCAAATCTTCGACAGCGCGCGCCGATCAGGTCGCGGCGGTGCAGTAATTCATCCTTAGGCTCAGGCAACGATGAGGTGTTTATGAAATCTGCTTGGTTATTACTGCTTACCTTGAGTTCACAACCGTTGACGGCGCTGGCGATAGAGGCGGGGCCGTCGTCCGCGTCGCAAAATGCCACTGAAGCCTGGTTGCAGATGCAGGCCAGCAACCAGCAGGCCTCGAAGATCCCGCAGTCAGCCACGCCCAAGGAGCGCGAGCAGACCATGCAGCGTTGGCTGGACAGCTACAAGTATGAGCTCCCGGAGTTCTACCAATGGGAGAAGGTCAACTCATCCAGCAAGTAAGGGCATCGTGTGGTAACGCTGCACTAATGCGCCGTCACTCGCAGACGCAATGGTGAGTTGCTCGGCGACAATGCCAGTGCGAGCTGCGTGCGGTTGTGCATGTGGGTCAGGCGTAATACCTGAGAGACATAGAGTTTGACGGTGTTTTCGGTGATGCCTAATTCGCAGGCGATCTGGTAGTTGGTCTTGCCTTTACTGACTAGGCGCGCGACTTCCAGTTGACGCGGTGACAGTTGCTCGAAAAGGCTCGGCAGGTTTTCGCTCTCTGCTTCACGTTCGACGTCGGTGGAACGGCGATGCGCACCCAGGCCCCGGGCTTTGTCCAGGTCCTGATAAAGGTCATCGATCGAGTCGGCCAGGTACTGCAGTTTCTGGTTCAGGGTACCCAGGTGCTGGACACTCTTCTGCTGCTCCTGCACTGCAGCCTCCTGTCGCTGAACGCCTTCGAGCAGTTCATTCAGGTCTACGGGTTTTTGGTAGTAGTCGGCAAAGCCTTCGCGCAAGGCTCTGATCACATCCTGCTTGTCGGCTTGGCCGGTGAGCATGATGGCTTCGAAAATTCGCTGATGGCCAGCGATAACTTTCAGCGCCTTGAATAATTCGATGCCATCGCAGCCGGGCATGTGCAAGTCGCACAGCACCAGGCCAATGCCTGGATCAGCAGCAAAGCATTCGAGCGCTTGATCGGTGGACTGACAGGGCACACAACAGTAGCCGCAACTTTGCAGAAACTCGCAGAGCTCTGCGACGGTCAAGGGCTGGTCATCGACCACCAATACCTTTACTGCACTGACGGGCTTGTTCACACGCTACTCCCTGCTAAAAAGCTCCTCTATCCCGGAGCTTGGGGCCTTGCGATCGGCCGCGGACTCTCTAGAAAGTAGTCGCACTTTGAGACTATGTAAAAGCGAGACGCGGTGCGAACAGTGGACGGGGCGACTAATGGGTCCACACGCTGGCCAGGATAAAACCGGCCAAGATGAAGGGCGCGAAGGGTTGTTTATTTGACGTTTCCTCGATCAGTTGCTTGATGCGGTTCTTAACCTTTTGACTTAGCAGCGACCACAGCCAGCGCCGACTGGACAGCCAGATCAGTACAGCTATTCCGGCGCCGATAAAGGTGCCCAGTACATACATGCGATCGGTCGCCAACGCCAAGGCGCCAAGCAGCTTTACATCCCCGGCACCAAAGCGACCGAGCATGTAGCCGGGCAAGGTCAGGAGCATGACGATGGCCAGCGCCCAGCCACCTTCGCTGGCGTCGGCACCGATCCAGGTGTGCCCGGTAATGAATAAATAACCCAGCGCGCAGGCTGCAGCGCCGAGGGTCAGGGTGTTGGCGATCTGGCGCTCACGCAGGTCTTGTTCAGTGCACAAGGCAAGCCACAACAACAGGACAATGCTTTGCATTGGCGAAATGCATCCCTTTGTGGTGAATGATTCTATGCTGTCAGTCAGGTGTCACTGTCAGGGTAGACGCGATCATGAAAGCAAGCGCGGTGAAACGGCAAAAAGGCGCGGTGGCACTGGAGTTCGTTGCTGTATTCGTGATCTTTTTCGCTGTGTTCTATGGTGTGGTTAGCTACGGTCTGCCGATGCTCATGCTGCAATCATTCAATCAGGCCAGTAGCGAAGCGGTGCGTCGTTGTGTGGCTCTGGATCCCAGCAGCGAAACCTACCGGCGCGACGTTGATAAGCTGGCCAAGGAGGTACTCGGCGAACAATTGGGCTGGATGCCGAACTCATTGAATTTTCAGCTGGCCAGTGATGCCAGTGTCACCCTCACCCCGGGCAACTTATTGACGGTAAAGATTGACTACGCCAAAGCTAAATTGACCGCTGTTCTGCCGGTACTCGACCTGCCAGTGATCGGTGAAGTGCCGCGGCTGCCTGCGAGCCTGAAGGCCGAAGCGAGCCTGCAACTGTGAGTGTTGGACAAGGATTGTTCGGCCGTTGGCGTGGGCGCTCTACTGCGAAGGCTGTCGAGCCGCAGCCGGTGACCTCCCTACCTGCCGTTGGCTTGCAGCTGTGGTTAGACGATGAAGCCAGGGTACAGCGCTTGGCCGGGCCCCTGCGCTCCGCGTTGGCATTACAGGGGCAGGGGCAAGCGCGGCTGCAGGATTATGTACAGCCTTATAGTCTGTTGGTGCTTGAAGGCGAGCCTTTGGACTGGCAGGCACAACCGCTTGATCTGGATTTCAAGGCGGTCAGTGGCGGCACCCTGCATACCCGCGGCTGGCTGCTGGGGCAGCCTGGCAGTTGGCTGTTGCAACTGTTCGACATCGGCGATCTGCTGCAACACCGCCAGCAGTCGCTGAGCGCCGAACGCCAGCGGCACTTGACCAGTCATTTGGCTGCCGAGTTGCGTGATTGCAGCTTCGATCGCCTGGGTCAGGTGGCCCGGGAACAGTTGCAATGGCTGGTCCGTCATTGGCGAGCCAGCGCTGGACGTATCCTGTTGCAAGGAAAACAAGGCTGGCAGACTTATGCCAGCAGCAGTGATCCGCTGAGTTGGCCTGACGATGATGAGCTCGGGCCGTTGTTGGATCGCTTGATACCGGGGCAGATGGCTTCGAGCCTTTCGCACGCAGCGCTGCAGGCGCTGCTACCGCAGGCTGATACCTACGTGCTGCCTTATGCCCAAGGGCACATCGTCCAGGCCTGGCTGGTCTGCGTTGGTCCGTTTGAGCCGTTGTCAGCGGCAGATGCGCTTAATGCTTGGGCCGCTTATGCCGAACCGCTGGTCAGCCGCCTGGCCGCATTCGAGTTGCAGCAGCAGAGTGAACGTCTGGACAGTCTGCAACTGCAACTGGGCGCGGGTTGGTGGCAGTGGCGTTTGAGCGAGGCAGCGTTGCAGCTTGACCCCGGTCTGGCCGCCAGCCTCGGGGTACCGGCACAGTTGACCATCAGTCAATGGCTCAGTCGCGTGCATCCAGCCGACCGTGAAGCGGCGCAGCTGGCCCTAGGGGAACTGCAACGCGACGGCTGCGCCTTGCACCTGAGTCTGCGTCTGCTCGACCACAACCTGGCGGCGAACCCACGCTGGTATCGCTTGTGTGGGCAGGTGCGCGGAAGTGGTCAGCAACGCCGTCTGCAAGGCTTCATGCTCGATGTCAGCGATATCAAGGGCCAGCAACTGCAAGCTAGCGCCGCCCAAGCGCGCCTGGAAAACCTTATCGCCAGCTCGCCTGCCGTGATCTACATCCAGCGCTACGTCGAAGGGGCGCTGCAGGCTGAGTTTTTCAGCGCCAGCCTGCAACCAATGCTTGGTTGGGAGCAGACCGGTGAGACATTGCAGCCCGGCCAATGGGTCCATCCTGAAGACCACGACTTATGGTTGGCTCGCTCGCGCACCTTGCTGCGCGAAGGGCAGGCGCGCGGCCGTTATCGTCTGCGTGATCGCCACGGGGGGTATCACTGGGTGCTCGACGAGGCGCGGCTGTTGCGTGATGACCTCGGGCTGCCGGTGGAAGTAGTGGGTATCTGGCTGGACGTCACCGAGGCCAGCGAAGCGGCCGAACGAATGCAGGTCAGTGAAGAGCGCTACCGGGTGTTGGTAGAAGATTCGCCCGCCATGATCTGTCGCTATACACCTGAACTGAACCTGGTGTTTGGCAACCAGCCGTTGGCCGACTACCTGGAGTGCTCGGCCGCGCAGTTGGCCGGCATGAACCTGGGCCAGTGGATGTCGGCAACCCAGCGTGAGGCCTTCGTTGAGCGCTTGTCCGGGCTTACCGTCGAGCAGCCAGTAAGCACTGCGGAAATCTGTCTGGCGTTGCCAGGGCGCGAGCACGCCTGGTGGGTGTGGGCCGATCGAGGCCTGTTCGACGCGCAGGGTCGGTTGCTGGAGATCCAGGCGGTGGGCCGTGACAACACGCAGGTAAGGCGAACCCAGCAGCAGTTGTTACAGAGTGCGAAAATGGCCACGCTCGGCGAGATGGCCACCGGGCTTGCCCATGAGATCAACCAGCCGCTGAATGTGATGCGCATGGCCGTGGTCAACGCTCTCAAGCGCCTGGAAAACGGTGATGTACAGGTCGATTACCTGCAAGACAAGCTCAAACGGATCGACGCCCAGGTGCAGCGAGCTTCGCGAGTGGTGGATCATATGCGCGTGTTTGGCCGCCGCTCAGAGGTCGAACAGCAATGGTTCGCACCTTGGCAGGCGGTGGAAGGTGCGTTGTCATTGCTTGCTGACGGTTTGCGTAGCAAGGGCGTGGAGCTACGGGTCGACACGCCCCAACAGCAGGGCTCGGTCAGTGGTCATCAGGATCAGTTGGAGCAGGTGCTGATCAACCTGCTGGTCAATGCCCGCGATGCTTTGCTGGCACAGCGCGAACAGCAGCCATGGATCGCCTTGCGTATGGACGCCGATGAGCAGAGGGTGCGGCTGTGGGTCGAGGACAACGGCGGCGGGATCGAGCCGCGGTTGCTCGAGCGGATTTTCGAGCCGTTCTTCACCACTAAACCGGTGGGTGTCGGCACTGGGCTTGGGTTGTCGGTCAGTTACGGGATTATTGATGGCATGGGCGGTTGCCTGAGTGTCGATAACGGTGCCCATGGCGCGCGGTTCTGTATTGAGCTACCGGTTCAAAGCACCAACTGAGCGCGGCTACTGGAACAGGTCAGGTTGGCGCCAACATCGACGTGTACCAGGTTGATGCCCAAGGTTTGCAGCAAGGCATTGATCAGGGGATCGACCAAGGGACTTAGCAGGCCTTTGATCAGCGGTTCGAGTATCGCCTTGACCTCGTTCAATACGCCACTCGTCAATACCAGCACGCTACCCAGAATGTTGCCGTGCAGGGGGTTGTAGGCCTCCAGATCAATGCCGTTAATAGTGGTGTCCAGGCTGCTGATAATGTCGCTGGCGGTGGTGCTCAGATAGGCCGGTGGCTGATCAACATCGGGCGGTGTATGGTCGGCAGGCGCGAATATCAGGTCACTGGCAGGGTCAGTGGAGTTGCTACCGAGCAAGGGCGCGTTGATCTTCAAGCCGATACCGCCGCCTTCAAACGGAATTCGGGTGCCACAGATCGCTGGAAGGAACAGCAGGCGGCTGCAGACATTGGTGCCGATATCAATCAACGGCAGAGGGCTTACCGTAGCCACTCCAACGGTGAAGAAGTCTTCGCGATCTTTGAATTGGCCGATCGCGACGTCCACCGCCGCACTTCGGGTATGCGCGGTGAGAGTTTTTTCCGGCGTGCAGCTATAGTCGCTGATCTCGCTGCTGGCTTTTGCGACCTCAAGACCCACATCCAGGCTGACCGTGCCAGGTAGCAGTTGGATGTCGCTGACCTTGCATGGAATGCCCAAGGCGCAGGTCAACGATTTCACGGTTCCGAGCAGGTGCAGGTTCAGCAGGTTGTTGAGGATATTAGTCAGGGGGGAGGCGAGGTCGAGCACGGCGTTGACCAGACCGGTGACGGTAGACAACACCGGCAAGTCCAGTGAAATCAAGGCGCGTACTTGTGCAGTGTGTACCTTGATCTGATCGGTCTGTGGATTACCGATGGCAGAAATCTGCTGTGGCTCAATGACCTTCAGGCGTATCTTGCCTTTGGCCAGACCGAGCAGGTCGATGGGCATTTCAACCACCGCGGCGCTGTCCTTGGTCGACAGCAGGATCACACTTTGCACCAGATCCAGTACTTGCAGGCTGGTGTCCAGACCCGCTTGGGTTGTGCCACTTTGCAGGTCGAGGATGTCGCCCAGGTGCAGCACGCGGGTATTGTCGGCACCGACGGCAAGCTTGCCCAGGTTGGTCGCCACCTCGACCGCAGCGCCGCCTTGCTGCAGTACCTTGGCGGCGGCGTCGATGAGCTGGCTCGCGGTGGCATCGGCACGCAGCAACTGTTGGTAATCGCCAGCGCTGACGCGAACATCAATGGCCAGTTGGTCGAGGTAACTGAGCAGGTTGATCTGAGTGTCGGCCAGGCCTTGCCAGCCCAACAGGTCGAGATTGACGTGGCTACCCAGTGGATTGAGCAAGGCACTGAGCAGTGCCGATTGACGCGAATCGACTTTTGCCAAGGTGCTGCCAATACGCAGTATGGCCTGCGGTGGTTTAGGGGTGGCGGCGATAGCGCGGGCGCTCAAGGTGGTGGCGTCAGGTAAGGCCTTGCCGCTGGCCAGCGCCTGTACACCGGCGGCGACGCTGGTGGTGACCTGGGCAGTGGCGATGACGCGGATTGCTTCGTTGCGCACGACATCGACCTTGAAGCTTCGCAAACTATTGGCACCGGTTTGTAACGCACCGCAGGCAGTGTCCAGCGTTTGCCCTGCGCCCGCGTCGAAACCGTTGCGAGCTGCGCTGCTCCGCGCCAGGGCATCAGCCCGAGGGCCGACGCCGCTGCACACGGCACTCTGGCCCGCAGCCTCCAACGCTGCCATGTCGGCGATCCGCTGCAAGCGGCGCTGCTCCAGGTAGAGTCTGCTGGTGTCGATCACCATCAGCATGAACAGCAACCCCATGGCCAGGGTCAACGCCGCAATCAAGCCGATGGCACCGCGTTGCCGTGCTGGAAAGCGAGAAGACACGAGCACTCCTTAGCTGGCGCATGGCCCGCGGGACAGAGGGTTACGCCGCGATCAGGAGAGTGTAGTCAGGGGGATGGCGTTGTGCCTCTAGTGGGAGGGTAGTTGGACAAGGCGCTGCTCACGGTGTCGTAGATCGCACTGCTGCGTTCTTCTGGGGTTGGCGGGTAATTGTTCATGATTTGCTCGGCACTGCCACGCCACACCAGCTTGCCATCCTTGCTGTCGAACATATCGATCTGGATGGTCGCCACCTTGTAGTCAACGCTGCGGGTTTCGTTGTACATCGGCCCGCCCCAGTAGCCGTTCCAGTAACCGTTCCAGGCACCGCCGTAATGGGTGGTTATCTGCTGCTGGCGTTGCTCGACGATCAGATAGGACTGCACTTTCAGATCGCCCTGGCTATTGCCTTGAGCTGGGCGCAAGCCACGCTGATCAAGTTGGCCAGTCACCGCTTGGCGGATGCGTTGTTCAGTCAGGTCGCTCTTGATGCGCGGATCGTCAGGACGGTACTGCAGCGCCGGTTCCTGCCACACCCAACTGCGATAGGCAGCAAAGTCGCGACTAGCATCGAAATCCACGGTTGCATTGTTGCTCTGGCAGGCGCCGAGCAACATCACTAAGGAGAGTAAAACGACACGGCACAACATAATGGATCTCCAATTGCCTTTAGCTGGGAGGATAGCCGCTAAGGGCCTTGTTCACTGACTTGCGTAAAGCCTCTGCGCGTTCGCCTTGGGAGCCCTGGCTGCTGGTTTCGGCGCTGGTGCTCCACACCGCTTGGCCGTCGCGGGCGTCATACAGGTCGACGTAGACCACCACGACTTCAACCTCGTAGGTGCGCACCACTGGAACGCTGCCATACACCCCGTAGCCGTTGTAGTAGCGGCCGGCACCGACGTATCCGCCATAGGGGTAGCCGTAGGGATAGTTATCGTAGGGATAGTAGTCTTCACGTACCTGGCGCAAACGCCGCTCCAGTTGCACGTTGGCACTGACCAGCAGGTCACCGCTCTGGCCATTGCGCGCCGGGCGCAGGCCATGCTGGTCCAGGGCACTGCTGACCGCGTCGGCGATTTGCGCAGGCTCGGCCAGGGCCGTGCCGGATGGCAACTGGCCGTTTTGCCAGGTCCAACTGCGGTAGCGGCCAAAATCCCGTGGTGGCGCAGGGTAGGCGCTGGCATCGAAAGTGTTGGCCGCCTGCGGCGGCGCTGGTGGCAGTGGCAGGGAGCTGGCGACATAGGGGTTGCTGTTCTGGCAGCCTGCCAGGGCCAGGCACAGCAGGCCCATAGCCAAACGATACGACATGTCACCCTCCCGGCGTGATTCAGCGTGGTCGACAGAGCCAGTGCAGGTAGCGTCCCAACCCGGCAAAGGCGGGATGCCGTCGATGGGCCAGTTCCATTTCCAGCAGATCAAGTAGCTCGGCCTTGGCCTGGAACTCGTTGGGCATATAGTCGTGGAACACCCGCACGCCGCTTTCGGTTTCGATCTGCCACAGATCTTCAACTTGCACCCTGAGCGTGCGTGGATCAAGTGGTTTCTGCGGGGTCAGGCTTTGCTTCTCGCCGGCCATGTCATCGCGCCGCAGCTTGCGAAAATGGCCTTTGAGCAGGTTGCGATAAACCAGGGCGTCGCGGTTGTAGAACGCCAGTGACAACAAGCCATCACTACGGGTCAGCTGATGCAGGACCGGCAGAATGGTCTCAGGCTCAGCCAGCCATTCCAGTACCGCATGGCACAGCACCAGGTCGTAGGGTTCTGTCAGTTGCCCGAGCAGGTCCTGCCAGGGCGCCTGGATGAACGTTGCCGCTTGCCCTGCTTGGGCAAAGCGCGTGCGGGCGCCTTCAAGCATCGGTGCGGCGGGCTCGGCGAGGGTGACATGGTGACCGCGCTCAGCCAGCCACAGGGCCATATGACCCAGGCCCGCGCCAATATCCAAAACGCGCAAAGGGCGTTCGGGCAGGGTTTCGGCCAAGTCCGCCTGAAGCACCGCAAGGCGGATTGCACCTTTGGCACCGCCGTAGATTTTTTCGGCAAAGCGTGTGGCCAGGGCGTCGAAATGGCGGTCTTTCATCGTGCAAACCGCCGTTCGCTGTCGGCCAGCTTGGCCCGTACCACCTGCTCCATGTCCAGGCCCAGTTCACTGCACAGTAACAACAGGTAAAGCACTACATCGCCGACCTCCTGGCCAGCATGTTCCTGTTGTTCAGGCGAAAGCTGGCGCGACTGGTCTTCACTGAGCCACTGGAAAATCTCCACCAGTTCGGCCATCTCCACACTGGCAGCCATGGCCAGGTTTTTCGGGCTGTGAAAACCGCGCCAGTCGTTGGTGTCACGGATACGGTGCAAGCGTTGCGTCAGTTCGTGCAGGTTCATCAAAGCTCTCCTCAAGCCGCATAGCTTCAGGCGGGCGCTTGCGCAACGCAAGAGGGCTGTGTCACGCCAGGGTTTGCCAGGCTCCGCGCATGTGCACCAGATCGCCATGGCCGTCCAGGCGCAGCTGCCCCTGGTCGGCAGTGGGGCTGGCGTTGAGGATCACTTCACCGGGCAGGCGCACGGGTTTGAGGAAGTCGACCTCGACCTGGTAGCCACTGACCGGCAGGTGGCTGCGTAACGCCGCCAGGGTCATGGCTTTGCTCCACATACCGTGGGCAATGGCGGTGGGGAAACCGAACAGTTTAGCGCTGGCAGCGCTCAGGTGGATCGGGTTGTAGTCGCCGCAAACCTTGGCATAACGGCGGCCGATGTCGCTGTCAGCATACCAGCGGGTCAACTCCTCCAGCGCAATGCTGTCAGGCGCTTCAGAAGGGGTGGGCTGTGCCTCTAGTTTCACCCCGCGACAGAGCATGCGGCTGGTTTCGCTCCAGATCAGGCCCAGGCCATCTTCGGCTTCAGTGATCAGGTCGGCGGTGGCGCCTTTTTCATGAGGCTGCAGGTTGTCTACATACACACTAAAGCGCAGGTGGCTGATACCACCGAGTGGGCGCAGTACGCGGATGCTGTTGTGCAGGTGCACCAGGCCAAGCAACGGGAATGGGAAGGCCTTGTCGGTCAACAACTGCATTTGCAACGCGAAGGCCATCACGTGTGGGAAGGTTGGCGGCAAACGTCCATCGTCGCTGAAATGACAGAGTTTGCGGTAAGCCTCCAGCCGTCGCGGTTGGACTTCCAGGTAACAGCGCAAACCCGTGTCAGGCAAGGTGCTGCCAGTGATCTTGCGTTTGCGGGCGGCACGTAGATAGAGGTGAGAGAGTGAATCGGTATTGCTCAGGTCCTGCCATTGTCGAGTCATGTTCACGCCCCCATCACGGCCTGGCCGCAGACGCGCAGCACTTGGCCATTGACCGCGCCGCTGCCGGGCTGGACCAGCCAGGCGATGGCTTCGGCGACATCCTGGGGTAGGCCACCCTGACCCAGGGAGCTCATGCGTCGACCGGCTTCGCGCAGGGCGAAAGGAATGGCCGCGGTCATACGGGTTTCGATGAAGCCCGGTGCTACGGCGTTGATACTGCCGCCGCGTGGTGCCAGCTTCGGTGCCCAGGCCTGAGCCAGGCCGATCAACCCGGCCTTGCTGGCGGCGTAGTTGGATTGGCCACGGTTGCCGGCGATACCGCTGATCGAGGCCAGCAGTACGACGCGGGCGTTGTCATGCAGGGCGCCGCTGTCGAGCAGGGCCTGGGTCAGCAACTGCGGCGCCTTGAGATTGACTGCCAGTACCGAGTCCCAGAATTCCGGGGTCATATTGGCTAAGGTCTTGTCGCGTGTGATGCCGGCATTGTGCACAACGATGTCGATGCCTTCCGGAAGCCCTTCGAGCAGTTGTGCGGCCGCATCGGCCGCGCAAATGTCCAGGGTCAGGCTGCTTCCTCCCAGGCGCGCGGCCAGCGCCTCTAGGTCAGTCTTGGCCTGAGGCACGTCGAGCAGAATGACATCGGCGCCATCGCGGGCCAGGGTTTCGGCAATCGCGGCACCGATACCACGGGCGGCGCCAGTGACCAGGGCCTTGCGCCCGGCCAATGGCCGGGTCCAGTCCTGCACCTGGGTGGAGCAAGCTTCCAGGCGCAGGACCTGGCCGGAAACAAAGGCACTCTTGGGTGAAAGGAAAAAGCGCAAGGCCCCTTCAAGCTGGTCCTCGGCGGCGTCGCTGACATAGAGCAACTGCAAGGTACCGCCAGCACGCAGCTCTTTGGCCAGGGAGCGACTGAAACCTTCCAGGGCGCGTTGGGCGACCTGAGCCAACGGGTCATCGAGTTGTTCCGGTGCACGGCCGAGAATCACGATATGCGCGCTGGGCGCCAGGCTGCGCAGCAGTGGCTGGAAAAATTCGCGCAATTGCTTGAGCTGATCGATGTCGTCCAGTTCGCTGGCATCAAAGACCACCGCCTTGAGCTTGGAACCCAGCCCTGCGACCCACTCAGTAGCGCTCAGGTCGGGGCTGGCGAAGCTGTAGACATCATCGGTAAGGCGCTTGGCAAATGCCTCGACCTTGTTTGCCAGGGGGCCGCCGCCCAGTAGCAGGGCGCCCTCGATCGGCCGCAGGCGACCGGCCTGCCAACGTTCCAGGCGCGCGGGGCTGGGCAAGCCGACGGCGCCGACCAGACGGCGGCCGAGGTCGGAGTTGGCGAAGTCGATATAGCGGTCGCTCATGTGCGGCTCTCCCTGAAATAAGCTTCAAAGTGTGGACCATCTTTGGCCGTTGGTCGTTCGAACCCTGAAAAAACACCTACGCTGTGGGGGAGCAACGCGCCTGTGCTGATTTGTCGGACTGGCTCTCACAGTAAAGCAGCCAGCACAGAGCCCGCTTTCACATTGGACGATTTGGTAGAAAGAAGAGGAGGGTACGCATGCGCTCATTGCGCCGAGTCGCGATCATAGGCGGCAACCGAATTCCCTTCGCCCGTTCCAACGGCGCCTACGCCACTGCCAGTAACCAGGCGATGCTCACGGCAGCGCTGGAAGGGCTGATCGAACGTTTCGGTCTACATGGCCTGCAACTGGGCGAGGTCGCTGCCGGGGCGGTGCTCAAGCACTCGCGGGACATGAACCTGACGCGCGAATGCGTGCTCGGCTCCCGTCTGTCGGCGCAAACCCCGGCCTACGACCTGCAACAGGCCTGCGGCACCGGGCTGGAGACGGCGCTGCTGGTGGCCAACAAGATTGCCTTGGGGCAGATTGACAGTGGCATTGCTGGTGGTGTCGACACCACTTCCGATGCGCCGATTGCCGTTAATGAAGGCTTGCGTCGAATTCTGCTGCAGGCCAATCGCGGTAAGACCCTAGCCGATAAGCTCAAGGCGTTTCTCAAGCTGCGACCGGGCCATCTAACGCCTGAGCTGCCGCGTAACGGAGAGCCACGCACAAGCTTGTCCATGGGCCAGCATTGCGAGCTGATGGCGCAGACCTGGCAGATTCCTCGTCCGGCGCAGGACGAGTTGGCCCTGCTCAGTCACCAGCATATGGCGGCTGCCTATGCAGACGGTTGGCATGACGACCTGCTTACTCCCTTCCTGGGGCTGAGTCGCGACAACAACTTGCGAGCGGACCTGACCCTGGAGAAGCTCGCCAGCCTCAAGCCTGCTTTCGAACGTAGCGACAAGGGCACCTTGACTGCGGGTAACTCGACGCCGCTGACCGATGGCGCCTCAGTGGTATTGCTGGGCAGTGAAGACTGGGCCCGAGAGCACGATCTGCAAGTGCTGGCCTATCTGGTCGATGGTGAGAACGCTGCCGTGGACTTCGTCAAAGGTCAGGAAGGACTGCTGATGGCGCCGGCCTACGCTGTACCGCGTTTGCTGGCGCGCAATGGGCTGCGCTTACAGGACTTTGACTACTATGAAATCCATGAAGCGTTCGCTGCCCAGGTGCTGTGTACCCTCAAGGCTTGGGAGGATCCCGACTATTGTCAGCGTCGGCTGGGATTGAGCGAGCCGCTGGGGGGCATCGACCGCAGCAAGCTCAACGTCAAGGGCAGTTCGCTGGCGGCCGGACATCCGTTTGCAGCCACCGGTGGGCGCATCCTTGCCCACATGGCCAAGCTGTTGGCCACGGCTGGTAAGGGCCGTGGTTTGATCTCGATCTGCGCTGCAGGTGGCCAAGGAGTGACGGCGATCATTGAGCGCTGACCAGCGACGTCGTAAGTAGGGCGGGGCGGCTGGCATAGTGTTCGGCCATGATTGAGCAGACGATCAACTGCAGCGGGTGGTAGATCATGATCGGCAGCAAGATCAAGCCCAGCCCAGGATGCGCACCGAAGATCAGCGCGGCCATCGGTGCACCGGCAGCCAGGGACTTTTTGCTGGCGCAGAACACGGCTGCCACTTCGTCAGCCGGGCTCAAGCGCAGGGCCCGGGCGCTGCGGGTGGTCAACCAGAGAATCAGCGCCAGCAGCAGTGCACTGCCGACAAATGCGGTAATCAATACCGCGCGGCCTTGCTGCTGCCACATGCCCGAGACCATTGAGTTGCAGAACGCGGCGTAGACCAGCAGCAGGATCACCAGCTTGTCAATGATGTTGGTGTAGCGCTTGTGGCGGGCGAAAAAACGGCCCAGCCAGGGGCGCAGCAATTGGCCCAAGACCAGCGGCAGCAGCAGTAAGGTGCAGAGGTCGAGCAACGTTGCCCCCAAGTCGATGCCATTACTGCCTGTGCCGACCACCAGGCTGACCAGCCAAGGGGTAAGGAAAATCCCAAGGACACTGGACAGGCTGGCATTGAGGATCGCCGCAGGCACGTTTCCGCCAGCGCTACCGGTCAATGCCACGGATGACGAGATGGTCGAAGGCAGGGCGCACAGGTAGAAGAAGCCCAGCATCAGCAGCGCGGGCACGTGATTGCCCAGCAGCGTGTCAGCCAGCCACCAGAGCAGCGGGAAGACGATAAAGGTGAAACCCTGCACCATCATGTGCAGGCGGCCACTCTTCAGTCCTTGGCCAATCTGCTCGCCTGACAGGTTGATGCCGTGCAGGAAGAACACCAGGAAAACACCCACATTGATGACATACTCGGCGTGCATCGCTCCGCCGCTGCGGCCAAAACCGGGAAACAACCAGGCTAGAAAAGTGGCAAGGAACATACCGCAGAGGAACCAGTCGGTTACTACGCGTTTGAAGTGCTTGAGTGCATGCATGGGCGGGCCTTTGAATCATTTTGTATTCATTGGGCGCAAAGGCTACGCTCGGTCAACGATTACCGTCTTGCGACATAAGGCCAAGTGATGCCGATTAACGGACAACAGCTTGCACCTCGTCCGATTCCTGAGCTTGAGCGATTGCCTCGGGCGCTGTATGCGCGGGCGGAACGTTTAGATGCTGGGTCTTGGACGCCGCGTCATCAGCATGACTGGGTGCAGTTTTCCTATGCGATCAGTGGTGTGCTGGGCGTTTGTACTGCAGAGGGCAGCTACTTCGCCCCGCCGCAGTGGGGCGTATGGATTCCGGCTGGGGTCGAACACGAAGTGGTGACGTCCATGCAGGCCGAGATGCGCAGTTTATATGTGCGTCCAGAGGAGGCCAGTTGGGCGCCAGGGCAGTGTCGGGTGTTGGAGGTCACGCCGTTGGCGCGCGAGTTGATCAAGCAATTTTGCTCGTTGCCGGTGGACTATGACGAAGGCAACAGTGCTGACGCGCGATTAGTGGCTGTCTTGCTCGACCAGTTGCAGGTGTTGCCGGAGGTGGCCTTTTCTTTGCCATTGCCCCAGCATCCGCGCTTGTTGGACCTGTGCAACGAACTGCTTGCGCACCCGGAACAAGGGCAAACTCTGGGGCAGTGGGCGCAGCGCCTGAACACCTCGGAAAAAACCTTGATGCGTTTGTTCCAGCGCGAAACCGGTTTGAGCTTCCGTGGCTGGCGCCAGCGCATGCGTTTGCTGTCTTCGCTGACGGCCCTTGAGGCGGGGCAGACCGTCACCGAGGCGGCATTGGGCTGTGGTTACGATTCGACCTCGGCTTACATCGCCGCCTTTAAAGGCATGTTTGGCTTCACTCCAGGTGGCCTGCGCCTGTGAACGGTAAAGAAATTTGATGATTTTTGTGAACGATTGTGCACCGACAGATACAAAAACTATGGCAAGTCGAACGGTTTGTCGCTACAACGCAGTGCGGTCTTGCGATAGCGACAAGCCCGGTGCAGCACCGGTGACCTAAAAAAACTCGTGTCTGGCAGAACAGGACCCCCGACAAAAGCCGATGAAGACTCCAAAACGCATTGAACCACTGGTTGAAGATGGACTGGTCGACGAAGTACTTCGACCGCTGATGAGTGGCAAGGAGGCCGCCGTGTACGTGGTGCGCTGCGGTCAGCAACTACGCTGTGCCAAGGTCTACAAGGAAGCCAACAAGCGCAGTTTCCGCCAGGCTGCCGAGTACCAGGAAGGGCGCAAAGTGCGCAACAGCCGCCAGGCCCGAGCCATGGCCAAAGGCTCTAAGTACGGACGCAAGGAGGCCGAGGACGCTTGGCAGAACGCCGAGGTGGCGGCTTTGTTCCGGTTGGCCAATGCCGGTGTGCGGGTGCCTAGGCCCTACGACTTTCTCGACGGCGTGCTGTTGATGGAGCTGGTGGCTGACGAATATGGCGACGCCGCGCCGCGGCTCAACGACGTGCACTTGGAGCCGGATCAGGCGCGTGAGTACCACACGTTCGTGATCCGCCAGATCGTGCTGATGCTGTGCACGGGGTTGGTGCATGGTGACTTGTCGGAATTCAACGTGCTGCTCGGGCCTGACGGCCCGGTGATCATCGACCTGCCTCAGGCGGTAGATGCGGCAGGTAACAACCACGCTTTCAGCATGCTCGAGCGTGATGTCGGTAACATGGCCGCTTACTTCGGACGCTTTGCTCCAGAACTGCGCCAGACGCGCTACGCCAAAGAGATGTGGGCGCTTTACCAGGCCGGTGAGTTGCTGCCGGACAGCGAGCTTAGCGGTCTGTTCGAGGAGGACCAGCACAGCGCCGATGTTGACGGAGTCATGCGCGAAATCGATGCCGCGCGCTTTGATGAAGCCCGTCGACGCGCCGCCAAAGAAGACGCCGAACGGGGGGCGCGCAAGGAAGAAGAGCCCACACCGCCGTGGCTGCAATAAACCGTCAGTGACAGCAGCTGGCGCCGGCTGCCAGGTCCTTGAGGATCGGGCAGTCGGGGCGGTCATCTCCCTGGCAATGGGCGACCAGTTCACTCAACGTATCGCGCAGGCTGACCAGTTCTTCGATGCGCCGGTTAAGGTCCTCGATATGCTCGCTGGCCAGCGCCTTGACGTCGGCACTGGCGCGCTGGCGATCCTGCCAGAGAGTCAGCAGACGGGCGACTTCTTCCAGCGAGAATCCCAGGTCGCGCGAGCGCTTGATGAAGGCCAGTTGGTGCAAATCGTCCTGCTGGTACAGGCGATAGCCACTATCGCTGCGCAGGGCTGGCTTGAGCAGGCCGATGGACTCGTAGTAGCGGATCATCTTGGCGCTCAGACCGGAGCGGCGAGCAGCTTGGCCGATGTTCATAAGGCGTCGTCCTCTGGTGGGGTTTCAGGCTTCCAGGTTTCCCATCAGCATCAACCTTGACACGCGGGTAAGGTCAATAGCCCAAGCCAGCCCTTATCAATGTGAGGCCATTCTGATCGACGGCAACCCGGTACTTATTGATTTGGCCAGCCTGTAGCTTCAATCGGGTGCTGCGTTGGTTCTCGATCCCTGGCTGACAACCGGGGGCTTGGCCTGGCAAATAACGCAGGCGAACGTCGATATCACCGGCTGGCAGGTTGAAAGAATTCGATTGCTCCTGGAAAACCCGGCCAGCCAATTGATCGTTGATGTACACGCCAATCTCGCATGAGGTCGCCACTTCCAGGCGTTCACGAGAAATGATCAGAATGCTGTAGTCGCTCGGCCCCGCGGCGCTGGCCTGGGGAAGCATGGCGAAAATACCCAGCAGGCCGAAAAGGCCGAAAGCTGCCCTGCGCATGAATGAAACTCCTGCATTGTCAAAATCATCAGCTTCGCAGCTTGGCCGACCCGGGCGATGATTTCCAGCCCGGCAGCGTCAACAGGAACTTGACCTTGCCCCAATGGCAAGCTTGAAACTGGGTCAAAATCTACAGGAGGCAATCCACATGCAAGTGTTCAATGTTCAAGACATGACCTGCGACCATTGTGTCAAGGCCGTGACCCGCGCGGTTCAGGCTCAGGATGCGGCAGCCGTCGTCGAAGTCGATCTGGACCAGAAACAAGTGAAAGTGCAAAGTTCGCTGCAGGTGCCAGAGATTCTGCAGCTGATCCGCGAAGAAGGTTACCCCGCCGAAGCGGTCTGAGGTCAATGGCTAGCGCTGTGAATAAAACTTTCACGGCGCGCTGCCAACTCTTCGCAGCGCAACCTCGGCAGGACGGTTAGACTAGCGGACTTGCTTAGCCTGCTATGGATCTTCCATGAACCTGCGAACCATCCTGATTCTGGGCGCCCTCAGTGCGTTCGGACCCTTGGCGATCGATTTCTACCTGCCAGGCTTTCCAGCGATGGCGCTGGCCTTCGGTACCGACGAAAACCATATTCAGACCACGTTGGCGGTCTACTTCCTTGGCTTGTCCACAGGGCAACTGGCCTACGGACCGGTGGCCGATCGCTTTGGCCGCAGGATTCCGCTGCTGGTTGGTGTCTGCCTGTTTACCCTGGCGTCCATTGCCTGCGCCTTTGCCCCTAGTCTCGAAGCGCTGATTGTGGCGCGATTCGTCCAGGCCCTGGGTGGCTGTGCCGGTATGGTGCTATCGCGGGCGATTGTCAGCGACAAATGCGATGCGGTGGCCTCGGCCAAGGTGTTTTCTCAGTTGATGCTGGTGATGGGCCTGGCGCCGATTCTGGCGCCGATGCTCGGCGGGGTATTGGTCAATGTCTATGGTTGGCAGTCGATCTTCATTGCCCTGACCGTGTTCAGTGCCCTGTGTACTGTGGCCGTTGCCTTGGGCTTGCCGGAAAGCCTGCCAGCCAATCAGCCGCGTCAGCCCCTCTCGGGAGCCCTGCATCAGTACGGACGCCTTCTCAAGGATCGGGTATTTATCGGTCATGCCTTGACCGGCGGTATCGCGATGGCCGGGATGTTTGCCTACGTTGCTGGTTCGCCGTTTGTCTTCATCAAACTCTACGGGGTGCCGCCCGAGCACTACGGTTGGCTGTTCGGCAGTAACGCAGCCGGATTCATTCTGGTGGCGCAGGTCAATGCGCGGATGTTGGCCAAGCGCGGGCCAGCGTTTTTGCTGGCGCGATTCGTGTGGGTGTATCTGGCGGCAGGGCTGACCTTGCTAACGGTCAGCGCGCTGCATCCGGCCAAGCTCTGGCCGCTGCTGATTCCCCTGTTCATCTGCATCGCCAGCCTGGGCTGCATCATTCCCAATGCTTCAGCCTGTGCCATGAATGGCCAAGGGGCTCGAGCAGGGAGTGCCTCTGCACTACTCGGTTGTCTGCAGTTCAGTGTTGCCGCCGGAGCTGCGGCCTTAGTCGGAGTACTGCACGACGGCAGCGCCGTGCCGATGGCGCTGGTCATCAGCCTGTGTGGTTTGGTAGCCACAGCGATGGCGATGGCTACCCGTCGCTTGCAGCTCAGCCGACTCGTTTGAGTGGGTGTGGCGCCTGCAAGCGGGCTTGCAAGGTGTTAACGAAGGCCCGGGCTTCGGCCTCGTTGCGAAAACTGACCACATGCTGGTCCAGTCGAACCTGCCACGGGTAGCCTGGTTTTTGGGCTGATGCACTGACTTGAATGATCATCGTTGCATACCTGCGGTTGGCATTGGCTGAAGAATTGTAGCGCTGCCTGCCCGCAGGGAAATGACCTGGATCAGTTGTCGGACTGACGGTCGTGCCCACCCCTTTATCGGGGGTGGGCCACTCGCCTTAGAACCCTTCGAGGACGATTTTGCCTTTGGTCGCGCCACTCTCCAGCAGGGCGTGAGCACGCCGCAGATTGGCTGCGTTGATGCTGCCAAAGTGCTCGCCCAAGGTAGTCTTGAGGGTCCCGGCGTCGATGAGTTCGGCGACCCTGTTAAGCAGATTGTGCTGCTCGATCATGTCGGCGGTTTCGAACAGCGAGCGGGTGTACATGAACTCCCAGTGCAAGGACAAACTCTTGCGCTTGAGCAGGCCGACATCCAGTTGCTTGGGATCATCAATCAGCGCCAGTTTGCCTTGTGGAGCCAAAGCCTCGACCAGTTGTGGCAGGTGCTGGTCAGTCTGCGTCAGGCTGGCGACATGGGTGACCGTATCGATGCCTTGCGCCTTGAGTGCTTCGGCGAGCGGCTGGCGATGGTCGATGACCAGGTCGGCGCCCAATTGGCGCACCCATTCCTGCGTTTGCGGACGTGAAGCCGTGCCAATCACCGTGAGCCCGGTCAATTGGCTGGCCAACTGGGTCAGGATCGAGCCAACACCACCGGCGGCGCCAACGATCAACAGACGCTGACCTATGTCGTCCTGGCCTGGTGCAACCTGAAGGCGTTCGAAGAGCAATTCCCAAGCGGTGATTGCCGTCAGCGGCAGGGCAGCGGCTTCAGCGAACCCCAGGGTCTTGGGCATATGACCAACGATGCGCTCGTCTACCACATGCAATTCACTGTTACCCCCGGCACGGGCGATAGATCCTGCGTAGTAAACCTTGTCACCAGGCTGGAACAGGCTCACTTCACTGCCCACGGCCTTGACTACGCCGGCCACATCCCAGCCCAGCACCTTGGCTGCACCGCCCTCAGGCTGTGCGTTCTGGCGCACTTTGGTATCGACCGGGTTGACCGAAATGGCACGTACTTCAACCAGCAGGTCCCGGGGCCCTGGCTCCGGCGCAGGGAGCTCGACGTCTTGTAGGGCAGCAGGGTCGGTAATGGCCAGGGAGTGATAGTAGGCGATGGCTTTCATGGGTGCGTCCTTTAGGGGCAAATCGGTGGAGGCCATGATTGGTGCTTTCACTTCATGTTAAAAGTCGCTAGAACGACAGATACTTTCAATTATTTTTTGATAATGCTGAGGCTTCTCTGTGCGAATCGATGACCTGCAGCTGTTCGTTCGCACCGCCGAGCTGGGCAGCCTTTCTGCTGCTGCGCGGCTGCTCGACTTATCGCCAGCAGTGGCCAGTGCGGCCCTCAAACGTCTGGAGCAACAACTGGGGACGCGCTTGCTGGCGCGTTCGACCCGCAATCTGCGCCTGACGGCCGACGGTGAAGGTTTCTTGTTGCATGCTCGTAGCGCGCTGGCCAGTCTCGATGAAGGTCGGCGGCAGTTGGCGCTTGGACAAGATGAGGTCAGTGGGGTGTTGCAGTTGTCGGCACCCTCGGATTTCGGGCGCAATGTCCTGCTGCCTTGGCTGGATGAATTGCAACGCGAACACCCGAAGCTCTCTGTGCGTCTGTTGTTGGGGGACCGCAATGCTGACCTGTTTCGTCAGGCGGCGGACATTGCCCTGCGTTACGGCGCACCGGAAGACTCGAGCCTGGTGGCACTGCCGCTGTGTTTGGATAATCGGCGAGTAGTGTGCGCTTCGCCTGCGTACCTGGCTCGTCAGGGTGAGCCCAGGGAAATAGCGCACCTGGTGCAGCACAATTGCCTGCTCTATCAGTTGGGCAGTCGCATTCACGACCAGTGGCGCTTTGGTCGCGGGGCGGGTGAGGTGGGGGTGACCGTCAGCGGTGATCGCTTTAGCGACGACGCTGATGTGGTTCGCCGCTGGGCGCTGGCAGGGCATGGAATTGCCTACAAGTCTTGGCTGGATGTGGCGTTTGATGTGCAGGCAGGGCGCTTGAAGATATTGCTGGGACAGCTTGAGGGAGAACCCGCGCCACTGAATCTTATGTGTACGCACCGGGCGCAGTTGGGCAAGCCCGTGCACTTACTGCGTCATCTGCTCAAGATGCGTTGCCAGGCATTGTTTGAACAATTGAAAGTAATGAGCCCGTAACCTGAATGTTGGAACTACAGAAATTACTGAAAAACGTGTGGGCTTTTCTCATTCAAGTTGTAGGCCTTATTTCTGGTTTTTTTATGGCCAGCCATTATTGTCCTCAGTTCAACAGGTATAGAACGCGGTTCTACAACAATTATTACGAAAAGTTGGTTGTGCCTTCTTGGAACGCGATGAGGTTCTGGTTGGCTAGAGCAGGGGTGTTTTGCCCGGTGGTCCACAGGGCGATGAGGAAATTGTGCCTTCAGGGAGGCTTATAATGGACTCAGCAGTCGCTTCCAGCGAGAGAAACTTCCATGTCAACGGCCGGCAAGAATCGCTTGCGCCTAACTTGTTTGAGTTATAGCGCTGGCTGACTGCCAGTGAGTGAGTATTACAACTTCCAGCCGATCTGGCATCGGGAACCTCGCAGTAAGTGCTGCTGACATGGTTATTCAAACGATTTCAGATGTAGTCTCGCAGGGAGTTGAGATATGAAACCTGTAACAAGTATTAGCCAAATTGCCAGCTTGCTTGCCGATCCTAAGCGCAGCGCGATGCTTTGGGCGTTGATCGATGGAGTGGCGCGGCCCTCAGATGAGTTAGCCGACATGGCTGGCCTGACGCCGTCTTCGGCCTGCGCACACTTGGCCAGGCTATCGGCCAGCGGTTTGCTCAAGCTAGAGCCACGAGGGAGAAAGCGCTACTTCCGGCTTGCCGGGCCGGAAATCGGTGCCGCAGTAGAGGCCTTGGCCAGTGTTCAGGTCACTTCCCGGGAGATCAATGCAGCCCGAGAGGACGCGGGTATTCCATTGTCCATGCGCCGGGCCCGGCTGTGCGGTGATCACTTGGGCGGTGAGCTCGCTGCAGATCTGTATCAGCGTCTGTTTGATGCGGGTTGGTTGGAGGGTCTGGAGCAGCAGATTGAAGTAACCCAGGAAGGTCGCACGCAGTTTGCCTGCTATGGCATCTTCATTGAGTCCCTGGCTCGCTATCAGCGCCGAAACTTCAGCAGCTGTCGGTGCTGCAGCGAGTGGACTGACCATCGACCGCACCTTGGTGGCGCATTGGGCAGTAGCTTGCTCAAACTGTTCATGCAATCTGGCTGGATTCGCGAAAGTGAGACCTCTCGCATGTTGCAGATCAATGCCGCTGGGCTGCGTCAGATCAACGGTATTGCCCATCCGGTGACGTTACAGTCGGTAGGTTAGGGGGCGTGTACAACGACGCCCCAGCACTGGCGTCGTTGTACTAATCATGCAGACAATGTTGTTTACGGCTTGATCAACCGGGCATCCAGGCTGTTTTGCGCCAGGCGTCGAGCCTGGTCCTGGGTCATGCCCAAGTGGGTATGCAAGGCGTGGAAGTTCTCTGTGACGTAGCCACCGAAATACGCTGGATCATCCGAATTCACCGTGACCTTCACACCGCGCTCGAGCATGTCGAGGATGTTGTGCTGGCTCATATGATCAAACACGCACAGCTTGGTGTTAGACAATGGGCACACGGTCAGTGGGATCTGTTCATCAATGATTCGTTGCATCAGGCGCTCGTCTTCAATGGCGCGCACGCCATGATCGATGCGCTGGATCTTGAGCAGGTCGATGGCTTCCCAGATGTACTCGGGAGGGCCTTCTTCACCGGCGTGGGCAACGGTTAGGAAGCCTTCGTTGCGGGCGCGATCGAAGACGCGCTGGAACTTGCTGGGTGGGTGGCCCATTTCTGAGCTGTCCAGGCCAACGGCGATAAAGGCGTCGCGAAATGGCAGGGCCTGATCGAGGGTCTTGTGCGCCTCATCTTCACTCAAATGGCGTAGGAAGCTCAGGATCAAGCCGCTGCTGATACCCAGTTGCAGTTGGCCATCCTTGAGTGCAGCGCTGATGCCCTTGAGCACCACTTCGAAGGGAATACCACGATCAGTGTGGGTTTGCGGGTCGAAGAACGGTTCGGTGTGGATCACGTTCTGTGCTTTGCAGCGTAATAGGTAGGCCCACGTCAGGTCGTAGAAATCCTGCTCAGTGCGCAGCACGTCGGCGCCCTGATAGTAGAGGTCGAGAAATTCCTGCAGGTTATTGAAGGCATAGGCCGATCGTAGGGCTTCGACGTCGTTCCAAGGTAGAGCAATCTTGTTGCGTTCGGCCAGGGCGAACAGCAGTTCGGGCTCCAGCGATCCTTCCAGGTGCAGGTGCAATTCTGCCTTGGGCAGCGCGTTCAGCCAGTCGTACATAAAGTCGGTTTCTCATCAGGTGCGGTTGCCAGCATTCTACAGGGGTTGTCTGTAACTGGCCGACAAAGCTGACAGGGTGGCAACTGGGAAAACTTCTGTAATGACGACGGCTGAAGTCGCGATTAACGCATTGCCCAGGCCGACAGCGTATGCGCGTCAGTGATCTTGCCACTGCGGATCAAGGCTTTCATCTCATCCTCGGTATACGTTTTGATGCCTTTGGCTTCTCCATCGGTGTCCGTCGTCACCTGTATGGCATCAACCGCCAAATACACTTCAACCGAGCTTCGGATCAGCGAGGTGTTGGTGTGCACCTTGCCGAGGTACGTCCAGGACGCTGACGCATAACCGGTTTCCTCCAGTAACTCACGTTTTGCCGTTTCCTCCAGTGTCTCGCTTGGGTTGCGGCCACCGCGCGGGAGTTCCAAAGAGTCTTGGTCAATGGCGCCACGGTAGTGTTCAACCAACAGATACTGTCCTTGGGTGTCCCTGGCCAAGATCACTGCCGCGTTGATCTCGTGCTGTTCCGCGACAATGAAATACTTCCCACGCTTGATCACGTCAAAGAACGGGGTTTGAAGCAGGGTCTGAATCTCTTGAGTGGGTGTGCTCATGGTTTATGCCTTAGCCATCTGACAGTGCACGATCAAACTCGAAAATCACTTCTGGTTTGAGTTTGAGGTATAGGTTTTGTGGTCGGCCCATCGCGAGTTGGACGGTTTCACTGGTCAGCGCGATGAGCTCTGCCTCGATCATTTTCTTTACCCGCTGAATGATGCTGGTCTTACCCTTAGCCGGGTTAGCGCCCCTGACTACCGAGAACAGGGTGATCACATCAGTCATGGTGAACTTCATGGGCAGCATGGAAAAACCGATGCTGGTGTAGCGAAATTTACCGGCGAGCCGCGCTCGGATTTTTTCAACGAGGTCGTTGTGGTCGAATGCCAGCAAGAACCTCCTCTCGCTGACCGCGATCAGGTCGACCCATTGCTTCTCGCCTTCAACTTCAACGCAGTCATCAACCATGGCCATGTAGACCGTCGTCGTCGCCCAGCCCCGAGGGTCTCGAACGGCGTTGCCGACGGTTACAACCTGTTCGCAATGGCTGACGCTGAAGCCAACTTTAGGCGATAGAAGAAGGCGGTCAATCGCCGCTTCCAGGCTTTGATCTTCTGTGTCGCCGTTGATGACCAGGCCAGGTAATGCCCACTGACCGAAATAGGGCTCATCCGGGTTTTGCCGTTTGAGCAGCAGAATTTCCGCACGGCCAAGCTCGCGATTGAATCGAAGGATTCCGACATCGACCGATTGGATGGCGCTTCTTCGTTCTCCGCTCACTACGCAGTCCTCAAGTGTTGATCTGACGAAATCCGCCCAGTATCAGCGAAAACCAGATAGTCCGTCACGCTCAGGCCCGGTGCTATCCAACTTGAAGGGATGTCCGTGCCGGCCTTCAGGCTGTCGCGGATCATGCTGCTGTGAACGTGGATCGTCTCGGGCACGGTGATGATCGAGAACTCGTCCGTGATTTGCTGGTAGCCATAGAAGGTGTGGAGCACCTTTTGGTTGTCCTCACCCACCACCAGGGCAACGTCCTTTTTGTTCAAGCTGAAGCGCTCTGCGATGGACCGAAGCAGGTCGATGCTGAAAATCGGGGCCTTATGCTTAAACAGCTCCCGCTCGCAGGTGTCGACCACCAGTCGAGGCTCGCTGAACACCCCGACGATCTCTTCCAACCACTGGACGCGCAGGTCGAAATCCACCATCTGCTTACCAAACGGGTGGGCAAATGAGGGTACAACGCGTACGTGCTCTGCCTGGTTCAACAGTGACGCCATCACTTGGACGTGTCCTGCGTGTGGAGGGTTGAACGCTCCTCCATACACCGCCAATTTCGCTTTCTTCATACAGCCCTCCTTTCGCCAACATAGTGCGTGTCACGTATTTTATCGTCAAGCGAAAAGTAAAATTCTGGATTCTGGCGTCGCTCGCTGGCAGTAGAGTCAATTGTGCATAACGTATGGTATGGGTTCTTTTATTTATGTCGTGATGATGGCAATCGAAAGTTTTTGGTTTACCTGTTGACTAACATAATACTTAACACGCATTATGTGCTCAAGACGACAGCGGAGGTGCCTGAGATGAACATGCTCAAATCCCATATTGCTAGCTTCGACGTAGATGCACAGTGCGGTTTCACCCCGCTGTGCCCAGATGAGCTGCCCGTTCCGGGTGGTGATGAGATCGTACCCGCGCTGAACTTCATGGCCTCGTTCGCAGGTTTTCGCGTTGGAAGCAAGGATGCCCACAGCCCGAATGCAAAATGGGTAGTCGGCTCTCACGCCGAAATGGGTATTCCTACAGGGCTGGCGCATGCAGACCTGACCTGGGTGTCGCACTGCGTTGTTGGCACCCAGGGTTTTGAACTTCTTCCTGGCCTGCCGAAGGTCAGTGAATACGGCTACATGGTGTACAAGGGGCTCGAGGTCGATCTACACCCGTACGGCGCCCTGTTTCACGATGATGTCTTGAGCACCGGCGTTATTGAGGTTTTGCGGGCGAGGGGTATCAGCACCGTTCTCGTCGGCGGGTTAGCTCTCGACTACTGCGTGAAATCGACAGTGCTACAGCTGCTCGCTGCCGGGTTCGAGGCAGCCGTTTATCTACCTGCCTGCCGCGCAATCAGCCAGGACTCCGCCGACCAGGCACTGCAAGAAATGAAGTGTGCTGGCGCAGTGTTGGCGAACAACAGCGATGAATTGACTCGTTTCGTATGTGAGGGGAAATAACATGGAAAGTGTTTATAGCCACAACCAGCCTTTGATCCAGAGCTTACTGGACACCGACTACTACAAGCTGACCATGATGCAGGCGGTGCTCCACCAACTGCCGAATGTCGACGATGTCGAATACAAGCTGATTGTGCGCTCCAAGGAAGACCTGACGTACCTGATTCCCGAGGTGCGTAATGAACTGGAAAACCTGGCTAACTTGCAGGTGCGTGAAGACGAATCACGGTTCATTTTCGACTCCCGCTTCCGTGAATACCTGACCCCGGATTTCCAGCGTTTCCTGGGGCTGTTCCGCTTCAACCTGCGCTATGTCCATGTGTCGAATGAAGAGGGTCAACTGGCTATCCGTGTTCGTGGCCCAATGCTGCACTGCATGCTGTTCGAAATCCCGGTGCTGGCCACCGTCAGTGAGCTGCGAAATCGCCACAAGTACCCTGATGTCCAGTTGTCTCAGGTCCGTGACCGCCTGTACCAGAAGTTTGAGTGGTTGGAGAAGAACGCTACCAAGGAAGAACTGGCTGACTTTCGCGTATCGGACTTTTCGACCCGTCGGCGCTTGTCCCAGTTGGCCCAGCGTGAAGTTGTCGATGTCATGCGCCGCGACTTCCCGGGTGTATTCGTTGGCACCAGCAACCCGTCACTGGCCTACGAATTCAACCTGCCCTTGATCGGCACCATGGCCCATGAGTGGCTGATGGTTCACCAGCAAAGTGATTGCCGCTTGAGTCATAGTCAAAAAGCTGCGCTGGAAAATTGGGTAAAGGAATACCGTGGTCGCCTGGGTATTGCACTGACGGATGTGTTCTCCACCGATTACTTTCTGAACAAGGATTTCGACCTTTACCACGCCAAGCTGTACGACGGCTTGCGCCACGATTCAGGCAGCCCGTTTACCTGGGCTGACATGTGCATCAAGCGCTACGAAGCGTTGCGGGTCGATCCCAAGGGCAAGGAGCTGATGTTTTCTGACAGCCTCAACTTCGAGAAGGCGCTGAGTATTCACCGCCACGTGAAAGGGCGGGCCAGGGTCGGATTCGGTATTGGTACTAACCTTGCCTGCGACGTTGAAGGTGTCGAGCCATTGAGCATCGTGATGAAGTTGGTACGTGTTCACGGTGAGCCGGTTGTAAAGTTCTCTGACGATCCGGTCAAGAATGTCTGTGAAGACCCCAGTTTCCTGCAGTACGCCGCAAGTGTGTTCGGCATCAAGGAAATAAATGACAAGGCGGGCAAGTGATGAGTACTGACCAGAAGATTGATATTGTCGCTCCATCGGCGGCGCGTATCGCCCGCGATCTGAAGGTAAATCAGTGGTCTGATGAAGCCGAAGACGCGGCACAAGAAATTCTCGCCCGTGTAAATTTTCTCAAGGAGCGGGTACGGGCCACTAACACCAAGGGCTTGGTGTTGGGGATCAGCGGAGGGGTGGACTCCACTGTCGCGGGGAAACTCTGCCAGATGGCGGTTGAGCAGCTACGTGCTGAAGGCTATACCGCGAAGTATTACGCCGTGCGTTTGCCCTTCTACGTGCAACGCGACGAAGAAGACGCTCAGAAAGCGCTGCGCTTCATTGGTCCTGATGAAGCCCTGACTGTCGATATCGGCCAGTCGGTTGACGCCATGATGGGCGCGTTGAGCGGTCAACACACTAGCGATGAACACAAGATCGACTTTGTCAAAGGGAACGTCAAAGCGCGTGCCCGGATGATCGCTCAATACGCCATTGCAGGTGATAAAGGCTGTCTGGTGGTGGGTACCGACCATGCTGCTGAGGCCGTAATGGGCTTTTTCACCAAGTTCGGTGACGGTGCATGTGACCTGGCACCGTTGACCGGTCTGGTCAAGGGCCAAGTTCGTCAGATCGCGCTGGCGCTGGGGGCTCCAACAGAACTGGTGTGCAAAACACCGACGGCCGACCTCGAAGACCTCGATCCAGGCAAACCAGATGAGTGGGCACACGGCTGCACCTACGATGAAATCGACAACTTCCTGCTCGGCAGACCTGTCTGCGATGACGTTGCCAAGGTGATCATCGATGCCTACGAGAGGACCGCTCACAAACGCGCACTGCCCTATGCCCCATAACTCAACCGTGATTGCCTTGGCGCTTCAGGTGCAGGGCCTGACGCGGTTCAAGGATCAGACCGCCACGGGCCTCGAAGGCGGTGGCGGTCGAATCCAAACCCACCGTAAATTACGTCACCAGATCAGGCTATCGCCTTTGTAGTTGATGAAGTGCAGGCCGCCTTTGCCAGCGTTGGTCTTGATTTGTTCAAGCATGCCACGCGTACTGGTGAGCACATCAATCTCGGCATTTTCGCCGCCCATGTCGGTCTTCACCCAGCCCGGGTGCATGGCCAGGACAGTTTGTGTCGGCTGTTGCAGGGTGACGAAGCTGTTGATCATTGAATTGAGCGCAGCCTTGCTGGCCTTGTACAAACAAATCTCGCTACCGTCAGGAATGGCAATGCTGCCAAGGATCGAACTCATGAAGGCCAGCACGCCATCGCTCTGCAATTGCGAGGCAAAGCGCTGGGCGACGCGAATTGGCGACACGGCATTGGTCATGAACAGGTCGCCGACATCCGCCAGCTGCGCACGCTCGGGATTCTGGTCGCCTGGCCCCATGACGCCTGCGTTGACAAACAGCAGGTCAAATCGCTGGCCCTGCAGACGCTGCTGGAGGGCATCAAGTTGGCTCGCGCTGTTCATTTCCAGGGTTTCCACCTGCACGCCTGGCAGGGCTGCCAGTTCGCTGGCCTTGTTCGGATCGCGGACCGTAGCGATAACCTTCCAGTGATCTTCCAGCAGACGTTGTACCAGTCCCAGTCCGAGGCCACGTGAGGCCCCGATGATCAGGGCGGTTTTGTTCGAGGGCATGGAGGAGCTCCTTTTTAGTGGATGGGGTGTTGATCAAAGAATAACCAGTCTAGCCAACCGGCGGCCGGATAGGGCGTTGGTGGAGGGGTGCACGGCTTATCCACAGTTTGCTCCACAGTATCTGTGAGCAATTGCTGAAGGTGGATATAAGTGCCTTCAGGCTTCCTTCGAAGAGCAATAAATGGGGATAACTGACTGATTTTTGGACAGTTGAAGCGCTGTCATCAAATCTTGATCAAAATATGATCGTTTGTCTGTAGGCCTTGTAAATCAAGGGGCGTAGGCGAATGCCCAGAGGTTATCCACAGCCGGGCCCACAGTGAATGTGGGCAATTGTTCAGCGTCGTTCGAGCAAGATTCGACCGCGGCTCAGGTCGGCCAGTTGGCGTTGGAGTGGATCGATCTGTTCTTCACCCAAGGCCAGGAGCAGGTCGACGCCATTGGCGGTGAAGTGTTCTTCCAGGACCAGGCCGTCAGCTTCCGCCACACGTAGTTTGAGCAGGGCAAGTTCACTGAATCCGCAACTGCAGCTGACTTCGCAGCGACTGACCAGCAGCCGTTTTTCGGCTTGCTGCAAACATTTATTGGCACCGCCGCCGTAAGCACGGGCAAGGCCGCCGGTGCCCAGTTGAATACCGCCATACCAGCGGATCACCAATACCACTACTTGGTCACAATCCTGGGCTTCGATCGCCGCCAGGATCGGGCGTCCAGCGGTACCGCCGGGTTCGCCGTCGTCATTGCTACGATACTGCGCGCCCAGTTTCCAGGCCCAGCAGTTGTGGGTAGCGGCGAGGTCGCTGTGTTGTTCAATGAAGCTCATGGCCTCGGCGGCGCTGCTGATGGGCGCTGCCAGGGTAATGAAGCGGCTCTTGCGAATCTCTTCGCGAAACTCGCAGGTGTCGAGCAGGGTAAAAGGCATAAACGCAGGTTCAGTCGGGAAGTTTCAGGCCACAGCCTTTGAGAATGATGTGGATAAGGTTGTTGCTGGCATCTTGCATGTCTTGCTTGGTCAGGCGGCTACGGCCGGTGACCTGGCAGATCTGCGTGGCGAAATCGGCGTAATGCTGAGTGCTGCCCCACAGCAGGAAAATCAGATGCACAGGATCGACCGGGTCCATTTTCCCGGCGTCGATCCAGGCCTGGAACACGGCAGCGCGGCCCTTGAACCAGTCGCGGTAATCCTGGCTGAAGTAGTCGCTAAGGCACTGACCACCACTGATGATCTCCATCGCGAAAATTCGCGAGGCCTGGGGGTTGCGGCGGGAAAACTCCATCTTTGTGCGGATGTAGGTGCTCAGTGCCTCGGCTGGGTCATCGTCGACACTCAAGGCATTGAAGGTGCTGTCCCACAACTCAATGATGTTGCTCAGCACCGCCACATACAGGCTGAGCTTGTTGGTGAAGTAATAGTGCAAGTTCGCCTTGGGCAGCCCGGCCTTGAGGGCGATGGTGTTCATGCTGGTACCCTTGAAGCCGTGACGGGCGAACTCGTCTTCGGCTGCCTGGATAATGGCTTGCTCGTTCTTCTGACGAATGCGGCCAGCGGGCTTGCCCGGGGCGGGGACACGATGCGCAGGGACTTCGAAGGACATGGGCGGTTCCAGACAAGGCAATGGGTATCACTTCTGATCGGCTAACCTACCAGCATTAGTGCTCAGCGAGTAGCCGCCAGGCTTTCCAGAAAGCTTTCCAGGACCAGATGCGGGCGCCGTCCTTTACGCGTTACCCAGCACAGGCTCAGGTCATAAAAGCGCTGTGTAGGTTTGAGTGCGCGCAGGCGTCCTTGTTGTACCCAGAAGCTGGCGTAGTGATCCGGCAGGTAACCGATATAGCGCCCGGTGAGGATCAAAAAGGCCATGCCTTCCCGGTCCGAAGCGCTGGCGGTGCAATTGAGGGCTTGGTAGTGCGCTTGGACATCGGCCGGCAGGCGGAAGGTCGGTGCAATGGCATCCTGGCTATTGAGGCGTTCGTCGTCCAGCTGGCGGTCATCGGCATAGAACAGCGGGTGACCAACCGCGCAGTAGAGTAATGAGCGCTCGCTGTACAGTGGCTGATACTCCAAACCCGAGAGTGGGCTGGTTTGCGGTACCACCCCGACATGCAGGCTGCCATCGAGTACCCCTTGTTCAACCTGGCTGGGGGCGATCATGCGGATCTGAATGCGTACGTCCGGGCCTCGGTCCTTGAGTTGGGCTAGGGCATGAGTGATGCGCATGTGCGGCAAGGTCACCAGATTGTCGGTCAGGCCGATGTTCAACTCGCCACGCAAGTGCTGGTGCAGGCCGTTCACCTCGGTGCGGAAACTTTCCAGGGCGCTGAGCAGTTGCAAGGCCGACTGATACACCTCGCGGCCTTCCTCGGTCAGTGAAAAACCTGCACGCCCGCGCTGGCACAAGCGCAGGCCCAGGCGTTGTTCTAGGTCGCTCATCTGCTGGCTGATGGCCGAGCGGCCGATCCCCAGCACGTTCTCGGCTGCTGAAAAGCCACCACACTCCACTACGCTGCGGTAGATCTTCAGGAGACGGATATCAAAGTCGCTGACTTGAGCGAGGGGGTCGGGGCGGCGGCTCATAGTTTAGTCATCATCTATCTGAAGATTAGAAAAGTTGGGTTTTCTAGACTTTATCGCCATGCCAATTTAGTCGCAACAACACTTGTTGCTGCCCATTGCCTTGCGAGGACTTGCCCGATGAATCTGCCTGAAAACGCTCCTGTCGGTTTGGCCAGCCAGCTCAAGCTGGACGCCCACTGGATGCCCTATACCGCCAACCGCAATTTTCAGCGTGATCCTCGGTTAATCGTTGCCGCTGAAGGTAGCTACCTGACCGACGACAAGGGTCGCAAGATCTATGACGCACTGTCGGGCCTGTGGACCTGCGGCGCCGGTCACACCCGCAAGCAGATTCAGGAAGCAGTATCGCGTCAACTTGGCGTACTCGATTACTCGCCAGCCTTCCAATTCGGTCACCCGCTGTCGTTCCAGCTGGCCGAGAAAATCACTGACATGACGCCGGGTAACCTCAATCACGTCTTCTACACCAACTCCGGCTCCGAGTGTGCCGATACGGCAGTGAAGATGGTGCGTGCCTACTGGCGTCTCAAAGGCCAGGCCACCAAGACCAAACTTATCGGTCGTGCCCGTGGTTACCACGGTGTGAACATCGCGGGTACCAGCCTGGGTGGGGTCAACGGCAACCGTAAGCTGTTCGGCCAACTGCTCGATGTTGATCATATTCCGCATACCCTGTTGGCCAGTAACGCCTTCACCAAGGGCATGCCGGAAGAGGGCGGTATCGCCCTGGCCGATGAAATGCTCAAGTTGATCGAACTGCACGACGCGTCGAACATCGCCGCCCTGATCGTCGAGCCGCTGGCCGGATCCGCGGGTGTTCTGCCACCGCCTAAGGGCTACTTGAAACGTCTTCGTGAGATCTGTGACCAGCACAACATCCTGCTGATCTTTGACGAGGTCATCACCGGTTTCGGCCGTATGGGTTCGATGTTCGGTGCTGACGCCTTCGGTGTCACTCCAGACCTGATGTGCATCGCCAAGCAGGTCACCAACGGCGCCATTCCAATGGGTGCGGTGATTGCCAGCAGCGAGATCTATCAAACCTTCATGAACCAGCCGACGCCTGAATACGCGGTGGAATTTCCACACGGCTATACCTATTCGGCGCACCCGGTCGCATGTGCCGCCGGTATTGCTGCCCTGGACCTGCTGGAAAAAGAAAACCTGGTGCAGTCTGCCGCTGAACTGGCGCCGCACTTCGAGAAGGTGCTGCACGGCGTCAAGGGTGCGAAGAACATCGTCGACATCCGTAACTATGGCCTGGCTGGCGCTATTCAGATTGCTGCACGTGACGGTGATGCCATCGTGCGTCCGTACGAGATCGCCATGAAGCTGTGGCAAAACGGCTTCTATGTGCGCTTCGGTGGCGACACCCTGCAGTTTGGCCCGACCTTTAACAGCCAGCCGCAGGAACTGGATCGTCTGTTCGACGCGGTCGGCGAAGCAATCAACCAGGTCAGCTGATCGTTACACCTATATATAAGAAGAGGACGCGAGCGCGCTCGCGTCCAGGTACACCCTCTTTCTGGAGTTTTGCATGAGCACTGTTCAACATCTGATCAATGGCGAGTTGGTTGCTGCTGACGAGCGCACCGCTGATGTCTTCAACCCGTCTACCGGGCAGGCTATCCACAAGGTCGCGCTGGCCAGCAAGCAAACCGTGCAGCAGGCCATCGATTCGGCCAAGGCCGCGTTCCCGGCCTGGCGCAACACGCCACCGGCCAAGCGTGCCCAGGTGATGTTCCGTTTCAAGCAGTTGCTGGAGCAGAACGAAGCACGTATCTCCCAACTGATCAGCGAAGAGCATGGCAAGACTGTTGAAGATGCTGCCGGTGAGCTCAAGCGCGGTATCGAAAACGTTGAATTTGCTTGCGCAGCGCCAGAGGTGCTGAAGGGCGAGTACAGCCGTAACGTCGGCCCGAACATTGATGCCTGGTCTGACTTCCAGCCGCTGGGTGTGGTTGCCGGTATCACGCCGTTCAACTTCCCGGCCATGGTGCCACTGTGGATGTACCCGCTGGCCATTGCGTGCGGCAACTGCTTCATCCTCAAGCCTTCGGAGCGTGACCCGAGCTCGACCCTGCTGATTGCCCAGTTGCTGCACGAAGCCGGCCTGCCAAAGGGTGTGCTGAACGTGGTGCACGGTGACAAGGAAGCTGTGGATGCGCTGATCGAGGCACCAGAGGTCAAGGCCCTGAGCTTTGTAGGCTCGACGCCGATCGCCGAGTACATCTATGCCGAGGGTACTAAGCGTGGCAAGCGCGTTCAGGCACTGGGCGGGGCAAAGAACCACGCGGTGCTGATGCCCGATGCCGATCTGGACAACGCAGTGAGCGCACTGATGGGAGCGGCCTACGGTTCCTGTGGTGAGCGTTGCATGGCCATTTCGGTAGCCGTATGCGTAGGTGACCAGGTTGCCGACGCGCTGATCGCCAAGCTGGAGCCGCAGATCAAGGCGCTGAAGATCGGCGCTGGCACTTCTTGCGGCCTGGACATGGGCCCGCTGGTGACTGCTGCTGCTCGTGACAAGGTCGTGGGTTACATCGATGACGGTGTTGCTGCCGGTGCACAGCTGGTAGTGGACGGTCGTGGCTACCGCGTTGCAGGTAATGAAGATGGTTACTTTGTTGGTGGCACGCTGTTCGATCGCGTGACCACGCAGATGCGCATCTATAAAGAAGAGATCTTCGGCCCTGTCCTGTGCGTAGTCCGGGTCAATAGCCTGGAAGAAGCCATGCGCCTGATCAACGAGCACGAATACGGCAACGGTACCTGCATCTTTACCCG